>JALWFY010000111.1 GCA_027013815.1 Desulfohalobiaceae bacterium | reverse complement strand
GCTCCTCATACAAAGGAGAAAAAAGGTGAATTAAAGGCAAGGGAGGTGTTTGATTTATTGGTGGAAAAGGCGTGGGAGACAGGAGATCCTGGTATAATTTTTCTAGATAGGATCAATAGAGACAATCTAACCCCTGCCCAGGGTAAGATTGAGAGTACAAATCCCTGTGGAGAACAACCCCTCTTGCCATATGAGGCATGTAACCTAGGTTCTATTAATTTGAGTAATTTTTATAATAAAGACCTTGGTATAGATTGGGATAGGCTATCTAGGGTAGTTCATTTGAGTGTGAGATTTTTAGATAATGTAATAGACCTATCTAGGTATCCAATTGATCTTATAACCGAGAAAGTTAGGTTAAATAGAAAGATCGGCCTTGGAGTAATGGGTTGGGCAGATCTTTTATTTAAAATGGGCGTTCCATATAACAGCGAGGAAGCACTGGACTTTGCTGAAAGGGTTATGGAATTTATACAAAGAGAATCTAGATTGGCTTCTCAAGAATTGGCTAAAGAAAGGGGTGCATTTCCAGGGTATGAAGATTCTATTTATAAGTCTAAAGGAGAAGGGCCATACAGGAACGCCACTACTACTACTATTGCTCCCACAGGGACACTTTCTATTATAGCAGAATGTTCGTCTGGGATTGAACCTGTATTTGCACTTTGTTTTTATAGACATGTGATGGGAGGAGAAAGACTTTTAGAAATAAATGCAAATTTTAAGGATACATTAAAAAACTTGGGTCTTTATTCAGAAGAATTGATAGAAGAAATTTTAAAGAAGGGCAGTATTCAGGACTTAGATAATATTCCAGAAAATATAAAAAAGATATTTGTGATGGCCCATGATATAGAACCAATATGGCATATTAAAATGCAAGCTGCATTTCAAAAATATACTGATAATGCAGTATCTAAGACAGTAAATTTGCCAAATTCAGCAACAAAAGAAGATGTAAAAGAAATTTATTTAGAAGCATATAGAAGAGGATGTAAAGGAGTAACAGTATTTAGAGATGGATGTAAGAGTAGCCAGGTATTAAGTTTAAAGACAGATACTCGTGATAAGACAAATGTAAGACAGAGGCCAGAGGTGGTTTATGGATTTACTCAAAAGGTAAAAACAGGGCTTGGGACCTTGTATCTTACCATAAATGAAGTGGACGGAAGGCCTTTTGAGGTCTTTGCCACTATTGGAAAGTCAGGGAGGTCAATAACTGCAAAGGCAGAGGCCATTGGTAGATTGGTATCTCTTGCCTTGAGATCAGGGGTAAAGGTAGAAGAAATAGTGAGACAACTAAAAGGTATTGGTGGTGAACATCCTGTATTCCAGAAGAAAGGGCTCCTCTTATCCATACCTGATGCCGTGGCATGGGTACTTGAAAATCATTATATGAAAAGGAAAAATGGAGAATATAATACCATACAACCTGACCTGGTCAAACCTATTTGTCCTGAATGTGGAGAAGAGATAACATTTCAAGAAGGTTGCCTACTTTGCCCAGCCTGTGGTTATACCCGTTGCTGATATATAAAATTTTTTAAGGAACCATAAAGTGCCATAAGACTCCAGCTGCAATGGCGGATCCTATTACTCCAGCAACATTAGGGGCCATTGCATGCATGAGTAGAAAATTGTTTTTGTCTTCTGACCTGGCTACTATTTGGACAACCCTTGCTGAGTCTGGGACAGCAGATACCCCAGCTGCTCCAATAAGTGGGTTAATCTTGTCTTTTAAGAATAGATTCAAAAATTTTGCAAATATTACCCCAGATGCAGTGGCCACAGCAAATGCAAAGGCACCTAAGATAAAGATATATATTGATTTAGGTGTTAGAAATACATTGGCCTGGGTACTAGCACCAACAGTAAATCCCAATATAATAGTAACAGTATCAATAAGCGCTGTGCGTGCTGTTTGGGCCAACCTCTCAGTAACCCCTGCTTCTTTTAAGAGGTTTCCCAAAAATAACATACTAAATAAGGGAAGTGATGCTGGGGCCAGAAAAGTGGTCAATATAAAACCTACTACAGGGAAGATAGTCTTTTCCTTTTGAGAGACCTCTCTTGGTTCTTTCATTCGGATTAATCTTTCCTTTTTGGTAGTAAGTAATTTCATAATAGGTGGTTGGATAACTGGGACCAAGGCCATATATGAATAAGCTGCAATTGATATTGGACCTAATAGGTGAGGTGCGAGTTTTGCTGTGAGAAATATTGAAGTAGGGCCATCTGCTCCTCCTATTATTCCTATAGAGGCCGCCTCAGGAGGGGCAAATCCAATATATAGGGCACCGAGAAAGGTCAAGAAAATACCCATCTGGGCTGCTGCACCAAGGAGCATTAAGAGAGGTCTAGCTAACATCGTGGAAAAGTCAGTCATTGCTCCAATGCCTAAGAATATCAACGGTGGGTATATCCCTTTGACTACCCCAAAATATAAATAGTTTAATACACTACCAGGATCATAAATAGAGATATTTACTCTAGCTACATGGGGGACATTTCCGACCAAGACCCCAAATCCAATAGGGACTAGTAAAAGAGGTTCATAGTGTTTGGCCACTCCTAAATAAATCAAAATCATGCCAACTATTATCATCAATGAAAATTTGAGATTTATTAGCGCAAATCCAGTTGTAGCCAGATACTCAAGTATGTGTTCCATTTTTCCTCCGATTGGATAGAATTAAGAAAAAGAAAATCTAAAGATTTTTACAGAGTTATAAAATGATCTCCCGTTATTCATTCCAATAATATATGTCCTTTTTTAGGGGAATAATAATGGATTTTTCCAATAATATCTTGATACATTCGTTGGATATAGAGATATCTCTTTTTTTTGCAAGTTCCAATAAAGAGGAGATACTAAATTGTTCCCCTGCGAATTTTGCCAATATATAGGCATGTCTAGACTCTTCTTTTATTCGAGTAGAGACATCTCTAAGTCTATTATATCCAGGGAATGGTTCCTTTTTAGAAGGTATATAAAATATATTATTCAACAATCCCTTTTTATTATCCCAAAGTATAATTATCTTATGTAATTGCGAGATCAAAAAAAATAACCCCAATAAACCCAAGAATACAGTGAGCATGCCAACTACAGTAATTGCCCAACCATTTGCTGAAGATATTACATGGATTCCCTTAGACAACATATTTTCTCCCTTATTTGAAGATTTCTAATCTATACTAGTTAGGCGTAAAGGCTCCCTCTGTATTCATTCAACCCTCTGATTCCCAACTTTTTTGCCATAGTGGGTAGTTCTTTAATAATTTCAAAAACAAGTTTGGGGTTAGTAAAACTAGCAGAGCCAATTTCCACTGCATGGGCACCTACAAGTATAAATTCAAATACATCTTCTACCGATGCAATGCCTCCAATTCCTATTACAGGGATATTAACGGTTTGTGCAACTTCATATACCATCCTAAGGGCTATGGGTTTGATAGCTGGACCAGATAGTCCACCAATAATATTAGTTAGCTTAGGCATCCTTGTATAAGGATTTACGGCCATACCTGGTATGGTGTTTATCAAGGATATTGAATCCGCACCGGCATCTTCCACTGCCTTTGCTATTGCCTTTATATCCACAACATTTGGACTGAGTTTTACAATCACTGTTTTTGATTCTGCAGCCTTTTTTACTATTTCACATACCCTAGCAGCACTACTTGGATCCTGTCCAAATTGCATTCCACCTTTTTTTACATTTGGGCAGGATATATTGATCTCAATGGCCCCTATTTCCTCTTTGTTGGCTAATATCTTAGCTAATTTTTCAAATTCCTGTAAGTCTTCACCGTAGAGATTTACAACAATAGGTGTATGCTTCCATGGAAGATATGGTAGCTTTTCTTTTAAAAATGCGTTAATGCCTATATTTTCAAGGCCAATGGAGTTTAACATACCACAGGGGGTCTCAGCTATTCTATCCCCTGGATTACCTGGTCTAGGTAAAAGGGAAAGGCCTTTTACTATAATGCCGCCAAGTTTTTTTAAGTCCCCAAAAGGTTCAAATTCTAGCCCATATCCAAAGGTCCCAGAAGCAGTAAGTATAGGATTTTTTAAAACTAGATTGCCTATTTTTACTTTAAAGTTCATCTAATATATCCCCTTGATTTGTTGGCATACAGTGCTTAAATCTTCACATTTAAATACAGGCCCATGTTTACATGTTTGAAAATTTTCTCCTGATGGTCCAGGAATTGAACACCCAAGACAAACACCTATTCCACACGCCATAGGCCTTTCTAGTGAAATTTGTACCTGGGTCTGTTTTGAGATACATGAGTTATGCACCATATTTAAAAAAGGGAGAGGTCCACATGCCAGTATTTGTCCTTCTGATGAATAGCCTTCAACCTTGACCTGAATAGCCCTTTTTAGTCTTTCAATGTCCCGTTGAGATGCATCCCTCACTGTCCATATTAGAATCTTTTTTGATAGTTCATTAATTGGGTAACAACTGAGATCTCTCCTATGTCCAAATATTAATTCCAGTTTTTCTGGATGGGGATGATTTTTTACAAGTCCAATAAATGGGGCAATGCCCATGCCTCCAGCAAGGATCAAGATCGGTAGATTAAGGTCAATCTTAAATCCATGTCCTAGGGGACCCCAGACCTTGACCTTGTCGCCATTTTTTAATTGAGAGAGTAGCTTAGTGCCCTTTCCTACGATTTGAAAAAATATCTCTAACTTTTCATTGTCCAATTGAGAAATAGAGAAAGGACGAGGTAAGAATGGATCATAACTCCAAGACAATGGTCTTATCATTACAAATTGTCCTGTATTCCATTCCCATTTGGGAGGGGAAAGACGAAGTCTGAAAAAGTCCTTTCCATCAAGGGATAGGACTTCTAATACCTCTAGATCTAGACATTCTATATTTTGTCCCATTTGTTCTCCTTTAAAAGTTGCGATGCAAGGATCCTACCCTGTTCTCCGCCTCCAGCCATTCTAGACAATTCCTCTTCTACTTCTTTACCTTTTAATAGATTGCACCTGGTATATGTCTGTTTGTCTATTACCTCTTTGTGTACCTTAAAATGCCTGTCTGCAAGAGATGCTAGTTGTGGCCAATGGGTAATTAATAGGACTTGATGCTGTTTGGACAACTCTTTAATTTTTTTGCCAATCTTGAGTAGTGTAAGACCCCCTATCCCAGTGTCCACTTCGTCAAATATTAGTGTAGGCATTTCCTCAGGAATACTAATGGAAATCAATCCTAAAAACACCCTTGATAGTTCTCCTCCTGATACAATGTTGTTTAAAGGCTGGAGTTTTTGACCTGGGTTTGGTTTCCACATGATCTTTGCCCTTTGTTCTTCCACCTCTAGATGTATTTTTTTTGAAAAGAACTCAAAATATATTTCTATGTGCCTTTCAAATCCAAGATCAAGTAGCTCATGTTTTAGTTTTTTTGAAATCTCAGTGGATACTTCCCTTCTTGCTATGTTTATTTGATTAGTTATCTCTTTTAATTGGTTTAGGATATTTGTTTCTTTTTTTTCAATTTCTTTGAGTTCTAAGTCTAGTTTGTCCCTTGTTGAGATATTTAATTCTAGTTCCTCTTGAAATTTTATGATCTCATCAAGGGATTTATTTAACCTTTTTTTTAGCTGTTCCAATTCCCAAAGTCTAGCCTCTATTTGTTCTAGTTCATAGATATCCTTTAATCCCACTGGATAGGACCTTAAACGAGATTCAAGGTCGTGGAAGATATCTCTTGTGTGTTCTATTTCTCCTAATATATCCTTAAAATCAGGATCTAGTGACGTTATGTCTTGTATTATAGCTTGGAACTTAAATATATTTTCTAATAATGAGAACTCAGGAGAACACAACACATCTAGTGCTTGTTGAATTTTTTCTCCAAGCTTGGCTGAATTTCTCAGATTTTCTCTTTTTTGTAATAGGATTTGGTCCTCTTTTGGTTTAGGGGCTATTTTTTTTATTTCTTGTAATTGAAATCCCATGAGCTCTTTTTTGGTATCTAAGTCGCAAATTCTTTGCTTTAGTTTATTTTTTGTCTCTTGTATTTTTCTAATCTGTTCTAATGTATTATTTTTTTTTATCAATAGATCAGAGGGGATATACTGATCTAAAAGTTGAGTATGATATTCTGGTTTTATGAGCTTGTGTTGTTCGTGTTGGCTTGTGTAAAGGATCAATTTTTCCCTAAGGCTCTTTAAGGTTTTTTGAGTACATAAGCTATCATTTATGTATATCCTAGATCTACCTGATCTTTTTATAATTTCTCTTTTTACTAAGACCTCTTCTTTATTTAAAGTGAATAATGCTTCTACGCTTGCTTTTTCTTTGTTTGGACGGATTATATCAGAGTTTAACCTCTCTCCCAATGCAAAATCCAGTGCCTTTAAGATAATAGACTTTCCTGCCCCACTTTCTCCTGTAATAACATTTAGCCCAGGAGAGAACTCTATTTCCGCATCTTGGATCAATGCAAGATTTTTTATTTTGAGGAATTCTAACATATAGAACTATTATACCAACTTGTTTAGATAAAGTAAGGACCATATGAAGGCCACCAGTGTATATATACTTTTTATGGAAAAAATTCAAATCAATTTTAGGACCAATCCCTTGGTGTAACATGGATTTATATTTTTTATTTTTAAGGGAGTATAAGATTGGCTAGTTGTTAAATTTTAGGTTGACATAAGGAATATTATAAGTAATATACAGATTTATTGGGGCCGTAGCTCAGTTGGGAGAGCGCTTGAATGGCATTCAAGAGGTCAGGGGTTCAATTCCCCTCGGCTCCATAAATAAAAAAATAGCCAGGAGTTAACTCCTGGCTATTTTTTTATTTTCTGGCCTATTTTGGGCCTAATCCCCTTTACATTCCTATCCATTTGATTAATCATTTTTTTGAAAGTTTTTATTGGAAAAATATTTCCCCTTTTGTGTATTTCATTTATTGGAGGGGCATATGTATGAGAAGGTAGTAAGGGAATTACTTGAGAGTGCAGGAATTAGAGTCAATGGTAATAGAGCTTGGGATATTAGAGTAAAAAACAAGGAATTTTATAAGAGAGTTATACGGGCCAAGGGCCTTGGCCTAGGTGAATCTTATATGGAAGGTTGGTGGGAGTGTGAGCGTATTGATGAATTTATCTGCAGGATACTAAGGGCTAGGCTAGATGAAAAGGTAAGGGGGGACATCTTTTATCTTTTAAGATTTCTGCCAAATATTTTGTTTAATCTACAATCTCTTTCCCGTTCAAGGGTGATAGCTGAGAGACATTATGATTTAGACAATGATTTATTTTTTTCTTTTTTAGACCCATATAAGCAGTATAGCTGTGCATGGTTTTATAATACTAGGGAGCTAAACCAAGCACAGATAAATAAGTTGGAGCTCATAGCAAAAAAGATGGAGATAGATCAAAATGATCATCTATTAGATATTGGATGTGGTTGGGGAGGATTGGCAAAATATATGTGTGAAACATATGGAACGAAAGTAACTGGAGTCAATATTTCAAAAGAACAGTTGAGTTATGCAAGACAATTTTGTAAAGGGTTAGATGTGGAATTTATAGATTCTGACTATAGGCTGATAAATGGAAAATACGATAAGATCGTGTCTGTGGGAATGTTTGAACATGTAGGTCATAAGAATTATAGAGTATTTATGTCCGTAGTACATAGATGTTTAAAAGATGATGGGATCTTTCTCCTACACACTATTGGCAGTAATGTATCTAAAAGAAATGTTGAGCCCTGGATAAATAAATATATTTTTCCAAATGGGATGCTTCCTAGCTTGGCCCAGATAGCCAAGGGCGTAGAAGGTCTTTTTATTATAGAGGATATACACAATTTGGGTCCACATTATGATTTAACATTAATGGCTTGGTATAGGAACTTTCAAAAGGCGTGGCCTGATCTATCGAAAAGATATTCCCATGTTTTTAAAAGGATGTGGGATTTTTATCTCCTTTCATGTGCTGGATCTTTTAGGGCCAGGTCAATACAGATATGGCAGATAGTTTTTATAAAACAAGGAGTCATGAGAAAACAGCCCTCCTGTCGCTAGTCCTGACAGACTTTTTCTTTTTTTCTAACAGATCAATATAATTGACTACTTTTTGTAAAACTATTTATGAATAGGGTTATTTTTTGGATTTTATATTAATAGACGCACCTTCTTTTATCCTTCCATATAAAAATGATTCATAGTGTCAATTTGTTTTTGCTTGAAAGTTTAATTAATTTAGTATAACAATTATTTAAATCTTTTAATGAATTTTTTATGCAGAATGTGCAAACTGTGCATTTTCTGTAAAAAAAGAAATTATTTTAGGGTGATGGGAGTATTTTTAGAATTGCGTTCTTAACATAAAATCCTGTATGGGGGGGAAAATGAAGAACAGATCTAAAGAAAGTGTGTTTGGCATGTGTTCAAGGAGGGATTTTTTAAAGTATTGCACCGTGATGGCTGCAAGTATGGGGCTGCCTCTGGCTGCGGGGGAGAGGATCGCAGAGGCCATGACAGACCCAAAACGTCCTCCAGTGATATGGATTTCTGGTCAAGGTTGTACTGGTTGCACAGAGAGCTTGTTGAGGACTAGTCATCCTACTATAGATTCATTGATTTTGGATCTCATTTCCTTGGATTATAATGAGACCTTAGATGCTGGTGCAGGTAAACAAGCAGAAGAATTTATGGATAGATCAGTGGAAGCAAACAAGGGTAAGTTTGTATTGGTTATTGAAGGGGCCATTCCAACTAAAGACGGTGGGATTTATTGTCAAATAGCAGGTGAGCCATTTGTCAAGATCGTCAAAGAGATGGCTGATAAGGCAGGTGCTATAATAGCAATAGGTTCATGTGCCTCCTGGGGTGGATTAGTGGCCTCTGATCCAAATCCCACTGGGGCCAAAGGAGCCCCTGAGGTTTTAAAAGATAAGGCTGTTGTCACAATCCCTGGATGTCCTCCAAATCCTTATAATTTTCTTTCCACAGTTGCATATTATATAACCTTTAAGAAATTACCTGAACTTGATAAGTTGGGGAGGCCAAAATTTGCCTATAGTAGATTAGTGCATGAGAATTGTGAGAGAAGGCCTCATTTTGATGCAGGAAGGTTCGCTGAAGAATTTGGAGATGAGGGACATAGAAAGGGATATTGTTTGTATAAATTAGGATGTAAGGGACCAGTTACTTATAACAACTGTTCTATATTGCAGTTTAATGACGTGGGCACATGGCCGGTTAGGTGTGGGCACCCTTGTTTTGGATGTAGTGAAAAGGGTGTGGGCTTTACTATTCCATTATTTGTTGAGGCGGATATTAAGAAGGATACAGTCTTTACCCCCGCAGCGACTCCAGCAGGTATAAAATATGAAAGGGGAGGAAAGGTATCTGGTACTGCTGCTGGACTTGTAGGAGCCGCAATTGGAGCTGCTGCTGGTGCTGCTGCAGTTACTGTAACTAGGATGAAATCAGAGGACGAAAAATAAAGGGGGGTAGGCAATGAGTGTTTCAAGACGTGGATTCTTAAAGAGTGTTGTGGGAGGAAGCGTGGCCCTTGGTGCTGCATCGTTGACCAAAGAAGCCAAGGCCTCTAAAAAAGAGCTTCCTCCTGATGCTGTGGGGATCTTATATGATTCCAACCTATGCATAGGTTGTCAATCCTGTATGGTGGCATGTAAAAGGGCCAATAACATGCCAGTGGAGCATACAGGGGATCAAAAGACCTGGGACAATCCAATAGATCTTTCGGGAAAGACTTTGAATATAATAAAAATGTACAAAAAAGGAGATAAATTTGCTTTTATAAAAAGGCAATGTATGCACTGCCTAGAACCAGCATGTGCAGCAGCTTGCCCAGTGACTGCATTACACAAGGACGAGAAGACTGGAATTGTTACCTATGATCCCTCTGCCTGTATAGGGTGTAGGTATTGTGAAGTTGCATGCCCTTATGACATCCCAAAATTTGAATGGGATTCACCTTTTCCACAGATCAGAAAGTGTCAGTTATGTAATCATTTATTAGAAAAAGGGGAATATGCTGCATGTTGCGCTGTGTGTCCAACAGGGGCTTCCCTATTTGGTCCAGTTGAAAAGCTCAGAAAAGAGGCCCAAAGGCGTATGCTCATGAAACCTGGAGAATATTATGAGTTTCCAGTTAATCATATAGAATCTGGAAAGACCAGGGTCCATAAGGCAAAACCATATATAAACCATATTTATGGATTAGATGAACTAGGTGGGTCTCAATGTATGATCCTTGCTGGAGTTGAGTTTGATAAGTTGGGGCTCCCTGATGTGAGGCGCCAGTCCTATGTTTCAGATTTAGAAGGAGTAAGTAAGGGATTATATAAATATGTCGTCTATCCAGTAGCTGCTCTGGGAGGGCTTGTTTATCTTGTCAAAAAGAGAGGAGTTCATGACTAAAGGGCAAGATTTTGAAAAAATAAATATATCCATTGATTGCCTGTTGAGTAATCAATGTATGAGGAGGTTTATATGTCTGAAGCAAGACCTTTAAGCAGCAGGGTAATTACAGTGCCTTTTATCTTAGGCGTAATAGTGATCCTGCTGGCAGGAATCTTTTTACTTAAACGTTTTATTTATGGCCTAGGTTCCGTGTCAGGGATGAATGATGGATATCCCTGGGGGCTTTGGATTGCATATGACGTCAATGTGGGTACAGCATTTGCTTGTGGTGGTTATGCAATGGCCATTTTGATTTATATATTTAATAAAGGTGAATATACACCACTATTAAAACCTGCTATTTTGACGAGTATGTTAGGATATACACTTGCTGCAGTATCCATCTTTTTTGATATTGGTAGATATTGGAATATGTTCAATATATTTATGCCCTGGCATATGAATTTTCATTCTCCAATGTTAGAAGTAGCTGTGTGTATTGCCTCTTATGTAGTTGTCCTCTGGATCGAGTTTAGTCCTGTGCTGGTAAAAAATCCAGGGGTTAGACGGATGCTAAAAGTAGAGGATATTGAGGAGAAATTAAACAAAGTATTGTTTATTTTTGTTGCCCTAGGAATGTTACTTCCCACTATGCACCAATCTTCTTTAGGTACTTTGATGATACTGGCGGGACACAAGCTATCCCCTCTCTATTGGTCAAAGCTTTTGCCCTTGTTCTTTTTGATTTGTGCCATAATGATGGGGTATTGTATTGTAATCTTTGAGACAAGTGTCTCTGGGGTAGCCTTTAAAAATACCCATGAGTTTAAGTTGCTCACAAAATTATCTGGGGTCATCCCATGGCTAATAGGGATATTTTTGATAATGAGGATTCAAGACATCAATGCAAGGGGGGCACTGTCTCAGATATTTAAGGGAGATCTACCAGGCAATATGTTTTTGATTGAAACCTTTTTGCTTTTAATTGGACTTATCATTTTATGGAAGCCTGAGAATAGGACCAATGTTAAAAAAGTTTTTATTGCGGCTTTTTGTGTGCTCTTAGGAGCAGGTCTTTACAGATTTGATACATATATATGTGGATTTAACCCTGGGAATGGATGGCATTATTTTCCTACTGCTCCTGAACTGATAATCACCTTTGGTGTGATTTCAGTGGAGATTTTAGGTTATTTATATGTGGTAAAAAGGTTTCCAGTGTTGGCATTACCATCCAAAAATAAATAATAAAATAAAAAGTGTTAAGGAGAGATAGATATGGGAAAGAGGATAACCATTGACCCAATTACTAGAATAGAAGGACATCTTAGGATAGACGTTGAAGTAGATGGTGGAGAAGTAAAAAATGCCTGGTCATCTGGCCAGATGTGGAGGGGTATAGAGGTAATTTTAAAGGGAAGGGACCCAAGGGAAGCCTGGATATTTACACAGAGGATATGTGGGGTTTGTACTACAGTCCATGCCATTTGTTCTGTAAGGGCAGTGGAAAACGCCCTGGGCATGGATATCCCTTTAAATGCTCAGTACATTAGAAATTTAATAATAGCTGCCCATGGGATATTTGATCATATAACCCATTTTTATCAGCTGTCTGCCCTTGACTGGGTGGATATTGTGTCTGCTCTTCAGGCTGATCCAAAGAAGACAGCAAAACTTGCTGAACAGATCTCAGATTGGCACAAAAATAGTTATAATGAATTTAAGGACATTCAGGATAGGTTAAGGAAATTTGTGGCATCAGGACAACTAGGTATATTTGGAAGTGGATATTGGGGACACCCTGCTATGAAATTGTCTCCAGAGGTCAATCTCCTTGCTGTTACACATTATTTCCAGGCACTTGATTATCAACGAGAGATCAATAAAGTAGTTGCTATATTGGGAAGTAAGACCCCTCATATCCAGAACCTTGCAGTTGGTGGGGTTGCAAATCCAGTTGATCCAAATACACCTGCGCCCCTTACTATGGAACAACTCTTGTACGTAAAGAGTCTGATAGATAATATTAAAGGATTTGTGAAAAAGGTATATCTAGTGGACGTGGCAGCTGTTGGTGCTTTTTATGCTGATTGGACAAAATATGGTTCTGGTGTGACAAACTATCTTAGTGTACCTGAGCTTCCAATGGATGAAAAGGGCACTAAGTTCTTAATGCCAGGTGGTTACATTGAAAATGGTGATCTAAGTACATTTCAACCTATTAAATCGTTTAATGACTCATTCTTTAAAGACAATGTTAAAGAATGCATAAAACATTCTTGGTATGACGGTGATTGGAATCGTCATCCATGGGTGGAAGAAACTGATCCTAAATATACAGGTTATGATGTGGAAGAAAAGTATTCATGGGTCAAGGCGCCGAATTTTAAAGAAAAACCAGCTCAAGTAGGGCCACTAGCCAATGTTTTGTGTATGTATGCTGCTGGACATAAACCAACAAAGAAATATGTAAATACTGCCTTAAGTATTGCGTCTCAAATAGCAGGGACAAAGATTGGACTCTCTGCACTCCATTCAACAATTGGTCGTCATGCTGCAAGGGCTGTAAGGGCTGCTGTTTTAACTGATACCTTGGATGAGGTTTGGACCGCCCTAGTTGAAAATATAGGCAAGGGAGATTATGATACATTCCATTCTCCTAAATTTCCAAAGGGAGAGATCAAGGGATTTGGTTTTCACGAGGCCCCAAGGGGAATGTTGTCTCACTGGGTAATAATCAGGGATGAAAAGATTGCCAACTATCAGGCAGTGGTTCCTTCAACCTGGAATGCAGGTCCACGAAATCAGAAAGACGAATTAGGACCTTATGAGGCCTCTTTGATAGGAAATCCAATAGCAGATCCCAAAAAACCTTTGGAGGTTCTTCGTACTGTTCACTCCTTTGACCCCTGTCTTGCCTGTGCTATTCACCTGCATAATGAAGATGATGATGAGGTTGTAAAGGTGAGGGTACTTTAAGTTATGGAAAGTGTTAATAAAAATAACCCCCAGGTAGTGGTCCTGGGGGTTGGAAATATACTAATGGGTGACGAGGGTATTGGAGTCAGGGCAGTGGAGGAGCTTGAAAAAAGATATGAAGTCCCTGACAACGTGGAGATAGTGGATGGTGGGACCAGTGGAATGTCCCTTATAAATTATATGGAAGGCAAAGATGCAGTATATATTATTGATGCAATCCAAAAAAAGGGGAGTTCTCCAGGGCACGTGGTTGTCATTGACCTACTTGAAAAGCCTAATTTTTATAGAATAAAGATTTCTCCTCATCAACTGGGTATATCTGATTTGCTCCATATTATGACTATTTCTGAGATCCTTCCAAAGAAGATACAACTTATTGGGATTGTGCCAAAAAGCCTTGAGCCAGGACTAGAACTAAGCCCTGAGGCAAAAAAAGGCATTGAACAGGCATTAGGTGTCCTGATAGGGATCCTAGAGGGTTCTAATATATTGATAAGAAAGATGTATTAGAGATTTTATCAGGATATTTTAATAACTTAATAAAAATTTTAGTGTGTTAAAACCCCCTAGACAAATCCAGAAAATCCTAAATAAAAGGCCTTGTAATTTTTTTTTAAAGGGGTTATAAAACATTCCCTTCTTCTGAGGGAATATTTTTATTTTAAATATAATGAGGAGGAAAATGTCAGATGAAGAAAAAGATCCATCCAAAGCTGTATAAGGCTATATACAAATGTGCGTGTGGATTTGAGATAGAGACCTTATCCACAAGGGCAGAAGAGGTCCATGTGGAAATATGTTCCAACTGCCACCCATTTTATACTGGGAAACAGAGGTTTGTAGATACTGCAGGAAGGATAGATAGATTTAAGAAAAAATATAATCTTGAGTAGTTTTTTGCTCAATTTTAGAGTATATATATAAAGATAAAAATTGAAAAAAGAATAAGAATTATCCCATGGGAATTTTTGCAAAATTAGATGAAATCGAAAATAGTTATTTGGAACTTGAGAAAAAACTGAGTTCCCCAGATGCCTTTTCAGATAAGGAAAAGTACAAAGAGCTTGCTAAATCCCATGCTGAACTAGATGAAATAGTAAAGACTTATCGAGAATACAAGGAAGTAAACCAGGAACTTCAAGGGAATAGGGAGCTGTCAAAGGATCCAGATCCAGAGATTCGGGAATTGGCCAGGTCAGAAGCAGAGGTCTTGGAAAATAGGTTAAAAGAATTAGAAGAAAGATTAAAGGTCCTATTAGTTCCTGAAGACCCCCTAGACAAGAGGTCTGTAATATTAGAGATTAGGGCAGGTACAGGGGGAGAAGAGGCCGCGTTATTTGCTGCAGACCTCCTTAGAATGTATACTCGTTATTCAGAGAAGAACAGGTGGAAAGTGGAGTTAGTTGATGCCCATTCCACAGGTGCAGGTGGATTTAAAGAAGTTATAGTAAATATATCTGGTGAAAAAGTGTACAGTAAACTCAAGTTCGAATCAGGGGTTCATCGGGTACAGCGTGTCCCTGTTACTGAGTCCCAGGGTAGGATTCACACCTCTGCGGTTACAGTTGCAGTCCTGCCAGAGGCTGAAGAGGTGGATGTGGAGATAGATCCAAAAGATCTGAGAATAGATGTGTTCAGAGCCTCAGGGCCAGGGGGACAAAGTGTTAACACCACGGACTCAGCAGTAAGGATTACCCATTTACCCACTGGTTTGGTAGTTACTTGTCAAGATGAAAAATCTCAACACAAGAATAAGGCCAAGGCCATGAAGGTATTGCGCTCCCGTTTACTTCAGATGATGCAAGAGCAAGCAAAACAGGAACAGGATGAGGCAAGAAGGGCCCAGGTGGGTAGTGGAGATAGGTCAGAGAGGATAAGGACCTATAATTTCCCCCAGGGAAGGGTCACAGACCATAGGATTGGCCTCACTACTTATAATTTAGAAGTTATATTAAATGGAGATCTAGAAGAGATCATAGAGCCACTTATCCAACACCATCAAGCCCAAAAGGTAAAGGAAATAGTCGCATAACTGAAGTGGTGAGTTTACATGATTTTTTAAAATTTTGTAAAGAATATTTAAGAAGTAAGGGAATAGACTCACCAGAACTTAGTACAGAAGCTATATTTGCCCATGTCCTAGGAAAGACCCGCCTAGAGGTCTTGTTGAGCAGACAGGACCTATCAAAAGATCAAATTTTAAAGATACAGAGATTAATACAAAGACGAGGAAAAGGAGAACCCCTTGCATATTTAATAGGGGTGAAGGAATTTTATGGAAGGGATTTTATTGTAAATAAAGATGTCTTGATCCCTAGACCTTGTACAGAAATTTTAATCGATATGTGTAAGTCCTTTTATTCAAAAGATAATACCTTGTTTTTTTTTGATATAGGTACAGGTTCTGGAAATATTGCCATTACCTTGACCCTTGAATTCCCAAATTTTAGGGGAATAGGTATTGATATATCAGGACCGGCCCTGGATATAGCAAGACTAAATGCTAAGAGATATGAGGTCAATGACAGGTTGAGTTTTGTGCAAACAGATCTCCTGTCATCTATACAGGCAAATACAGCAGACTTAATTGTTACCAACCCGCCCTATTTGTCTCCTAAACTCCTAAATGGGGCAAGTCCAGAGGTAATAAATTTTGAACCCATGAACGCTTTGTTTGGCGGGCCTTGTGGAACTGAATTGGCAGTAAATATTCTTTTGCACTCACCATATGTATTAAGGCCTGGGGGAAGGTTCTTAATGGAACTAGATAGCTCACAATTTCCTGAAATAATAGAACTGATAGAAAGTCAGGGTTGTTGGAAAGATATAAAGTTGGCCAAAGATTATGAAGGACATGATAGGATTATTTGCGTAGAAAAGGTGTGATAAAAAACATAGTTGTGTTTTTAACCACACACTACTAATAGGATATATTACTGTAAAAATAATATGTTATAATCGGAATAAATTTTGCAGGAGGTCTCCTCAAGGAGGATGAAAAAATGAGAGAGCGAACAATAAGACATTCTGTAAATTGTAAAGGAGTTGGATTACATTCTGGAACTCATTGTAGGGTTATTTTTCATCCAGCTCCCTCTAGGTCTGGTGTAATATTTGTGAAAAAAGTAAAAAATAGACTCATATATATAAAGGCCATATCAAAGAATGTAGGTAATACTGAATTGGCTACTAATCTTAAAGTTAACGGAGAAGAGGTCAAGACCATAGAGCATTTAATGGCTGCTATTCGTGGTCTTGGTATTGATAATTTGCTCATAGAGGTCCAAGGAGAAGAAATCCCAATTATGGACGGGAGTGCATATCCTTTTGTAGAGCTTATTTTATCTGCCGGCATCACTGATTTAAATACCCCTAAAAAAAGATATCTGTTAAAGAAAAATGTAATGTTGGCCAATTTTAATCGGTGGATAAAGGCATATCCTGCTAGGGGGTTTAAAGTTGATTATATAATAAATTTTTCTCATGATTTAATAGGACAACAGTATTTTTTTTATAAACATAGTGCCAAGTCCTTTGAATACGATATTTCTCCAGCAAGGACCTTTGGTTTTTTGAAGGATGTACATAATTTAAAGAAAGACAAACTTGCCCTTGGAGGATCATTGGAAAATGCAGTGGTGTTTGATGATAGAGGTGTTTTAAATCCTGAGGGGTTAAGATTTGAAGATGAGCCAGTTAGGCACAAAATCTTGGATTTTATTGGGGATTTATCATTAATTGGACTTCCAATTGAAGGTTATTTTCAAGTTTTTTGTTCTGGACACAATTTTAACTCATCCTTTGTAGATTTTTTGTTGAAAAACAAACATGAATATCTAGAAACAGTAACCCTTGCCTCGGATTATTCAAAAAATACTACTGGAAAAGGAGATATGCCAGTTTCAGTATGTGTAAATTGACGTGGTAGAGTTGATAGTTTTATTTTTTTGAATTTATCTATTTTTGTTCTTGCCTTTTAAAAAAAAAGAGTTTATAAGACTCTTCTGTTGCTGGCGTAGCTCAATTGGCAGAGCAGCTGACTTGTAATCAGCAGGTTGCGGGTTCGAGTCCCATCGCCAGCTTTTTGGAGGGGTTCCCGAGTGGACAAAGGGAGCAGACTGTAAATCTGCCGGCATACGCCTTCGGTGGTTCGAATCCACCCCCCTCCATAGTTAGCGGGAATAGCTCAATTGGCTAGAGCACCAGCCTTCCAAGCTGGGGGTTGCGGGTTCGATTCCCGTTTCCCGCTCTTTTTTTGTCTTTGAAGGGTGCCCACGTAGCTCAGTAGGTGGAGCACTTCCTTGGTAAGGAAGAGGTCACCGGTTCAAGTCCGGTCGTGGGCTTTGTCTAATTTTAAGATTGCCTACATAAAATTCATATCAAATGGATGGTGGGGTATAGTAAAACCTAGAAGTAGGGGGTAGTTATGGGGAAGGAGAAGTTTGAGAGGAAGAAGCCACACGTAAATATAGGGACTATAGGTCACATAGACCATGGTAAGACTACGTTGACGGCGGCGATAACGAAGCAGTTGGCGGCGAAGTATGGTAGTGCGGAGTATGTACCATTTGATGAGATAGACAAGGCGCCGGAGGAGAAGGAGCGTGGGATAACCATAGCGACGGCGCATGTGGAGTATGAGACACCGAACAGGCATTATGCGCATGTGGACTGTCCAGGACATGCTGATTACATAAAGAACATGATAACTGGAGCGGCGCAGATGGATGGTGCCATACTGGTAGTAGCGGCGACAGATGGTCCGATGCCCCAGACGAGGGAGCACATATTGTTGGCTCGTCAGGTAGGTGTACCGAGCATAGTGGTATTTTTGAACAAGGTAGATTTAGTAGATGATGAGGAGTTATTGGAGTTAGTGGAGTTAGAGGTAAGGGAGTTACTAAGTCAATATGATTTTCCTGGAGATGATATACCTGTGATATATGGTAGTGCGTTAAAGGCATTGGAGAGTGATGATCCAGACAGTGAGGAAGCGAAGTGTGTATTTGAGTTAATGGAGGCAGTGGACAGTTATATACCAGAGCCAGTGAGGGAGATAGACAAGCCATTTTTGATGCCCATAGAGGATGTATTTACCATATCAGGTAGGGGCACGGTAGTGACAGGCAGGGTAGAGAGAGGGATAGTGACGGTAGGAGATGAGGTAGAGATAGTAGGATTAGGAGAGACGAAGAAGACGGTGGTGACAGGTGTAGAGATGTTTCGTAAGACGTTGGATCAAGGTCAAGCAGGAGACAATGTAGGTATATTGTTAAGGGGGATCAAGAGGGACGAGGTAGAGCGTGGTCAGGTAGTAGCGAAGCCAGGGAGCATAACACCACATACGAAATTCAAGGCAGAGGTATATGTATTGAAGAAGGAAGAGGGAGGTCGTCATACTCCATTTTTCACGGGATATAGGCCGCAGTTTTATTTTAGGACGACGGATGTAACAGGAGTGATCAAGTTAGAAGAGGGAGTTGAGATGGTGATGCCCGGAGATAATGCGCAGTTTGAGGTAGAGTTAATAGCGCCCATAGCCATGGAGAAAGGTCTTAGGTTTGCGATAAGGGAAGGTGGAAGGACAGTAGGCGCTGGTGTCGTCTCTGAGATAATGGAATAGGAGATTGGAATATGGTGAATATGCAAAGCGATAGGATCAGGATAAAACTCAAGGCATATGATTACAGGATTCTAGATAAGGCTGTACAAGAAATTGTGGACTCCGCGAGAAACACTGGTGCAGCTGTTGCTGGGCCCATACCACTACCTACTCGAATTCATAAGGTGACTGTAAATAGATCAGTACATGTCAATAAGAAATCAAGAGAACAGTTTGAGATGAGGATCCATAAAAGGTTGTTAGATATATTGGAACCAACCCAGCAAACAGTAGATGCCTTAGGTAAATTAAGCTTACCTGCAGGTGTTGATGTGGAGATCAAGCTCTAATTATAGAGAGGGGAAATATATGAAGGGATTAGGGTTAATTGGAAAAAAAATGGGGATGACTACAATATTTGCACGAGACGGTAGCAAGGTCCCTGTAACAGTTTTAAAAGTAGGTCCTTGCCCGGTTATACAGATAAAAAAATATGAAAAAGATGGGTATGAGGCTCTACAGCTTGGATTTGAACCCATTAAAGAGAAAAAGGTAAGTAAACCCCAGAAGGGACATCAGATAAAAGCAGGTAAGGGATTTTACAGACATTTAAAGGAATTTAGGACTGATGGAGTGGATAAATACCAGGTAGGACAGGAGCTTGGTGTGGATTTGTTCAATGTAGGAGAAAAGGTAAAGATTACAGGGCGATCTAAAGGGAGGGGTTTTGCTGGAGTAATGAAGAGATGGAATTTTGGTGGTTCTCCAGACTCTCATGGACATCACAAGGTTCATAGGGCAACTGGCTCTATTGGTCAATGTGCTGATCCATCAAGGGTGTTTAAGGGAAAAAGGATGCCGGGCCATATGGGAAATGTCCAACATACATACAAAAATGTAGAAATTTTAGATGTAAGAAAAGAAGAAGGCCTAATACTGGTCAAGGGACAAGTCCCAGGAGCCAAGAATTCAATAGTCTACATCCGTAAGCAGAGTTGAGGTGTGTAGAATGACAGTGGTAAATATTTATGATTTAAAAAAGAACAAAGTGGGTGAGATAGATCTACCTGACGAAATATTCAATGTGGAAATAAAGCCAGAAATATTAAACTTTGTGGTAAAGGCTCATCTTGCTGCAAAAAGAGTTGGAACTGTGTCAGTTAAAACTAGATCCACCATTAGGGGTGGCGGGAAAAAACCCTGGAGGCAGAAAGGGACAGGAAGGGCCAGGGTAGGTTCGATCAGGTCGCCTATATGGGTTGGGGGAGCTGTAAGCCATGGACCTAAGGCAAGGGACTATTCCTTTAAGGTTAATAAAAAAATAAAGAGATTGGCCTTAAAGATGGCCCTTACATCTAAGGTAAAAGGGGATAATCTTCTGGTATTGGAAAATATAGAGATATCTCAACCTAAGACAAGGGAATTTGTAAAAGTAAAAAATAACCTGAACTTAAAAAAATCCTTGATTGTTTTGTCCAAACAGGATAAAAACGTTATTCTTTCTGCAAGGAATGTCCCAGACGTTAAATTGACGTTAGAAAAGGATATAAATGTTTATGACCTGTTAAAGTATGAGAACCTAGTGGTCACTCCTGAGGTGGTTGAAAACATAAAGGAAAGGTTGGCGTAGTTATGGATTATACAAGGATAATTTTAAAACCTTTACTTACAGAGAAAACTACCTTTTTAAAAGACACATCCAATCAGGTAGTTTTTGTGGTAGATAGGCGTGCGAATAAGATTGAGATTAGAAAGGCCATTGAAAAGGCCTTTAAGGTCAAAGTTCAAGAGGTCAGAGTAATAAACAAGAAGCCAAAATTAAAAAAGAGGTTTGGAAAGGTAGTTGGGAAAAAAGGTGGATTAAAAAAGGCGTATGTGAAATTGGCGCCAGGTGATAAAATAGAATTTTTTGAAGGTGTATAAAAATGGGAATTAGAGTATTAAAGCCAACTTCACCAGGAAGACGGGGACAGACAGTATCAGATTTTTCAGAGATAACAAAGACCAAGCCTGAAAAGTCATTGACCAGGGGCTTACCCCAGAGTGATGGCAGGAACTGCTATGGTAGGATAACAGCCAGGAGAAGGGGTGGGGGGCATAAGAGGAAATACAGGATAATTGACTTTAAGAGGAATAAGATTGATGTCCCAGCCAAAGTGGCAGCTATTGAGTATGATCCCAACAGGAGTGCAAGGATTGCGCTCCTCTATTATATGGATGGAGAAAAGAGATATATTTTGGCACCAAAGGAGTTATCTGTTGGTGATGTGATCATCTCTAGTGAAAAAGCGGACATTAAAGTAGGCAATTCAATGCCCATGGGTAATATTCCTAATGGTACTATTGTCCACAATATAGAATTGCATCCTGGAAAGGGTGGGCAGTTATGCAGGGCAGCAGGAACATATGCCCAGATTATAGACAAAGAGGAGAAGTATATACTCCTTAGACTTCCATCTAGTGAAATTAGAAAGGTGTTGGCAAGTTGCAGGGCTACTATAGGACAGGTTGGTAATATAGAGCACGAAAACATAAAAATAGGAAAGGCGGGCAGGAATAGATATTTAAATAAAAGACCCAAGGTAAGGGGTGTAGCCATGAATCCTATTGATCATCCCCATGGCGGTGGGGAAGGAAAGAGTTCAGGTGGAAGACATCCTGTAACTCCTTGGGGAGTGCCAACCAAGGGCTACAAGACCAGGAAGAAAAATAAATATTCGGATAAGTTCATATTAAAAAGAAGAAAATAATTAGCGAGGTACCCTATGCCAAGATCACTAAAAAAAGGACCATTTGTTGACGATCACCTCTTGAAAAAGGTCATGAAAGCCAGGGAAACAAAGGACAGGTCAGTAATAAAGACCTGGTCTAGGAGGTCTACAGTTACTCCGGAAATGGTAGGATTAACATTTGCGGTTCATAATGGGAAGAAGTTTGTTCCTGTATTTGTGACAGAGAATATGGTGGGGCATAAGTTAGGGGAATTTTCTCCTACAAGGACATTCCATGGTCATGCAGGTGATAAAAAGAGTAAAGTAAAGGGAAAAAAGTAAGAGGTTAGTTATGGAGGCAAAAGCTAGTCAAAAATATGTGCGAATATCTCCCAGAAAGGCGAGGTTGGTGGCAAAAAATGTCAAGAATATGCCAGTAGATAAGGCATTAGAGGTACTAAAATTTACTCCCAAAAAAGCTGCCCAGATAATATATAAGGTAATGTATTCAGCCCTTGCAAATGCAGAAAATAATTATTCTCTAGATGTAGACCGGTTATATGTAAAAAATGTATTGGTGAATGAGGGTCCTACGTGGAAGAGGATAAGACCAAGGGCAATGGGAAGGGCCACGAGGATATTAAAGAGGACCAGTCATATAACAGTTATTCTTGATGAAGAGTAGGAGGAAAGGGCTTTGGGTCAAAAAGTACATCCATACGGTTTCAGGTTAGGGTATACAAAAAACTGGCTATCAAGGTGGTATAGTAAAAAAGATTATGCACGTTATGTTTATGAGGATAAGCAGCTAAGAAAGTTTATAAAAAAAAGATTATATCACGCTGGTATATCAAAGATTGAGATTGAGAGGGCTGCTGATAAGGTACGTATAATAATACATACTGCCAGGCCAGGTATAGTAATTGGTAGAAAAGGTGTTGAAATAGAGAAATTAAGGAATGAGATAAAACAGAAATTTACAGGGGAATTCGTCATAGAAGTGGTGGAGGTCAGGAGACCAGAGACGGATGCCCAGCTAGTAGCCGAGAATGTGGCCTTACAGCTAGAGAGGAGGGTAGCTTTTAGAAGGGCAATGAAGAGGTCCATTAGTCTAGCTATAAAATTTGGGGCAAAAGGAATAAAAATTGCCTGTTCAGGAAGGTTAGGTGGAGCAGAAATTGCTAGGACTGAATGGTTTAGGGAAGGAAGGGTGCCACTACACACTTTAAGAGCAGACATTGACTATGGATTTGCTACAGCACTGACTACATATGGAATAATCGGTGTAAAGGTGTGGATATTTAAAGGCGAAATACTAGACGAGGTAAAGACTGATGCTTAGTCCAAAAAAGATAAAATATAGGAAACAACACAGGGGATTTACAAGAGGCAAGGCCTACCGAGGATGTAGAGTATCCTTTGGGGATGTAGGCTTAAAGGCATGTGAACATGGGAGACTAACAGCACAACAAATAGAGTCTGCCCGTGTGGCCATAATGAGATATTTAAAACGTGGTGGAAAAGTTTTTATACGGATATTTCCAGACAAGCCCGTTACAGAAAAACCAGCTGAAACGAGGATGGGTAAAGGAAAGGGGTCACCTTCATCATGGGTAGCTTTGGTAAAGCCAGGAAGGATATTATTTGAGATTGCAGGTGTAGATGTGGAAAAGGCCAAGGGTGCCTTGGAGAGGGCTTCATATAAGCTTCCCATTAGGACAAAAATAGAAGAGAAGGGGATTTAATATGGAAGCTGCAAAAATACGGGAGATGGATATTTCAGAACTTCAAAAAAAACTCTCTGAGTACAGAGAGGAACTATTTAATTTAAGATTTCAACATTCCATTGGACAATTAAAAAATACGGCACGCATACCACAAGTAAAAAAAAGTATTGCTCGAATTTTAACAATTATGAGGGAAAAGCAATTGGAGTTGGAGAATGGACGGAGCTAAGATTAGTAAAAAAAAGAGTAAAAGGGTATTAACTGGTTATGTTGTAAGTGATAAACCAGATAAGACAATAGTAGTAATGTGTGAGACCATGGTCAAACACCCATTATACAAGAAGTATATTAGAAAAAGAAAAAAATTTATGGCCCATGACCCAAAAAATCAATGTGGAGCTGGGGACAAGGTTCAAATTATAGAGAGCAGACCTTTGAGTAAGAGAAAGCGCTGGAGGCTGCTTAAGGTCTTGGAAAAAGCGGTGTAGGAGGGTAGAGGAAATGATTCAGGTAGAGAGTAAACTAGATGTAGCAGATAACTCAGGCGCAAAAGTCGTAAAATGTATAAAAGTCCTTGGGGGAAGTAAAAAAAGATACGCTAGTATTGGCGATATAATAGTCGTTTCTGTACAAGAGGCAATGCCACATTCAAAAGTCAAAAAGGGTGAGATTTACAAGGCAGTGGTGGTAAGGACAAAAAAAGAGGTTGGTAGGCCCAATGGCTCGTATATAAAATTTGATACAAATTCTGCGGTATTATTAAATAAAAATATGGAGCCTATAGGAACACGTATTTTTGGGCCAGTGGCAAGGGAACTAAGAGAGAAGAGATTTATGAGGATAGTATCCTTGGCCCCTGAAGTTTTATAGAGGTAGGATGGATATGAACAAAAAGTACAAGATTAAAGTTAATGACAAAGTGATGGTCATATGTGGGAAGGACCGGGGGAAGGTAGGGACAGTAAAAAAGATTATTAAGAAAAATGACAGGGTAGTTGTGGATCAAGTCAATTTAGTCAAGAGGCATACAAGAGGAAATCCATATACAGGTCAAAGTGGTGGAATAATAGAAAAAGAAGCACCAATACATATATCTAATGTAGCAATTTATTGTGAGGCCTGTTCTAGGCCCACAAGAGTGGGATATAAGTTCACTGAGGATGGAAGAAAACTTAGATACTGTAAAAAATGCAAAGAGATACTGGATTAAAAAATCTAAGGGTGCAATTATGAATCGTTTATATATGGTGTATCAGGAAAATGTCGTACCAAAGTTGAGGGAAGAGTTTGGGTATAAATCCATAATGGAGGTCCCAAAGATTAAGTTTATATCTCTCAATATGGGCTTAGGTGAAGGGGCCCATGAAAATAAGATAATACAGGATGGCGTAAAGGAGCTCACATTAATAGCTGGTCAAAAGGCTGTACCTACGAGGGCAAAAAAGTCTATTGCAGCCTTTAAGGTAAGGGAAGGCAATCCTGTAGGTTGTAGAGTAACATTGAGAAGAGATAGGATGTGGGCATTTTTGGATAAATTGGTCAATTTTGCAATTCCAAGGATTAGGGACTTTAGGGGACTATCTGATAGGAGATTTGATGGTAGAGGAAATTATACCCTTGGAATAAAAGAACACACGATCTTCCCAGATCTGCCTATTGATACAGTAGATAGGGTGAAGGGAATGAATGTTACCATAGTTACTACAGCTAAGACAGATAAAGAAGGAAAGACTTTATTAAAATTATTGGGTATGCCCTTTGTAAGGTAAAGGAGGATAAATTGGCTAGAAAGGCATTAATGGTGAAGGCTAAGAGAAAGCCCAAATATAGGGTAAGAAAATATAATAGATGTCCTTTATGTGGACGTCCTAGGGCTTTTTTGAGAAAGTTTGGTATATGTAGGATTTGTTTTAGGACAATGGCATTGTCTGGGGAACTTCCAGGCATACGCAAATCCAGTTGGTAAGGAGATAGACGATGGGTATGACTGATCCAATATCAGATATGCTTGCACGTATTAGAAATGCACATATGGCCCTACATAAAGAGGTAGGAATACCAACCTCCAAGATGAAGAAGGCGATACTGGATATCTTGGTACGTGAAGGATATGTGGAAAAATACGAAGAACAGGGCAGAGAGTTAAAGGTCTACTTGAAATACGTTAAGGGAAGGCCTGCTATTGGTGATCTAAAAAAAATAAGCAAGCCTGGACGCAGGGTATATGTTGGGGTGGATGAAATACCTAGTGTGCAAAATGGATTAGGTATATGTATATTATCCACTTCCAAAGGTGTATTAGAAGGTAAGGAGGCCAAGAACAAGAGGGTAGGTGGCGAGCTTATTTGTCAAATATGGTAGGGTAGGTGTGAGATGTCAAGAATAGGAAAATTGCCAGTAAAAATACCAGAGAAAGTTACAGTCAATTTTAAGGATAATGAAATCGAGGTAAAAGGTCCTAAGGGACAATTGGTCTTAGCAAATCATAAATTAATTACTTATGAGGTAAAAGGCGACCTAATACATGTGAAACGGATAGATGAGTCTAGGAAGGCCAGGGAACAACATGGACTGCGGCGTACTTTATTACACAATGCAGTGATTGGGGTTAGTAAGGGTTATGAAAAGGGTCTGGAGATAGTGGGTGTGGGATACAAGGCCGAAGTAAAGGGCAACAAGGTTATAATAAATGTGGGTTATTCAAAGCCAAAGGAATATCAATTGCCAGAAGGTGTGAATGCTAGGGTTGAGGGATTAAAGATTTTTATAAGTGGGATTGACAAACAGGTAGTTGGAGAAGTGGCGGCCCAAATAAGGAGAATTAGACCTCCAGAGCCATATAAGGGTAAGGGTATAAAATATATTGGTGAGCAAATTTTGAGAAAAGCTGGAAAATCTGCTAAGAAGTAAGGGTGAGAAAATGAAATTAAGCAGGAATCAAGCAAGGAAGAAAAGGAAGATTAGAATAAGAAAAAAGGTGTTTGGGACAATGGAAAAACCCCGATTAGTAGTTTTTAGGTCCAATAAACACATATATGCACAAATAATAGACGATATAAATGGGAAAACTATTGCTGCTTTTTCGTCCATTAATATGGGCAGGGAACTTACATTAACAAAAAAAACAGCAGAGACAGTAGGTAAGAAAATCGCTGAGTTTGCTAAGGAAAAAGGTATAGAAAAGGTTGTGTTTGATAGAAATGGATATATCTATCATGGAAGGGTCAGGGCCTTAGCTGATGGGGCTAGGGAAGGTGGACTAAAATTTTAAACTGGGGTGTTGTATGAGTACTGTAAATGAACTTGGTCTTATAGAAAAGATAGTACATTTAAATAGGGTATCAAAGGTAGTTAAGGGTGGTAAAAATTTTAAGTTCACTGCTCTTGTTGTTGTTGGAGATGGAAAAGGAAAGGTGGGCTATGGATATGGTAAATCAAATCAAGTACCTGATGCAATTGTAAAGGCAACAGAGAGGGCAAAAAAGAACATGATTACAGTTCCAATTATTGAGGGGACAATACCATATGAAGTTTTGGGAAATTTTGGGGCGGCAAAGGTCCTTTTGAAACCCGCAGTTAAGGGGACTGGTATCATCGCAGGTGGTCCTGTACGTGCCATAATGGAAGCGGCTGGAGTCACAGATATATTGAGTAAGGCCATAGGCTCACGAAATCCAGTAAATGTTATAAAGGCTACCATGATGGGCATTTCCATGTTGAGATTTCCAGAAGAAGTGGGAGAGATAAGGGGTAGGGAGTTAAAAATTGGGGTTTAGATGGAGGTTTGATATGAAGGTGAAGATGATCAGAAGTAAAATAGGTGCTACGCCTAATCAAAAGAAGAACTTAAAGGCCCTTGGGCTAAAAAAGATAAATCAAGTAAGAGAATTGCCAGATCATCCAACAATATGGGGTAAGATTAATAAGGTAAAACATTTGGTAGAGGTGATAGAAAAATGAGACTACATGAGTTAAAGCCTTTTAAGGGAGAGCTAAAAAATAGAAAGCGTAGAGGCAGGGGCCCTGCAAGTGGATTGGGATGTACATCTGGAAAGGGAAACAAAGGTCAAAGATCTAGGTCAGGTAAAGGACCTGCTCCAGCATTTGAAGGTGGTCAGATGCCTCTAGTTAGAAGATTGCCAAAAAGGGGGTTTAAAAATCCATTTAGAGTTGATTATAATGAAATTAGTTTGGGTTTTTTGGCCAAAAAATTTGGTGATAAACAGGAAATAACCCTGGAAGATATGTATAGTATTTGCAAGAAAAGTAAGCCTATAAAGGTATTAGGTGTTGGTGAAATTGATAGGCCAGTTAAGATATGGGCACACAAGTTTAGTAAGAGTGCCATGGAAAAAATAAAGAAAGCTGGCGGTGAGGCAATGGTGTTGGAGGGAAAGTAAGTGATACCACAATTAGAGAATGTCACTTTTTCCAAAGAACTCACCAAAAGGATCTTGATTACTCTGGGACTGTTGATAGTATATAGATTGGGAATACACATTCCTGTACCTGGAATAAATACAGGGGCAATAGCAGATTTTTTTGCAAATGCTCAGAATACCTTGTTTGGATTATTTGACATGTTCTCAGGTGGTGGACTGAGAAAGTTCTCTGTGTTTGCCCTTGGAATTATGCCATATATATCTGCTGCCATTATAATGGAATTATTAGTGGTTGTGAGTCCAGAACTTGAGAAATTGCAGAAAGAGGAAGGTGAGGCTGGTCGGAGGAAAATAACTCAATATACAAGGTATGGTACAGTTTTGATTACTTTGATACAAGGAGCAGGTATAGCATATGGACTTCAAAAAATGACCAGTCCAACAGGAGTGCCTGTTGTACCTCATCCAGGTCTTATGTTTGTGCTTGTTACAATGATAACATTGACAACTGGTAGTGTATTCCTCATGTGGTTAGGTGAACAAATCACATCCCGTGGAATAGGTAATGGGATTTCTTTGATAATATTTGCTGGGATTGTAGCGAGGATACCTGGGGCAATAATAAACACGATAAATCTAATAAAGACAGGGGAGATCACACTCTTTTTACTATTGGTAGTACTTGCTCTTATGGCTGGGGTGCTGGCATTTATATGTTTTATAGAAACAGCACAGCGTCGTATACCAATAAATTATGCCAAGCGAATGGTAGGAAGGCGTATGTATGGGGGACAGTCCTCACATCTGCCTCTTAGGATAAATACTGCTGGAGTTATACCTCCTATATTTGCTTCATCTATATTGATGTTTCCGGCTACTATTGCAAATTTTTCACAGATTCAGTTTTTACACCAATTGTCAGTTTTTTTTAGGCCAGGTTCAATTATATATACAGTCTTATACGTGGCGTTGATAATATTCTTTTGTTATTTTTACACTGCGATTATATTTGATCCAAAAGACATTGCAGAGAATTTAAAAAAACAGGGTGCATTTATACCTGGTATCAGACCAGGGAAAAATACCAAGGAATATATTGACAAAGTTCTTTCTAGGTTGACTTTTTGGGGTGCATTATATGTGTCTGCTGTCTGTGTTTTGCCAATGATACTAATTAATAAATTACACGTGCCCTTTTATTTTGGAGGAACTGCATTATTAATTGTAGTTGGTGTGGCTATTGATACAATGAGTCAGATACAATCACATTTGATTTCTCAACAGTATGAAGGTTTAATGAGAAAGGCCAGGATCAAGGGTAGAATATAATTATTTTTAAGGAGTAGGGAAAATGAAAGTGAGACCCTCAGTAAAAAAAATGTGCTCAAAATGTAAGATAATTAGGAGAAAGGGCATAGTACGGGTGATATGTGAAAATCCAAAACATAAGCAAAGACAAGGATAAATTGGAGGAATAAAGTGGTTAGGATTGCCAGCATAGATCTACCAAAAAACAAGAGGATGGACATAGCACTGACATACATATTTGGAATAGGTAGGACCAGTGCTGTAAAGATTTTAGAGACCGTTGGAGTAGATTGGACCAAAAAGACAGATGATCTCACGCCAGAAGAAGTTAATGCCATTAGAAAAGAGATTGAGCACAATTATAAGGTTGAAGGTGATTTGAGAAGGGAAATTACCCAAAATATTAAAAGGCTTATGGACATTAATTGTTATAGAGGAATACGTCATAAAAGGCATCTGCCTGTAAGAGGACAGAGAACACATACAAATGCCAGGACTAGGAAGGGTCCTAGGAGATCTATAATAGGAAAAAGAAAGAAATAAATTTGGAGTGAGGGAAAATGGCAAAAGCTAAAACAAGAAGAGGCGGAAAGAAAAAAGAAAAGAAAAACATACCAACTGGTCTAGCACATATTAAATCCACATTTAATAATACTATAATAACATTTACAGATCCAAAGGGTAATGTGGTCAGTTGGTCAAGTGCTGGGTCCTGTGGGTTTAAAGGTTCAAAAAAAGGGACCCCATATGCTGCACAGATTGCTGCACAAGAGGCGGCAAAAAAGGCATATGATAATGGAATGCGCTCTGTTGGTATATACGTGAAAGGCCCAGGAGCTGGAAGAGAATCTGCTATGAGGGCAATACATAATGAGGGATTTAAGATTACCTTTATAAGGGATGTTACTCCTATACCTCATAATGGTTGTAGGCCACCAAAGAGAAGAAGGGTATAAAAACAAAAATTAGGAGGAAATTGTTTTGGCTAGATATACTGGTTCAAAGTGTAGGCTGTGTAGAAGAGAGGGTACAAAGCTTTTTCTTAGAGGAGACAGGTGCTATACAGATAAGTGTGCCTATGAGCGAAGGCCCTATGCCCCAGGTCAGCATGGTAGGAGAAGAAAAAAATCCAGTGATTATGAAATACAACTTAGGGAGAAACAAAAAGTAAAGAGACTCTATGGTGTTTTAGAGGCTCAATTTAGAAGATATTTTCAAATTGCAGAGGCAAAAAAAGGTGTTACAGGGACAAATTTATTAAGGATATTAGAACTTAGGCTCGATAATGTGGTTTATAGGTTGGGTTTTGCCCAATCTAGGAATCAAGCAAGACAATTGGTTAAACATGGACATTTTTTGGTTAATGGTAGAAAGGTAGACATTCCTTCATTTCAGGTAAGGGTTGGAGACGAGATCGTAGTCAAGGAAAAGAGCAGGAATCTCGCGATCATACAGGAGTCACAGGAAGCTATTGCTAGGCGTGCAGTTCCGGGGTGGTTGGAGCTCAATGCTCAAGAATACAAGGGAGTAGTCAAGGCGCTGCCAGAGAGAGAAGATATTACATTCCCAATTAATGAGAACTTAATAGTTGAGTTATATTCTAAATAATCATTACAAAAAATAAGAATGAAATTAAAATTAGGTAAGGGCACATGATAATAAAGGAGCAGGGTAGGATAATAAATACGAGAAATTGGCAAGAATTAGTACGTCCCAAAAAGATTGAAAGGGATTCAAATTCCAATGAAAAATATGGTAAATTTACAATTGAACCCTTAGAGAGGGGATATGGGACTACTTTGGGCAATGCGCTGAGGAGGGTGTTGCTCTCGTCCTTACAAGGGGCTGTTATAGTTCGTGTGAGGATTGAAGGGGTTCACCACGAGTTCACATCAATCCCTGGTGTACTTGAAGATGTTACTGAGATAGTGTTGAACTTAAAGAAGGTCAGATTTGCAATGGATACAGAAGAGCCTCAGGTGTTAGAATTAACCAAAAATACAAAAGGTGAGATTAAGGCCGGAGATATAAAAGAAAGTATGCATGTGAGGGTCTTAAATCCTGATCAGCACATAGCTACTTTAACAGAAGACAGGGAATTAAAGATGGAATTAGAGGTTCAGATGGGAAAGGGATATGTACCTGCGGAAAATCAGGAGCCTCCTACAGATATAGGAACTATTGTGCTGGATGCAAATTTTTCACCTATTAGAAAGGTGGCATATAATGTTGAGCAAGCTCGTGTAGGTCAGATGACAAATTATGACAAATTGATTATTGAAATATGGACTGATGGTTCTGTATCCCCTGAGGACAGTTTGGCTTATTCTGCCAAGATTTTGAAGGATCAATTAGATATCTTTATTAATTTTGATGAAACCAAGACAAATGAAGAGATAAAAGAGAAAAAAGAAGAAGAATTAAATCCAAATCTATTTAAGACCATAGAGGAATTAGAGCTTCCTGTTAGGGCCAGTAACTGTTTGAAAAAAGCAAATATTCACTATGTTGGTGAGCTCGTACAAAAGACAGAGGCTGAACTACTCAGGGCCAAGAATTTTGGTAAAAAATCATTGGACGATATTTTAAAGGTATTAAATGATATGGGTTTGGAATTGGGTATGAGAATTGATAACTTTGAAGAACAATTAGAAAAATGGGAAAAAAAGAGGAAAGAGGAACATGAGGCATAGGAAGAGTGGAAGAAAATTAAATAGGACATGGGAACATAGGAAGGCCATGTTTAAAAATATGGCGAGATCGCTCGTAGAGCATGAGAGGATAACAACAACAGTGCCAAAGGCAAAAGAATTGCGTAAACTGAGCGATAGATTGGTGAAGTATGCATTGGAGAATACATTACATGCAAGGAGAAAGGCTTATAGGATCCTAGAAGATAGGGGCCTGGTTAAAAAATTGTTTGATGAAATAGGTCCTCGGTTTAAGGAAAGAGCTGGGGGATTTACTAGGATAGTTAAAATGGCTGGTTGGAGAAAGGGAGATTGTGCTGATATGGCTGTGGTAGAATTTGTGGCTAGAGGAGACAGTCTCGAAAAACAGTCTGAAAAACAAATAGATTCATAAAAAAGACCTAGTGATGATATTTTTTAACAGGGCGGAAGCCCTGTTTTTTGGGTTTAGTAGTATTATTTTTTTAAATAGTATCTATCAATAAAATGGATATAACCAGATTAAAGACATTCTGCAAAGTTTATGAGTTAAAGAGTTTTTCTAGGGCTTCAAAGGAGCTTTTTGTTTCTCAGCCCACAGTATCTAGTCATATTTTGGCATTGGAAAAGGAGCTTGGGGGTTCTCTTTTTGATAGGATGGGAAAGAATATAGTTCCGACCCCAGCAGGGGAGGTATTATATAAATATGCAAGACAAGTGATAGGATTGATCGATCTTGCAGTTTCAGAGGTCCATTTTTTAAAAAATCATATTGTTGGTAATTTGAGATTAGGTGGTAGCACTATCCCAGGTCATTATATATTACCTCCAATAATTTCAGAATATACAAAAAAGTATCCCAAAGTAAGTGTTTATTTAGAGATTTCTGATTCTACAGAGATTTTATCAAAGGTCTCTAAAGGGGATATAGACTTAGGTATTGTTGGTGTTGTTCCAAAGGATATTGATCTTGAATATATCAAGCTATTAGAGGATGAGCTAGTATTTGTGGGTAAAAAGAAGTTTTTTCAATGTATAAATGGGATAGACGATCTCCTTAGACTGCCTTGGATAATCAGGGAAAAGGGATCAGGAACAAGAACTGCCATGGAACAAGGTCTAATAGATGCTGGATTATCTATAGAGGGCTTAAATATAAAGGTGTGTGTATCCAATTCCCAGGGACTTTTAAACTTAGTAAACCAGGGAATTGGTATAACTCTCACATCTATCTTTGCTGCTCAAGAATTGTCATTGAGCAGTAGAGAAATTGAAATAAAGAGACTTCCTTTTTTTAGATTTAATAGAGATTTTGTCTTAGTATGGAGGAAATGTAGGACATTGCTTCCAGCTGCAGTTTTTTTTAAGGATTTTATTAAAAAAATTTGTGTAACTGGTTCTATTTTATTAAAAACTGGAGGAAATCCATGATTGAACTTTTAAATAAGGTTTCTGCGTCTGGCTGAGCAGCAAAGATTGCTCCAGGGTCCCTGGAAGAAATTATGATGGAATTTACCCCTCAAGAGGATGAGAGGTTAATTATATCTATGGAACACAATGAAGATGGTGTGGTTCTAGAGAGTCCAGAGGGATTTGACTTGATTCAAAGCATTGATTTTTTTACTCCAATAGTGAATGATCCGTATAAATTTGGGGAAATAGCAGTCTCAAATGCCTTATCTGATGTCTATGCAATGGGGGGGAAACCCTATAGTGTGATGAATATTGTGTGTTTTCCTGTAAAGGATATGGATATTAATATACTCAGGCAAATACTTAGAGGTGGATTTGCAAAGATAAAGGAATCAGGAGCTATACTTGCTGGGGGACATAGTGTAGAAGACCCTGAAATAAAATATGGATTATCTGTTACTGGTATTGTTAAACGAGAGCATATAGCTACTAATGGCGGGGTTAAACAAGGGGATATATTATTATTAACAAAGCCAATTGGGATAGGGATATTGGCAACTGCTCTTAAGGCAAAATGGGAAGAATATGAAAAAATGGAACACGAGATATATAAGTGGACTTCCCGGTTAAATAATGTAGGGGCAGAGGCCATACAGAGGTTTGGTATAAAGGGGGCTACAGATGTAACTGGCTTTGGATTAGGGGGGCATTTATTAGAGATGGCAAGGGCCTCTGGAGTGGAAATTGAGCTCTGGTCCTCTAAGATACCCATATTAAAAGGAGCAAAAGAGTTGGCATCCATGGGTCTTGTACCTGTTGGATCCCATCTCAATAAAACATTTTGTAAGAGATTTTTAAAGGTTGGAAATAATATAGACCCAATTTTAGTTGATATCATATTTGATGCCCAGACATCGGGGGGACTTATATTGTCTGTGTCTCCTGAACTAAAGGATGAGATAAAGTCATATCTTGAGGATAGAGATGAGATAGCCTATGAAATAGGAATGGCAAGGGATTTTAATGGTAAATATTTTTTGACAATTGTTTAGGACTCACCACATAGCTTTCAGACTTGATGTTAGCTATATAGTTTTTATTTATCATAGATCTAGCTGTTTTCACTAATAGACCTTATTGCTTCAATGACAGGATTTAATTTGCTGAGTTTTTCCAACGTGGCATATAGGTGTTCTGAGCTATCTATTTCTATAGTAAAAAAGATTTCAGTAGTGTCATCAACCCTTGTATGGAAGTGTCCAGACAATATATTTATCTCTTCATCGCTTAAGGCACCAGCTATCTGAGCTAGGGCACCTTTTTGATTTTTTGAAATAATTTTTATAGTAGCAGTATATGTCTTATTCTCCTCTCCTGTCCATGAAACTTCTACTAATCTCTGCGGTTCTAAATTTTTTACATTTGGACAATCTGTGGTATGGACAACAACCCCACGTCCCCTACTAATATATCCTATTATTGGATCTCCTTTTACAGGTTGACAACATTTGGCGTACCTAACCAATAAATCTTTTGCCCCTTTGATCTCAACCCCTTCTTTCCTAGCTACCTCTTGTTTGGTGTGATTGGAGTTTTGTCTTTCTTGTTTGTTCTTTAGACCATCCGTCCTATTTTGTTGGGGTATTAATTTATTTAATACCTGTTTTGGGGTGAGTTTTGCATAACCCACAGCAGCTAGTAAGTCCTCCACATTTTTATATGAAAATTCTTCAGCAACTTTTTCGAGGGCCCCCTTTTTTAATTCTTTTTGAAAGTTTAGACCAAGCTTTCTACTCTCTTTTTCTAGTATTTCTTTAGCAAGGCTTATGCAACTGGATCTTTCTTCAGTTTTTATCCAATGCCTAATCTTTGCCTTGGCCTTTGCTGTTTTTACAAATTTTAACCAATCCCTACTGGGTTTATGGTTTGGATTTGTAACAATTTCAACAATGTCTCCGTTTTTTAGTTTTGTTTCCAATGGTACTAATTTACCGTTAACCTTAGCTCCAACACACCTGTCTCCAACTTCTGAATGTATCATATAAGCAAAATCAACAGGAGTTGCACCCTGGGGCAAGGCAAGGACGTCCCTTCTAGGGGTAAATACATATACCTCATCCTCAAATAGATCTATCTTTAGTGATTGAATAAATTCCCTGGGATCTTTTAATTCCCTTTCCCAATCAAGAATTTGTCTCAGCCAGGAAAAACGTTTTTCATCTTTTGGATTTATGATATTTTTATCTTTATATTTCCAATGAGCAGCGATTCCATATTCAGCAATGTAGTGCATTTTTTCTGTACGTATTTGAATTTCTATGTGTTCTCCCTCAGGACCAATCACTGTAGTATGTAAACTTTGATACATGTTGGATTTAGGCATTGAGATATAGTCCTTAAATCTACCAGGTACAGGAGGCCATTTGGAATGGATAATTCCAAGGGTCGTGTAACAGTCCTTTATAGAATTTACGATGACGCGAAAGGCTATAAGGTCATAGACCTGATCAAGAGAGAGTTTTTGCCTTTTCATTTTTTGATAAATACTATATATATGTTTTTGGCGCCCACTAATTGAACCAAGGATATTATTTTCTTTTAAGATCTTTCCTAATTCTGAGATCACCTTGTTTACATAGTCCTCTCCTAATAATCTATGTTGTTTTATCCCCCTACTAATTCTGTTATATACATCAGGTTTTAAGTATTTTAGGCTAAGATCGTCTAATTGTACTTTTATCTTATAAAGGCCAAGACGGTGAGAAATAGGTGAATAAATATCTAGAGTTTCTTGGGAAATAAGGCGTCTTTTTATGGGATTTTGAAATTCAAGGGTCCTCATGTTGTGGAGCCTATCAGCCAATTTTACTAAAATTACCCTTAAATCTTTGGCCATTGCAAGGATCATCTTTCTTATGTTTTCAGCATGTGCTGTTTCCTTTGATTCAAACGTAACCTGTCCTATCTTTGTGACCCCATCTACAATCTCAGCTACCTCCTTCCCAAAATGTTCTTGAATGTCAGAGATATTCACGCTGGTATCTTCTACAGTGTCATGGAGTAGTCCACTGGCAATAGTTGCTCCATCTAGGCGTAAGTCTACTAATATATTACTTACCTCTAGGGGATGAGAAAGATAGGGTTCCCCTGATAGCCTAAATTGCCCTGCGTGGGCAGAAGCAGAATATACATAGGCCTTTTCAATAAGGGCTAGTTCAGATTGGGACAAATATTGAGATGCCTTCTCCACTATGTCGGTTATTCTTATCATTAAAAAAGCTCCTCAGATTAAAAAAATATTGAAAAGTTTGATTACAAAGGATAAAAAGATCTTTTTGTTAAATTTAGTTCTTAAATTAATAAATCTTATATAGAAAAAAAGAATTAATTACTGAATTTGGTAATATTTTTGGGTTCTGGTTTTGATAAGATACAATTTCTCTTTAAATTAGCTGACTAAAATTGGATAGTAAAGGAAAATATTTTTATAAATTATATTGAAAATTAAACCAAGAAATACTTGCCAAAAAAAACTTTCTAAACTATATAATATAAGATGTATGCCTTCATGTCTGGGCAAAGGGTAAAATCTTGTTTGTTTTTTTTCTGTTTTCATAAAAATTATTAAATTTAGCTGGTAGGAGAGTTTTTAGTAGGGGTAAATAGAAATGGGTATGGAACATGTGAGTAATGAGACAAAGAACAGGGTATGTGAGATTACAGAGTCTTTTATTGAAGAGAGTATTCCCGATTATATTAGGGAAAAAGCAGAGTCTATACAGGATAGGATAGAAAAGATAGATTTAAAGACAAGGGGAGAGTACTGGGACATAGAGGGTCTGATTCAAGGAGATGATTTCCAAGTATATAATTCAGAGATAGGAATAAATTTAAGTGAAGGGAGTGTGACTTATTTTTGTAATTGCTCTGACTCTTTTTCTGGAATATGTCCCCATGTGAGTGCCACTTTAGTTTCTTTATTAAAAAAGCTAAAAAATGGTAGTCAAGGGGAACCAGCAGCTCCTCTAATTGACTGGAGACAGTGTTTTAGAGGATTTTTTTCTATGTCTCCAGAACCTGAACCAGGAAATAATTATCTTATACTGAGGTTTTTTCCTGAGCCTAAAAGGTTGTTGGTTTCTTTTTTTAGGGCAAGACAGAATAAGTCTGGCCTTTCAAAGGTCCAGAACCCAATTACTTTAGAACAAATAATAAATAATCCAGAGTGGTGTGAACTCTCTCCAGACCTGCCTAAAGTTGCACTTCAAATTGGGCAGTATTTGGATTACCTGGGACACAAGGTAGAAATCCCTTCTGGGTTAATGACATGGTTTTTGTGGTCAATAAAAGATGAGTTTTATTTGTTTTGGGAGGATAGCGAGATCCCTGTAGGGATTAATTCCCAGAGCCTTAGGCTTAAATTACGTCCTAAATTGTCAGATGAAGGCCTTAACTTTGAGGTGTTGCTCAGCCATGAAGACAAGGTCCCTTTTCCTATAACAGGAGAGGATATATATATCTATGGCCAGCTCCCAATATGGGTGTTATGGAAAAAGACCTTTTATCCAGTATATTCTACCTTAGATTCTAACTTGATATTGAGACTTATAAAAGAACCTCCAACTATACAACACAATGAACTTTCAGAATTTTTAGATAGGGTCTGGTCAAAGATCCATTCATCCAATTTATATGGACAGGAAGAGTTTTTGGAACGCATGGAGCCTATCTTTGTCTCTGCCAAGTATAGTCCAAAGTTATTCTTGGATGAGGAAGGGAGTCTGCTTACCTTACAGATACAAAATGTGTATGAAACTGAACATGGCGATGTGATTGTTGGAGAAATAAATCCCAACTTTCAAACTGGTAGTTATCAGTTTGAGGGGCAATCTTTTTTGATTAAAAGGGATCAAAAGGCAGAAGAAGAACTCATTAACAAACTTATTGAAATGGGTTTTCAATCTAGGAATAATTCTATTTGGTTTTTAGAGCCAGAAGGGGCCATCAACTTTTTGCTGGATTTTTATCCCAAACTTGTAGAACGCTATAGGGTTTATGGAGAGAAGAATTTATCGAGGTTTAAGGTAAGGCACGTCAAACCTAGGATCGTGGCCAGTGTAGATACAGAGGGAGAAAATCAAGATTGGTTTGATCTAAAATTGACTGTTGAATATGACAACATAAAAGTACCAATAGAAAAGATCTGGAAGGCGTGGACCCAGGGCAAGAGATATATTCAATTAAAGGATGGCTCATATGCCAGTCTTCCTGATTCCTGGTTAAAGAGATTAAAAAACAAGCTTCAGACCATGGGTATGAGTCCGGACTCTGCGCCAAAGAAGAAGTTCAAGAAATATGAGGCCCCTATTTTGGATAAGATTATAGAGGAGGCAAGCGAAGTAGAGGCAAATAGCTTCTGGAACCATTTAAAAGAAAGAATCCATCATTTTGAGAGAATAGAGCAGATAGAACATCCAAAGGGCCTAAATGCCAAGCTCAGGCCGTATCAGCTCCAAGGAGTTAGTTTTTTGAATTTTCTAAGGGAATATGGATTTGGAGGAATACTTGCCGATGAAATGGGACTGGGAAAGACCCTTCAGACCCTAGCTCTTCTACAACATGTCAAAGAAAAAGGGGGAAAAGGACCCAATTTAATAATAGTACCAACCTCTGTACTTCCTAACTGGCAGAAAGAGATAAATAAATTTGTCCCACATATGAGGACCCTTATAATTTATGGTACGAGGAGGGATGCTTTATTTAAGAGGATTCCAGAAAGTGATATAGTGTTGACTACTTACGCATTGATTAGAAGGGACTTAGAACAACTCTTAAAATATGAGTATGACTCAGTCATCTTAGATGAGGCTCAGAACATAAAAAATCCGAATACTATTACTGCTAGGTCTGTGAGAAAATTAAATACAAGGTTTAAGGTATGTCTATCTGGAACTCCAATAGAAAATAATTTGTTTGAGCTCTGGTCTTTGTTTGAGTTTTTGATGCCTGGCTTTTTGGGGTCTCAACATGGTTTTCAAAAGAGCGTTGTAAAACCCATTAAAGATGGAGACGAAGAAGCCCTAGAATATTTAAGGGCCAGGGTAAAACCATTTATTCTGAGAAGGACAAAAAAGGAAGTGGTCAAAGAACTTCCTCCAAAAGTAGAACATGTATACTATGCTGCACTTTTGGACGAACAAAAAGAGCTGTATACAGCCCTTGCAAAGAAATTAAAGGAACAAGTACTCAAAAAAGTGGAGGAAAGGGGGCTTGCCCAGAGTCAGATGTCCATTTTAGATGCCCTGCTCAGACTAAGGCAAATATGTTGTCATCCCAGGCTGTTAAAGCTAGATATGCCAGGTATAAATACTAATATGCCTTCAGGGAAGTTTGAGGCATTTAAAAATTTGGTCTCTGGGATAATTGAAGATGGGCACAAGGTGTTGGTCTTTTCCCAATTTGTCCAAATGCTCCATATAATCAGGGCTTGGCTTAAGATGAATAAGATCCCATTTTCTTATCTAGATGGGTCTAGTAAAGATAGGTTTGAACAGGTAGAACGTTTTAATAATGATCCAACTATTCCAATATTCCTTATTTCTTTAAAGGCTGGGGGAACAGGTTTAAATCTAACTGCTGCAGATTATGTAATTCACTATGATCCGTGGTGGAATCCAGCAGTGGAAAGCCAAGCCACTGACAGGACTCATAGGATAGGGCAGACCAAAAAGGTATTTTCTTATAAGCTAATATGTGAAAACACAGTGGAAGAAAAGATTTTAAAACTTCAGGAAAAGAAAAGGGGTGTGGCTGAGGCTATTATCCCTGGACAAGACCACTGGAAGTCCCTTACACGTGAAGATCTGGAAATGTTATTTGAGATATAGAAGAAAGGGATATTTCCCTTTCTTCTTTACAATAAAAATTTTAAAATGGAGCTTCGTCAATACCACTGGCCTCAGAAGGAAAAGCAGGCCCCAGATCTTCTTCTTGGTGAAAGACGTCCTTTTTCTCAGGTCCAGGGACAGTAGATCTTTCTTCTATTGTGCCCTGTGAATCCAGAAAAATCACCCGTTGTGCTCTAATTTCAGTGGTATATCTTTCCTGTCCTTGGTTGTCTGTCCATTTTCTGGTTTGCAATGAACCTTCTACTAGGGCTAATCGTCCCTTACTAAGGTAATTTGATACACTTTCTGCCTGTTTTGCCCATACCACTACCCTGTGCCATTCTGTTTTTTCCTGCCTATTCCCGTCCTTGTCCACATAGGTTTCACTAGTGGCAATGGGAAAATTGGCCACAGGTGTTCCTGATGCAGTATACCTGAGTTCTGGGTCCCTTCCCAGCCTACCAATTAATATGACTTTATTATAACTCCCAGCCATCTATTCCTTCTCCTTTTTTGAAAGTGATAGTAGCTCTTTTTGTATGCTAACACAGAGCTCATCTATTATATATTCTTGCTTTCTATGAAGTTCTGTAAATTTACAACATACTACGCTTTTATGATTGAATTTCTCTTTTTTATAGATCCTGATAACTTGGGCTTCAATATTTTTTATAATATATGCTTTCTTGAATATGATAGATAAATTTAATTTTTTTCCTATAAAAAATTCATTCTTATATTTTTCAGGATAAAACGCAACCCCAAAGGTGCTAAGGTCTTTTACCTTAAACCTTTCTGTATCCCCTTTGTCTAGAACTAGTTCTAAGAACAAATCAGGATGATATACCCGGTAGCATCGCCTTTTTCCGATTCTACCTTTGTATATGATACATAGAGCCGATATATCAACCATATTATACGTTCCTTTCTAAAATTATTTCTACCCGTCTATTTTTTTTGCGGTTTTCTGGAGAGGTGTTCGGTACAAGGGGTTTGGTGTCACCAAGGCCTGTTGCAGTCATCCGATCAGGATTTATTCCAAGAGATATTAGATATCTTAATACACTAAGTGCCCTGAGGGCAGAGATCTCCCAATTGTCTTTGAACCTAGATTTAGGAGATGGGGGTACATCATCAGTGTGTCCAACAATATTTATTTCCTCATTGGGGTGCATTATTAAAAAATTTTTTAGTTTTTTTAATACTTCCTTTCCCTTAGGTGTAAGTGTTACCTGTCCAGGGGCGAACAACACATCTCCACTGAGTCCAATAATTATCTTGCCCTTATCAAATTTTGCCCCTACTAACCCCTCTATCCCTTTTTCTGTATAGTAAAGATTAAAATCAGAAAATAATTGTCTTTGTTGTTCAATTATTTGGTGTCTGAGCCTTGCCTCTTGAAGCAATATCCCTTCTTCATTGTTTAGCATGGCCTTTTGGAGCTGCATTTTGGATGTCCCACCAGATACCAAGGCCCTTCTAACTGATAAGAGATAACTATTAAACGTCTTTTTATTAATAGAAGAAAATGAATACATGAGGATAAAAAAGGTGAGAAGTAACATGCTCATATCTGAAAAGGTCTGCATCCATGTCCCTTCTTCCTCTTCGTTCTCAGTAAGGTCATCTATATCCATTAATATGTTTTTATTTTTTTCTTTCATAATATCTTTCCTTTGGTGGCACAAAGGAGGAAAGTTTTTCGTACACAAAACGTGGATTATTGTTTTGTAAAATACATTTGGCTCCCTCAAATATAATCTGTAAATGTAGGATTTCCTCTGTTGTCCTACTCTTTAATTTACCGGCAATTGGAAGAAAGAGCAGATTAGATAACACGCTTCCATAAAAGGTGGTCAAAATAGCAACTGCCATTGCTGGGCCGATTGCATCAGGGTTTTTTAGAGAAGAGAGCATTTGAACGAGGCCTATGAGCGTTCCTACCATACCAAAGGCAGGTGCGTAGTTGGCCATGCGTTTAAATACTTCCTGAACAATAAAATGTCTCTGTTTTAGGGAAGTTATTTCAATTAGTAGGGTTTCTTCTATTAGATCTGTATCTGCATTATCTGCAATTAACTGACAGGTCTTTTTTAAGATATTGTTGTCGGTCTCTATATTTTCCAGAGCAAGGAGCCCTTCTCTTCTACTTATGTCTGCAATCCTTACCATTAGATTAACTACTTCGTTTGCCTTTAATTTCCTTGTAATAAAGATTTTAAAGGCAGCAACTACAGCATTATATATCTCTGAAATAGGAAACGTGATACAAATAGCAGAGAATGTCCCCCCTATTACTATCATCAGTCCAGGTATGTTTAGGAAAATATTATATTGGCCACCAAGTATTATGGCTCCGATGAGTAGGGAAAATCCAATTATGATACCAAAAAGGGTTGCAATATCCATTAGTTTCTCGATATAGAGATGTCACTGTAGTTATATGGAGAATAAAAAATATACACAATTGAAGATGTTACTCTAAGACAAAAGTATATATGAGGTATAAAACATATGTCAAAGAAAATTTTGGTTTATCTACACGAGGCTTGTAAGTTCCTTAAAGAGAATATGGAGTCAGGTCCATGGCCAGAGGTTGGTATTATCCTAGGTACAGGGCTTGGGGATTTATGTTCAATGGTCAAAGGAAGAGAAGAAATGGCCTATAGTGATATTCCAAAGTTCCCTATTTCTACTGTTGAAGGACATAAGGGGAGACTTATACTCGGAGAGATAAATAATAAAAGGATAGCTATTTTGCAGGGTAGAGTTCATTTGTATGAAGGTTATAGTGCAGAGGAGGTATGTTTTGGCATAAGGGTGCTTGCAATGATGGGGACGCAGACCATTATTATTACAAATGCAGCTGGGGCACTAAATCCTGAGTTTGAAGAAGGAAACATAATGGTTATTACAGATCATATAAATTTAACTGGCCATAATCCTTTAAGGGGTGAGAATATAGATGAGCTTGGAGATAGGTTTCCAGATATGTCTAAGGTATATGATGAAGGATTGATATCCCTTGCTATTTCCTGTGGAATAAATATTGGAGTGAGGCTAGATAGAGGAGTATATGTTGGAGTCTTAGGGCCAAGTTTAGAGACCCCAGCTGAGACAAGGGCCCTTAGGAGATTGGGTGGGGATGCGGTTGGGATGTCCACTGTAATGGAGGTTATAGCTGCTAGACATATGGGCCTAAAGGTGTTAGGTCTCTCCTGTTTGACAAATAAAAATCTACCAGATTGTATGAATGAGACCTCTTTTGAATATGTGGTAAATCAGGCAAAAAAAAGCGGTAGGATTTTACAGAGATTAATAATAGAGATATTGAAACAGTTATAAAGGTAATTTTTGATTGAAAATTATTCAACTACATAGGATGGAAAATATAACAAGAATAAAATTTTTTTAAGGGGTAGAAAAAATGAAGGATTACAAAGACACATTGAACTTACCTAAGACTAAATTTCCTATGAAGGCAAATTTACCAAAAAACGAACCAAAGATGTTGGATTTTTGGGAAAAGATAGATGCATATAATAGGATGGTACAAGGCAGAAGTGGAGACAAGAAGTTTATCCTTCATGATGGTCCTCCGTATGCAAACGGTAACATACACCTTGGAACTGCAATGAATAAGATCTTAAAGGACATAATTGTCAAATTCCATAATCTTAAAGGAGAAAAAGCAGAATTTGTGCCTGGTTGGGACTGTCATGGGCTCCCCATTGAGCTAAAGGTTGAACAAGAACTTGAGATATCTAAGAAGGATGTACCTGTTATAGAGATTAGGGATAGATGCAGAAAATATGCAAAAAAATATTTAAATATACAAAGGGAAGAATTTAAACGATTAGGAGTTTTTGGGAAATGGGATGCTCCATATATTACCATGGACCCAGTTTATGAGGCAGCTACAGCAAAGGAACTCTATAATTTTATGAAAAATGGATCAGTTATACGGAGTAAAAAGCCCATTTATTGGTGCCCTTCATGTGAAACAGCCTTGGCAGAGGCTGAAGTAGAATATTATGATAAAGAGTCCCCATCAATTTATGTAAGGTTTCCATTAAAAGAAAAAGGGTTGGAAAAATTCGTGTCAGGTTTTGAGAAGAGGTCTTATGTAGTTATCTGGACTACCACACCCTGGACCCTACCCTCTAACATGGGAGTGGCAGTTCATCCTGACTTTGAATATGTGTTTGTTAAAGTTGGTGATGAGGTGTATTTACTGGCTAAGGAACTATTAGATGAGTGTGCTACCCTTTTTAATTGGGATGGGTATGATATCCTTTCGAATGTCAAGGGAAGGGAACTTGAATCTCTATGTGCTTGTCATCCATTTTATGATAGGGACTCAAGGTTTGTACTTGCAGATTATGTTACTTTGGATACTGGTACTGGCTGCGTGCACACAGCGCCTGGTCATGGTAGAGAAGATTATGACACAGGCCTGAAATATGACTTAGAGATATTATCTCCCCTTGATGATAGTGGGAGATTTTTAGACAATGTGGAATTTTTTGCAGGGGATTTTGTATTTGATGCAAATCCAAAGGTAATAGAGAAGTTGAAAGAGGTTGGGAACCTTTTATATCATGGGAAGCTAAAACACTCTTATCCCCATTGTTGGAGGTGTAAAAAACCTGTAATATTTAGGGCAACCCTTCAATGGTTTATTTCTATGGAGGCAAATGACTTAAGAAAGAAATCCCTTGAGATTATTGAAAAGGATGTGAAGTGGATACCATCTTGGGGTATGCAGAGGATTTATAATATGGTGGCATCTAGGCCTGATTGGTGTATATCCAGACAAAGGTCGTGGGGGGTCCCTATTATTGCCCTTATATGTAAGAAATGTGGTGAGGCATATTTTGATCCAGAGTGGGTGAAAGGTATTGTGGAAAAGTTTGAGACCCATGAGAGGGGTGCTGATTATTGGTTTGAAGTACCTTTACAAGAAATTATGCCTCCTGGTCTAAAGTGTGAGCATTGTGGGAGTCATGAGTTCAGAAAAGAGACAGATATATTAGATGTGTGGTTTGATTCAGGTACTAGTTTTGCCGCTGTGTTGGAAAAAAGAGAAGAGCTTGGATTCCCAGCAGATTTATATCTAGAAGGTTCAGACCAGCACAGGGGATGGTTTCATAGTTCACTCCTTGCAGCAGTGGGGACAAGGGGAACTGCCCCATACAGGGCAGTACTGACCCATGGATATGTGGTAGATGGACAGGGAAGAAAGATGTCTAAATCTATTGGAAACGTGATAAGGCCCCAAGAAATTATAGATAAATATGGTGCAGAGATCCTCAGGATGTGGACGTCTTATGAAGACTACAGGGACGATGTAAGGATTTCAAATAAGATTATTTCACAATTAATAGATACTTACAGAAAGATTAGGAATACGTGTAGGTTTATCCTGGGAAATTTATATGACTTTGATCCCAAAAAAGACCTAGTTGAATCTAAGGACATGTTGTCATTTGATAGGTATGGACTATGGTTAGTGAATAATAGACATAGAACTATTTTAGATGGTTATGGAAATTATGAATTCCATAAGGTATATTATGCCCTGCATAATATGTGTGTAGTGGACTTGAGTTCTTTTTATCTTGATATAATTAAAGAAAGGCTCTATGTATCTCATCCAGATTCCATAGAGAGGCGTTCTGCTCAGAGTGCACTGTATCATATCCTCAACACACTACTTTTGGATATGGCTCCTGTTTTGAGCTTTACAGCAGAAGAGATCTATCAGGACCTTCCTGAGAGTTTTGATAAGACAGGGAAGAGTGTATTTGAACTTAGGTTTAAGGACCTTGACTTTCAAATAAGTGATCAAGAAATTGATTTGTGGGAATTGGTAAAGAAGATAAAAGGGGAGGTCACAAAATCCATAGAGCCCAAGAGAAAAGATGGGGTTGTTGGGCATTCTCTAGATTGTCATGTAAAGCTGTTTTTAAATGCTGAACTATATGATAAATTGGAGCCAATTAAAGACTTTTTAAGGGAAGTATTTATTGTTTCAAAGGTGGAGGTATTAAGACAAGGAGAGATACAAGGTGAATGTTTCCAAAGTGAAGATGTCCCTGGATTGGGTATATGCGTGGAAAAAGCCAGAGGTGAAAAATGTGCTAGGTGTTGGGTGTACTCAGATGAGATTGGGGTAGACCCTGTGCATATGGATGTATGCTCAAGATGTGTTAGTGTATTAAAAAAATTAGATTAAACAATAGATAAGAGGAACTCTGTTCCACTTATCTTGGCCTGAAAGGCCAACCTTAATAAGGGATAAAATTCTTGTAATAGGCGAAGCCAGAAAAGCGGAGCAAAGCTTGGCTAAGGACAAATTAATGATTAAGGGAGGTGTAACACCCCCTTTGTTTGAGGATGGGCAATGATATAATGAAAAAAAAGATAGATTTTAGAAAAATTGGCCCTTCAATAGTAACTGCTTTAATTATCATCTTTTTGGATCAAATATCGAAATATCTTATTGTACAATTTATCCCTCTGTATTCAAAGGTCATTGTAATACCAGGTCTTATAGACCTTGTACACATAAAGAACAGGGGAATAGCCTTTGGTATATTCAATAATCCATCCATGCATCAATCATGGATTTTATCAATAATTACCATAATAGCCATAGGTGTAATTTTTTATCTTATAATCACTGAAGGTCATAGAGATTCAACTGTTCATATACCTCTAGGTTTGATCCTAGGTGGTGCTATAGGAAACCTAATAGATAGAATCTTATTTGGGTCTGTTACAGACTTTATTGATATCTACATTGGTAAATATCATTGGCCTGCCTTTAATATTGCTGATATGGCGATTTCAATAGGGGGGTTTTTGTTTATTATTTTAATGATAAAAGGAAAAAGATATGCACCCAATTCTAATTAAGATTGGTCCTATAACTATTTATACATATGGTTTTTTTATTGCTTCAGCCTTTTTGTTGGCCCTTGGATGGGCAGGTTATGAAGCAAAAAAACAGGATTTGGATCCAAAAATAGTCTCTGATCTTGGATTTTATTTAATAATTGCAGGTATTCTAGGAGCTAGACTTCTATATGTGTTGATGAATTTAAGATATTTTAAATCTCATCCCTTAGAATCCATTATGATATGGAAAGGGGGATTGGTGTTTGCCGGAGGCGCTATCCTAGGCTTTATAACTGCAATAATTTATTTGAGGTCAAAAAAACAAGAGATCTGGAAATGGGCTGATGTATTTGCTCCAGCAATTGCCTTGGGGCAATTTGTAGGGAGGATTGGATGTCTTATGGCAGGTTGTTGTTATGGGAGGTATTGTACCCTCCCTTGGGCAATCACGTTTAGGGATCCCAATTCCCTGGCACCGTTAAATGTGCCCCTTCATCCAACAGAGATATACCACTCCCTTGCTGGACTTGTTACTTTTTTTGTTTTATGTATTTTAAAGCCAAGAGTAAAAGCCACTGGAACTATTTTTGGAATTTTTTTGGTCTTATATGGGGCCTTTCGATTCATAATAGAATTTTTTAGAGGGGATTATAGACCCATGTTAGGGCCTCTTTCTTTTACTCAGTGGACTGCCATGGTTCTTGCCTTTATAGGTATTGGTTTAATAATACTTAGGGAGAGGACAAAATGATAATAAGTGAGCAAGCCCTGTTGAATCTTATTATATGGTCTATTATATTACTTATACCTATTATTCCAAATCTTTGGTCTATTTGGCATATATTTAAACATGATTTCCAATCGCCTCAGGACAAGATGACATGGGCCTTGATAGCTACTTTTTTGCCAGTAATTGGTGGCTTATTATATATTATCTGGGGCAGGAAAAAGGTAATAAAAGGTCCAAAATTATGAAGAGATATTGTTTGTTTTTTATTTGCTTATTTTTTTTGGGATGTGCCACTAAATCTGATGTAGACTTGTTAACACAACAGATTGCATCTATATCATTTGAGCAACAAAGGGTTAGGAGAGAATATAAGATAGAAATTGAAAATTTAAAAAAAGACCTTAAAAAGCAGATTCAGACCAGTAATTTTTCAGTTAGGAGTTCTCAGGCAGATATCGTCTCAAGGGTTGAAGTTCTTCGGCTGAATCTGGCCAGATTAGAAGGAGAGTATGATCTTTTAAAAAAGGAATTAAATGACAATAAAAATGCAACAATGGATTTAAAGACGAAAATAAGTTCCATTGATAATTCAATAAATGAACTAAGAGATGATATTGATAAGTTAAAGCTATTATTGGGGGTATCAAGGAGCAAGGGTGTAAATAATTCAAAGGTCAACTCCCTTGTCCATAATAAGAAAAGTAAAACCAAGGTGGTTTCAAAGGCAAAACAAGGAATTGAAATTTCTCCTTTAAAACTATATTCCCAGGCCCTTTTGAATTTTAGGAATAAGAATTATTATATCTCTTCCCATCTCTTTTCTGTATTTATAAAAAAGTTTCCCAGACATAAACTAACCCCTAATGCATTTTTTTGGAGAGGGGAGTGTTTTTATAGATTAAAACAATATGCAAAGGCCATCTTAAATTACCAAAAGGTATTAGACAAATATCCCGCGTCTAATAAATATAGGCCTGCTCTTTTAAAAGAAGGGATCTCTTTTTTTAAGATAGGCAAAAAAAAGGCAGGAAAGATTTTATTAGAGGATTTGATAAAAGATTTCCCATCTAGCAAAGAAGCCAAGACTGCCAAGAGTTTTTTAAAAAATAACTTATAGAATGAAAAGACTATGGATGAAAAAAGGACTTATCTGAGGGTAAGGACCAGTGTCAAGGGATTGATAAAAAAGGCAGCTCATAGACAAGGCCCTCCTTTTTTTAGAGTAAATACAGATAGGACCCTTAATTTTGATTTTAATTATAGGGAATTGGGGCTTCCAGAAGGGTTGAACTTATATTTTCAATATCTGGATGGAAAGATCGATCTCATCTTAAGTATGCTTGGCAGAGATGTTATTGAAAAAGAGTTTGAGACCTCTACTATGGTAGTTGAGCTAAGTGGTGGTGGACTTAAATGTATAAGTATCCCGGATAAATATTGTGTGGGCGATCATGTGGAGATGTTGTTATATTTATCCCATATACCCCTGGTAGTTGTGTCTGTTAAGGGGGAGATAATTAGGGTGGAGAGAGAAGGGGGACAAGAAGAATATTTTATTATTGAGTTTACCAATATTAGGCAAAAGGACAGGGAGTTGATAGTAAGGTTTGTGTTTCAAGAGCAAAGGGAACAGATAAGAATAAATAAGGGTGAAATATAGGAGGATATTTATGCAAAAAAAGAAAAAAGTTATAGTTAAGACATCATCAGATGTGTTAAAGGTGTTATGTGATGCAATAGGGGAGACCCTATCTAAAGTAACCAATTCAAAGATATCATATTCGTCTACTTTTATTAAAACTAATAAGACCTGTCTTAGACCTGATATAGGATGTTTTGTCCTTTTTGATGGGGGATTTACAGGTTTGGTTGCCATGAACTTTACATCTGATGCTGCACTAGAGATATATAGAAAATATAATGTATGTATGGGGATGCCTGAGGAGGAACTAGCTAATCATCATACATCTTCAGAGGTTGCAGATACCATTGGGGAACTTATGAATCAATGTGTTGGGCAGTTTCAGATCTCTTTGAGGAAATTCCTTGGCCTGTCTGTTAATCAAAATCAGCCTAAAATGGTTGCCTTGAACCAGGCAATGAAGATTTCTTTGGAGACAGAGATAGACAAACCTTTGTTTATGAGGGTTGAATTCAGGACCCAGGAAAATAAATTGTTTTATTTAGAGGTCACTTTTGAAAAAGTGGACTTTATAATGGAGAAAAAACCAGAAATTTTAAAAGAAAAGGACATAAATGTAGATGAATTACTAGAAACCCAGGGGAATAATATGAATAACAAAGGGGATAAGGGTAAACAGGTAGATGAAGAATTTATGAAGAAATTGGGGTTATAGAAGATTTTTTGAACACACACAGGGTATTTGTTAACTAAGGGGGAATTATGGGAAAATATGTGTGTTATTGTTTTGAATACACAAAAGAAGATATCATCGGGGATGTGAAAAAAAATAATGGTAAATCCTTTATTTTAGAGCGTATTTTAATGGAGAAAAAACATGGGAATTGTAATTGCAAGGAGCTAAATCCAAAGGGACTTTGATGCATAAAAGATGTTCGCCAGGTGGTGGAAGAATATAAGGGGTCTAAAAATAAAGAGATCTTGATTTAGTAACAAGGAGCACAATATGGGAATGTTTGAAGTCTTTCTTTGGCTTTCTGTACTGGCTGGATTCCTAATGGCCTTTAATCTAGGCGCTAATGACGTTGCCAATGCCATGGCCTCAGCAGTAGGTGCCAGGGCAATAACTGTAAAACAGGCTATTTTTATTGCAGGTATATTGAATTTTGTAGGTGCAGTGTGTTTTGGCTCCCATGTTACGGCTACCATTAGCAAGGGAATTATAAATCCAAGTTTTATTAGTGATCCAAGGATAATAATGCTTGGTATGTTTGCCTCTCTGATATCTGCAGCCCTTTGGGTGTTTATTGCCACACTTACTGCCCTCCCAGTATCTTCTACCCATTCCATTATTGGTAGTATCTTAGGATTTGGTCTAGTTGCTGGGGGACCTAATGTGGTGAACTGGAAGGTCCTTGGAGGGGTAGTCTTGTCCTGGATAATCTCTCCTTTTTTTGCAGCAGCTATTTCCTTTGGGGTCTTTACCCTTATAAGGAGCCAGATACTTATGAGGAAAAGATTTTTAAAACACACTATTTTTTGGGTACCTATTTGGATTGTACTCACTTGTGCCTTGGTGATATTTTCTTTTTTTTACAAGACCCCTTTTGGAAAGAAGCTAGGGCTTCCCTTTGGGGTGAGTATCTCAATAGTGTTTGTTATTGGTGCGTTAATATTTTGGATTAGCAGGATATGGGTGTCTAGGTTTGTAAAAAACGTAGAACAAGGGGCCCAGGCAGTTGAGGATGTATTTCAAAAGATCCAAATAGGGACATCCTGTTATGTGGCAATGTCTCAAGGGGCCAATGACGTTGCCAATGCAATAGGCCCTGTGGTTGCTGTTTATTCTATTGCAAAATATCATTCTCTTCTATCTCAGGTTCAAATCCCTGTATTTTTTCTGGCCTTAGGTGGACTTGGTATTGCCACTGGGATCATGTTTTTTGGTAAAAGGGTAATAGCCACTGTAGGAGAAAAGATTACCACACTTACTAATACCCGGGGATTTGCAGTGGATTTTGGAACAGCTACTACTGTGCTCACTGCGTCAAATATGGGACTTCCTGTTTCAACCACTCATTCTGCTGTTGGTGGAGTAGTTGGTGTTGGGCTGGCTAGGGGGTTTAGCGCAGTGGATTTTGGGGTACTTATAAAGATCATAATTTATTGGGTATTAACTGTACCCATAGCAGCCTTTACTAGTATTTTTTTCTTTCAATTACTCAAGTGGAGTCTGCTTTCATAATACTATTTTTTTCAGTTGAAAAATATTTATTTTTCAATACAATAACAATTTCTAGTTTATTATAAAAATTTTAGTAAGTTAAGGAGATATAAGCCTATGTTGAAAAAATTGCCATTTTTTGGACTAGTTACACCAAGGTCCCCAATGAATGGTTTGATAGAACACTATGAAAAGATAGTTGAGGGGGTGGCTATGATCAGGGAGGCCCTTGAATGTTATATCTCAGGTTCAGGTATTTGCAGGGAATTTAAAGAACTCACAACTGAAGTGGATGCTATTGAAGAACATGCAGACAAGATAAAAAGAAATATAAGGAATCACCTCCCTAGACGTTTATTTATGCCTGTGGACAAGACCTTGTTTTTGAATTACACTAGGGGCCAGGATAATATATTAGATTATGCTCAGGAAGCACTTCACTGGTTAGGCATGAGAAGGGTCCTCTTACCAGAAGAAAAACAAAAGCCGCTAGTGGATTTAGTAGAAGAGGTGACCTATGTAGTTGAATTAGTAGGTCCAGCCTTAAAGTCTACTATTGGTTTGGTTCATGGGGAACATATAGACAGGTTGGGTTGTAAAGAAAAATATAGGAAGATCAGGAGGGAGAGGCAAAAGATAATGAAAATGCAACGGGAGTTAGTTGCAGAGTTTTATAATTCTGATATGGATTTTAAAGACATCTACCAATTAATACATTTTGTGGGTTGTTTAAATGATACTGTAAAAAATTGTGAGACCTGCGCTGATACATTGAGGGCAATGATTGCTAGATAATCAGAAATTGGCATTATTAATTATTATTATGACTGAACATGAAATAACAGAGCAAGAGGCCTTAGAGATCTTAAAAAAATATGCCCCTTCAAAACAGGCCTATGAAAAGGTCCTGGCTCATTCACTTAGGGTAAGGGACAAGGTAGTTGAGCTGGGGTCAGGGATAAAAGACGTGGACATGGAATTTTTAAAAACAGCTGCCCTTTTACATGATATTGGAAGGTTTTTTTTCCCCCCAGGGTCTAAAGATTCTATACGACATGGAATAGAGGGGGGGAAGATATTAAGAGATATTGGGCTGAATAGACATGCAAGGGTGTGTGAAACCCATATTGGGGTTGGGATCACTAAAAAAGATATAATATCACAGTCCTTACCGCTCCCTTTAAACGACTATGTTCCTGAGAGTGTGGAAGAGATCTTAATAGCCTATGCAGACAACCTAGATTCACCTGGGATAGAAGATGAAAAAGACGTGGAAGAGAGGTTTGCAAGAGAGGTTGGTGAAGGGTATAGGCAGAGGGTAGTAGATTTTCATAAAAAGGTACACAATATACTCAACTCCAAACAGGGGTAAGTAAGTCTTTATTTTCCTTTATATCTTTCAAGAATTTTTCATAGAATATATGGTAGAACTCTCCTGGCCTACCATTGCCAATAGATTTACCCTCAAATGAGGTTATGGGGAGTACATCAATGGTAGTACCAAATACAAGTATTTCTTTTGCATCAAATAGGTCTTTTATATATACATTTCCCATCCTTGCCCCTTGGAGCCTTTTTTCTTTAACTAGGTCTCGTGCCATGTCCAAGGCACGACATACAGTACTCCCCTTTAATATATTTTCAAAATAAGGTGTCAGGAACTCATTATTCTGTGTTATAACAGCAAAGTTCTCTGTTGCTCCTTCACATATCCTACAATTTTCGTCTACGCCCACTACATAATCAACTCCATATTTGTGACATTCCATCTTCATGAGTACATTGGGAAGGTAGTTACATGACTTGATTTTAGCAAAAAATGGATCTTTTATGGGCACCTTACTAATCTTTAATGAGCATCCTTTTGTTCTTTTCTTTTCCTCCACCTCTTTGATCCTAGTTACCACTACATACAACTGGGGAGCAATGGATTTTTCAGGTTTTGGTGAAAAATCCCCTGGTCCCCTTGATATATAGACCCTTATAATACAATCTTTTTCTCCCCCTGCCCTGATAGTATCAATTATTATTTTTTTAATCTGTTGAATAGAAAAAGGGAGTTGTAGGGAGATGTGTTTCAGGGAATTTTCCATCCTTTTAAAGTGAAAATCCAGTTGATAGATATATCCATTGATGCACTTAAAAGCCTCAAATATACCATCTCCCCTGTGTACCATATGATCATCTATGGGGATCAGCATAAGTGTTGGATCTGTTATAATACATCCATACCATGAAGAATACATAGAAAGATAGTCTTGGTGATGGGGACGTCTTGTCTTGTTTAAGGTATCAAATAATTGTTGGGCTGAATATATTTCAATGCTCATTAATCTATTTCTCCGGGGATTATAAATATCTTTTTTTTGACATCTCAATGAGTTCTATGTTTTCCAAAAATATATCCACTAGTTCAGGATCAAACTGTTTGCCTTTTTGTGTTTTTATCTCTTCTATTACCTTTTCCTCTGGCCATGGATCTTTATAACACCTCTTTGAGGTGAGTGCGTCATAAACATCAGCAAGGGATACAATCCTACCCCAGATGGAAATCTCCTCTCCCTTTTTCCCCCTCTTGGGACTAATCCTATTAGGACATTCAACTAGTTTATCTGCATCACCTATATCCCCTGGATATCCCTTTCCATCCCATCTCTCATGGTGTTCTAGGGATATTATTTGCGCTATTTTTTCTACCTCAGATGCAGGGTCTTCAAACAAACATGCCCCCAGATATGTGTGGGCCTTTATTTGTTCATATTCTTCATCTGTTAATTTGTCTTGTTTTTTTAATATGGTGTCTGAGACTGCAACTTTGCCAACATCGTGGAGCATTGCCGCAACCCTTATAATATCTTTATACTTTTCGATTTCTTTGAATGACTTTTGTTTTTTTTGTGCCCATGCCTCATATAATATAGAAGAATATTCTCCTACCCTATTCACGTGTTTACCTGTTTCTTTGGGATCCCTGAGTTCAGCCATCTTGATCATCCTGAGGACTATTTTTCTGACTAGATTGGCCCTTTCAAGGGCTATAGAAGCACATTCAGCAAAAAAAGACACCATTGGAACAAATTCTTCTTTAAAGGGGATGACCTTGCCTGAATGGTCCTTGGCATTGATTAATTGAAGTACTCCTAATACTTCCTCACTGGGATTTAAGAGTGGCAGAGTTAACATTGATCTGGTCCTATAATTTGATGTCTCATCTACCCTTTTTTCAAACTTATACGGTAGATCCAAAGGGATGCAATAAACATCATCTATGTTTAAAATTTTCTTGGTTTCTGCAACATATCCTGCAATGGAACTCTCGTCAATTGGAAAGGTGAAGGTCTCATATATAAGTTTTTTGTTTGGAGGGAGTTCTTTTTGTTTGGTTTCATTTTGTGCGTATTTTAATTGTAACATATTGGATTCTTTTTTATAGATAGACCCTGCATCTGCATTGGTTATCTTTCTTGCCTCTGTTAGAATCCTTTCCATCATTATATCCACATCTTGTGTTTGTGCTAGATAATTTATAGTAGATATAATTTTTCTAGTGTATTTATCCATGTTATTTAGCATGAAAAGATATCTCCTATATTGGTTTATATCTCCCTGTTTTTCTTAGATCTACAAGTTGTTTCCCTAGTTTTTTTTGTTTTTCAAATTCCCCAAAAACAGCTCCCTTTGGCAGTACTTTATTAATAAACTTCCTTATATAAGGTTCTATATTTCCAGGGGTCTTTTTTGAAAATGGAGTGCCAGGTAGAGGTATAAAGGTATGTGCATGTATCTTGGCCCCCATTTTTGTCAATTTATCCATGAATTCTATAGATTTTATAATATCTTCCTCTCCTTCCCCTGGTAGACCAAATATAAAATCTACCTTTGGTGTTAATCTGTTTTTTATGCATAAATCCACTGCATTGTAAACATCTAATACAGTATGGGCCCTTTTACAAATTTTTAGTATCCTAGGACTTCCAGATTGGCATCCAATTACAAGGTTGTCATTGTCAGCAAATCTTTTAACAAGTTCAATGGTATATTTATTTACGTGTTCAGGTCTAACTTCAGAGGGAAAACTCCCAAAAAAAATCCTTCCCTTATTTTTTATTATTTTTCTTATACCTTTTAACAATTTTTCCACTTTTTCGTAGTTCAATGTCTTACCATCTTTTGACCCATATGAAAATGCATTGGGGGTTATAAATCTTATATCCTTTATTCCCCGTGAATACATTATTTCCACACAACTCAATATAGATTCTATTGACCTATGCCTAGGGATCTTTCCAAACATATATGAGGTCTCACAGTAAAAACATCCAAAAGGACACCCCCTAGTTATTTCAATAGGTCCAAATCTTTTAAAACTAACACTAAAAGGCATATATTTATCTAGGTCAACAGGGGGTCTTTTGCCAGTAAATATGATCTTATCTTTTTGTTTAAAAAATATACCCCTTGTTTTGGATAAGGACCTGTTTCCAAGTATCCATTCTATTAACTCTAAAATAACCTCCTCGCCCTCTCCCCTACACACAATATCAAAACCAAGTCCTATTGTGCCCCTTGGGTCTCCGCTGGCATGTGGCCCTCCTGCAATCAAGATCGCTTTGGGCACAATATTTTTGATTGTCTTTATTGTGCTACCTATTGAAAAGATTTGAGAGCTAAAAAATGATGTCCCTATGGCAATGGTCTTATATTTGTTTTTTATCGAGGTTATCAATTTAGGGAGGTCTTTGTTACATAAAATTATGTCCAATTTATTATGATATTTTTTTGTCTCAATTGCCCCTGTTAATGCATTAATGGAATATTTATTTTGTCTTTGGAAATAAAAGACAAAACAGTTTTTTTTCATAAGAGACATTACTAAATAATTTATTAATTGGCATTGTTGTATACTTGCTATCAAGCACGGGATACTATAGGAATTAACGAGATTACTCAAGGTAAAAAAATAAGTTTAAACATGAGTTTTTAATTGTTATACCAATTCTCATATGATTGTATCCTTTAAATGGAATATTTTAGGCTAAAGGCAAAGGGCAAAAGGCAGAAGGCTAAAGGATGAAGGCTGAAGGCTAATTTTTATTCAGAATTCAGAATTCATAATTCAGAATTTAAAAAAATGACTTAGGAGTTAGAAAAAACGTAAATTTTTTTCACGTTTTTGAAATAAAAAGCTTATATCTGATATCTAATAATATACAGGAGCAATTTTATGTTTACTATAAAGGACTTAATAAGATTAGAGATATCTCCAGCCCTTGGGTGTACTGAACCAGTTTGTGTGGCACTTGCATGTTCCCATGCAGGTTCCATGCTCGCAAAAAGGGAAATAGTGTATATAAAAGTATTGGTTTCAGAAGGGCTATATAAAAATGGCATGGGTGTATATTTGCCAGGTGCAAGGGGAGAAAAGGGATTATACATGGCAGCAGCCCTTGGCAGTGTGTGTGGAGAACCCAAAGATGACCTGGAGGTATTTTCTAAGGTAAATGACGATTATATAAAAATGGCAAGGGAGTTAGTTGCAAGTGGCAGAGTAATTGTTGATGTGGCACCAAATAAAAAAGGGATCTATGTATTTGCCAAGATAAAGGGTATATCAAATATCGCTGAGGCCGAGATATCAGGATTTCACAATCGACTCACCTCTTTGAAATTAGATGGAAAACTGGTTTTTGAACGAGATGCAGGTGGAGGGGAGATAGGTGACTCAGAAATACAAGAGTTGAGTAACTGGCTAAAAAATATAAGCTCTGTTGAACTATTTGATCTATTAGATGGGTTAGATGAATATGACCTTGATTTTTTAAAAAAGGGTGTGAACATGAACCTGGAGCTTGCACAACAGGGCTTAAATGAAAAATGGGGATATGGGACATCTCATGTTTTTCTTAAAACAGATAAAGGCATTTTTTGGGATGATAATCTTAGTTTTAAGGCCCAAAAATACGTGTTAGCTGCAGTGGACGCAAGGATGGGTGGGGCATCTCTGCCTGCTATGAGTTCTGCTGGGAGCGGAAATAATGGTATAATTGCCACCTTGCCTGTGTGGGTGATATATTCTGGCCTTAAATTAGATGAGGGGGATTTTTTAAAGGCCATTGGCTTGAGTCATGTAATTACTTCAAAATTAAAGGCCCATATAGGGAGGCTTACCCCAATATGTAGTTGTTCACTTTGTGCAGGGGGAGGGGCCGCAGGGGCTATTTCCTGGCTATTGTCCAAGGATAGGGAGATTGCATTGAGTGCAGTTAAAAATCATCTAGTATCTATGTATGGTGTTTTATGTGATGGGGCAAAACCTGCATGTTCTATAAAGCTATTTGTTGCAACCTCATGTGCCTTAAATAGTGCCTATTTTGCCATAAACCATATTAATATCTCTAGAGAAGATGGGATATGTGGGGCTAGCCTAGATGAGACACTGGACTTTGTAGAAGAATTGACTGCTAACTCTTATAAAAATATGGACAAGAATATCTTAAATATATTGAGGAGAAAATAAAAAGTGGAGCTCTGTTGCATTTTATCTTGGCCTTTTAGGCCAAATTAATAAGGAATAAAATTTATATAATAGGCGGGTAATCCCTAAGCAGAGCAAAGCTTCGCTTAGGGATTACCCGCCCTTTTTTTATTTTTGTTCCATATCCTTGATTAATTGATTTAATTGTTGGATCATTTCATTTAGTTCCATAATTGACTCGCTTGTTTGATGTGTGATCTCCATGGTTTGTTGGGATATGTTATTTACTTCTTCTGTGGACCTAGTAATTTGTTCTGAAGCAGCAGAGTGCTGTTCTGCTGCAGTTGCAATAGAGCGTATTTGATCATTGGATGCATCAGATAATTCCACCATTTCCTTGAGTAGCTCATTGGCCTGTTTGCTTATTTCCATGTTTTTGATTATAGCATCAGCAACTTCTCTGGTGCTGTTCATATTTGTCTTTGCGCTATTTTGAATGGTATATATGTATTCTTCTACATCCTTAGTCGCAGTCATGGTCTTTTCAGCCAATTTCCTCACCTCATCTGCTACCACGGCAAATCCCCGCCCAGCGTCTCCAGCCCTGGCTGCCTCTATTGCTGCGTTTAATGCCAAAAGATTTGTCTGATCTGCAATATCTGAAATAGTGTTTATTATCTCGCCAATGCCTTCTGCCTGTTTCTCCATCTCTTCCATGTCTTTTTGTAGTTGCTGTGCCCTGTCTTTTATCTTTTCCAGGAGCTCAATTGCTTGGTTTAGTGCATGGGAACCCTCTTCTGCCTTGTTCGCAGTGTGTTCTGCTGCTTCTGCTGCAGATGCAGCATTTTTTGATACCTCAAGTACTGTGGAGTTCATCTCTTCCATGGCAGTTGCAACTTCTTCTGCCCTGGATTTTAGTTGTTCCATTGAAGAATTTACACTTTCGATCTGAGATGATATGTCTTCACTAGTAGCTGTGAGCTTAGAGGATAGTCCTGTGGCATCTTCTATTGCAGCCTTTAATATCTCTGCTTGTCTTAATACCTTGTCTTGTTCTCTTTTAAGTTCAGTCAAGTCGTTGAATACTGCAAATGAACCTATTAAGTTACCTTGTGGATCATAAAATGGCGCAGCATTTATTTCTGTAAATACCTTGCGCCCTTTTCGACCAACTACCTCAGTTCTGACGCCAGTTATTTTTTTATTTTCTTTAAATGGCCTGCCTGTGATAGTAGGATGGTCTGGGTCTCCATAAAAGAATTCTGCAGTGCTCATTCCTATAAAATCCTCAGGGGTGCCATCTTGTTCTACAAAGTCAATTATTTCCTGGTTTACATATAGGATTTTGTTTTCTTCATCGCATATAATACAACACATGGGTAATTCATCTACAACTCCCTGCTTCCATATATAGTTCTTGTAAATAGAATCTAAGACTTGATTTATTGTTTCCCCAATCTCATTTAGGTCTGGGATTTTTATATTAGAGGTATCCAAATGAAAATTTGTTATTAATGTTGGGTCCTGTAATAGGTCTTTTAGTTTTTTTATAGAGGAATTGTAGTTAGATACCATGATGATAGAGATTCCAAAACCAATTACCAAGATAATAGTTTCTACAGCAATGTTATTTAAGAAAAACCTGGCTCCTAAAAATAATAGGATGGTAATGATAGATATTAATAAAATCTTTGCCTTTAGACTATTCACTTTTTGCCCCCTTATATTTTTTTAATAGAAATTACTTATAGATACACAGTCCTCTCCTCTAATAAAAATTAACCTATTAACAATTATATTGCAAGTGATAATACCAATTTCCCGTGAGTTATAATTTTTATGTACAGTTTAATCTCCGGTCTTCTGTTGAGTTATAATTGTGAAATACACAACAAAGGGTTGAAAGAGAAAGGCAGAGAGGGGCTAAAGGCAAAAGGCTAAAGGGACAAGAGGCTAAAAGCTAAGAATCTTTCCTCTGCCCTTAGCTTAAAACACTCTATCTGAAGGAATAATCTATTTAGAATTAGTTTAAAGGTCTGTATTATTTTATCTTATTGGCCACAAAATATGCCTGGCCAAGGGAGATACTCTCATCATTTGGAGAGATAGATCTATGAAATATAGGGGTGAGCCCAATGGAGGTGAGCTTATGTATCATCTGACCTAGGATGGTTTGATTTTGAAATACCCCACCACTTAGTGCAATCTTTTTTATTCCAGTGTCCTTGGATATATTCTTTACTGTTTCTGCAAGGGCTTCACACAGACCTAGGTGGAATTTTCTGCTAATAATTGATGGAGGTATATTCTTTATAAGGTCTTTTATAATTTCTTTTATTAAATATTGGGTATTTATTATATATTTATCCTCCTTATTTTTTATGGGGATTTCATAGGCAATATCACAGCCCTTGTCTTGGATAGACTCTAAGACTATTGCCCCTTCACCTTCATAAGTAATACTAGACCTTAACCCTATTAGGGAGCAAACAGCATCAAACAAACGTCCACAGCTTGTGGTTATAATGCAATTTATATCTTTTTTTAACATATCATATATTAGTTCTTTTTTTCTAATAGGTACTTTGGTCAGAAATCTTTCTATATTATCTTCCCCAATACTATATAAAAATGAAAGTCCTATTCTCCATATCTCTTTTATGGCTATTTCTCCTCCAGGGAGTCTAATGGGGCTAAGATATCCCGTCCTTTGAAAAGATAGGTCTTTGTTTATCAAGAGAATTTCTCCACCCCAGATGGTATTATCTGGCCCTAGGCCAGAGCCATCTAGTGCAATGCCAATTACCTCTTCATCTATTTGATTTTCTGCCATTACAGAAAGGATATGAGAGTGGTGGTGTTGTACTCTTATAACAGGGAGTTTGTCTTGCTCTTTTGCATATCTAGTGGATAGATAGTCAGGATGCATATCTGCTCCAATGGCCTTGGGGGCTATCTTTAAGATATCTATGTAGTGGTCTATGGTATTTAAAAAGAAATTATATGTATCTAGGTTTTTGAGGTCTCCTATATATTGAGATACAAAAGCCTGGTCATTTTTTATAAAACATACTGTGTTTTTTAGTTCAGCTCCAACCCCCATTACAGTTGGGAATTTGTGTTTCAAAAATACAGGGGATGGGACAAATCCCCGTGCCCTACGGTAAAATAAAAATCCTTTCTTGCCCAATACCCTCACAACAGAGTCGTCACATCTTATTAGTATGTCCCTGTTGTGTATTAAAAAATAGGATACAAATTCTTTTAAATTAGATATTGCTTCCCTGTTTCCAATACAGATTGGATTCCCTGATCTGTTTCCTGAAGTCATAACAAGTATGGGGAATTTATCTTGGGGTATGTATTTTTTGTAAAAATAAAATAATAGATGGTGTATGGGGGTATATGGAAGCATTATTCCATAATCTGATGTATCTGGGGCAATTGACTTAGGCAATACATTGGGCCTTGCCCTTAAAAGTACAATAGGCCTGATTTCCCCTTTGAGTATTTCTTTTTCTTCTTTTGATACATATGCTATCTCTTCTATATCTTTAATGGAGTCTGCCATTAGGGCAAAAGGTTTATATGGCCTGTGTTTTAATTCCCTAAGTCTCTTGACTACTTGTTCGTTGTCTGCAGCACAACATATGTGAAATCCACCAAGCCCTTTTAGTGCAATTATATTACCATCTGCCAGCTCTCTGGCAGCATAATCTATTGCATTAGTACCTTGGGCTATTAGTTTTTCAGCATTGTTCAATAAATGAAGCTTAGGGCCACATTCAGGACAACAATTTGGCTGGGCGTGAAATCTCCTGTCCAATGGGTTAGTATATTCCCTATAACAATTATCACACATTGAAAAACATGACATTGATGTGTTTTTTCTATCATATGGGATTGAACTTGTAATAGTAAACCTAGGACCACAATTGGTACAGTTGATAAATGGGAACAAATACCTCCTATCTTCAGGGTCAAATAGTTCCCTCAAGCAATCTGGACAGGTGGCTATGTCAGGACTGATTAATACCTCATGGGATATAGAACCTTTGCTTTGCTTTATTAAAAAACCTTTTAGGGCTTGGTCAGGGGATGTAATCTTAGATTTTATGGATATAATTTTGGAAATAGGCGGTGGTTTTTTTCTTAGTTGAGTTTCAAAAGCATTGATGTCTTTGGGTGTGCCTTGTGCAAAGATTTCAACTCCCCTTGAATCATTTAACACATAGCCCTTAATATTGTATTTTATGGCCAATTTATAAACAAATGGCCTGAACCCTACTCCTTGTACCTTTCCTTTTATTATAATTTTTTTTGCCAACATGTTTATATTGTTATATGTGTTTTATTAAGTTATTTTTCAAAAAAATATTATTGCAAGGGGATAATATCTAAGGTGAGATGGAAATGTAGCAAATTTGACAGTATTAGTCTATTTTTAACTCTTTATGATTTTTGAATCTATTTGTAGTTTTATCAAGGAAAAATAATTAACCATATGGCTAAAATGTCTTAAATAAAGGATAGGGGAGGTAGATGGCATGGACCTAGATTTTTTCTTTTATCCAAAGTCTATAGCAGTGATTGGTGTAAGTAAGGAACCAACAAAGGGTGGAAATATAATCTTAAATAATATTAAAAATGGGTTTAAAGGGGACATCTATCCTGTAAATCCAAAATATGATGAAATATATGGAATTAGATGTTTTAGGGATGTGTGTCAGTTGCCCGGTAAACTGGACCTAGCAATAGTATTTGTCCTAGCAAGGGCAGTAAAGGGAATAGTCAAATCCCTTGTCAAAAAAAAGGTAAAAGGAATTATAATTGAATCTGGTGGATTTGCTGAGTCAGGGGAGCTGGGTGTAGGGCTCCAGAAAGAGATCATGGATATAGTAAAAGACAGTGGCACTAGGATCTGGGGACCAAATTGTATGGGCATTGTAGATATGCACACCCAACACGTATTCTCTTTTGTCTCCCCTGGTATCTGGGAGTATATGTATCCTGGTGATATATCCTTGATAGTTCAAAGTGGAATGTTGAGTGCAGGTTTTTTGATAAACCTATGTTCTTCAGGGAGGTTTGGTATTTCCAAGGCATGTTCTATAGGAAACAAACTGGATGTAGATGAGTGTGATTTACTTGAATTTTTAGACAATGATCCCCACACCAAGGTGATTGGAATGTATCTTGAGTCAATTAAACAGGGGCGGAGGTTCTTTGACTTATGTATGTGTTTGAAAAAACCAGTGGTTTTATTAAAAGGAGGTAAGACTGGACACGGGAAAAGGGCTGCCTTGACTCATACTGCAAGTGCTGCTGGGTCAAGTGAGGTGATTTCTGGGATGTTGAAACAGACGAATTTGATTGAGGCCACGGATTTTTTGCAAATGATGGATATATGTCTTGGGCTTTCAAACTATGGGGATATGGAGATCAATGGGAATAGATTGGGTATCTTGACCTATAGTGGGGGAGCTGGGATAGTTAGTGTTGATCTTTTAAAGGACACCCACCTTGAGGTCAGTGAATTTTCTAGGGACACAATAGAGAAAATAAAATCTCTATCTCCAGATTGGCTGCCAATAGGAAATCCCGCTGATGTGTGGCCTGCTGTTGAGAAAAATGGGCCAGAGGCATATGAGGCTATATTTAAGGCAATATGTGAAGACAAGGGAGTAGATATAGTTTTTATGCACTATTTTGGAAGTGGTAAACTAGGTGGTATAGACCTAAAAAAGATTAAAGAAATATCAGAAAAATATAATACCCCAGTATTTCTATGGGCAAGTGGAGACAAGGACACTTTATATAATAGGGCTTGTGAGTGTAGAGAATTAAAAATACCTATGTTTTTGGAGATAAGTAGGGCAATAGAGGTCATGGATAAATTTGTTACATATAAAAATAGGGATAGATTGCATAAAGATTTATTGAACACCCCTATAGAAATAGGACCATGTATAAAAGATCTTTATTTAAGTGGTCCTGGAGTTGTATTAGATGAGTTTAAGGCCAAAGAGATACTATCAAAATTTAATATTCCTGTGGTGACTGAATATAAAATATCTAGCCTAGATCATGGATTGGAAAAGGTAAGGGAAATAGGATATCCTGTTGTTTTAAAAGGGATTTTGCCTGGGATAGTCCATAAAACAGAGCATGGCCTAGTGGAGAAAAATATCTTTACTGATGAGAAATTTGTCTCTGCTTATAAGAAATTAAATGAGATGGTATTAGACAAGGGTTTTCTACTTGTACAACAACAATTAGATATAAAATTAGAACTCATATTTGGTATGATAAGGGACAAGGATTTTGGCTCAGTGGTGATGATGGGTTTTGGGGGTACTATAGCAGACCTACTAGACGATAGGGTATTTAGACTGGCTCCTTTTTCCCTAGATCAAGCCATGTTATATACCTTTGATCTCAAAAACCAGAGACTATTTGATGGGTATAGGGATATTCCAAAGATAGACAGGGAGCAGATAGCACATGTATTAAAGGTACTTGGGGATATAGGGCATAGATTCCAAGAGATAGATCAAATTGATATAAATCCCATGGTAGTTACTCAAGAGGGAATAGTTTGTGTGGATTCCACTATAATAATTGCCCATTAATATTTACTTGATTATGTATTTTTTTGTTGATAGTTTAGGGCCATGTTTACCACCATTTTACAGGTAAGATATTCAAGATCTCTTACCCGCCAATTACAGACAAAAAACTAATATTGCTATCCCAATAATATCTTAATCTTTAAGGAGAAGAGAGCATATGTACAGAAAGAGCCCTCATATTTCTATTGCTAATTTAAAATTAGTTGAGCGCGTACTTCAGATAGAGGAGCAAGAGATTTTAAAATGGCCAGAGTATACTAGAGAGACAGTGGAGAGCCTTTGCTCTGAGATGTTTTTGATCAGGTATAATCCCTTTATCCCTTGTGAAGTGGTCTCAGAGAGTGTGTTTAAACAACTTGAAGATGAAAAGGGAATTATAGACGAAGATGTATATAACCTAGTTTCAACTCAACTTAAGAAATTTTGGCAAGAATATTTAGAAGATAAAGAGTTTAAGAAGAGTGTGATATCTAGGTTAAAAAAACTCATTTCTCCAGATCATATATATACTTCTCCCAATAATTTGGTGGAGTGTTCCACAGATGCAACAGACCTTAGAATAGAACTCCCAATGTGCGTGGTTGCACCTGGTTCTACTGAAGAAGTAAAAAAAGTAGTGGACCTGGCAAATGAGATGAAATTTCATATTGTACCAAGGGGTGGGGGCTCAGGTCTAACAGGGGGGGCAATCCCCGCAATGAGCAGGACAGTGGTCCTCAGCCTTAGCAGGATGAAGAAAATTTTGAAAATTAGTAAATCCAGGATGTATATGTGTGCACAGGCAGGGGTGATTACCTTAAATGCAATAAAAGAGGCAGCAAAACATGGGTTGCTTTTTACAGTGGACCCAGCTTCTAAGGCATCTTCTTCCCTTGGTGGAAATATTTCAGAAAATGCTGGAGGTCCGTATGCCTTTGAATATGGAACTACATTGGACAATATATTGAGCTATAAGATGGTGCTTGCAAATGGAAAATGTGTGCAAATAAAGAGAAAGAACCACCCAAGGCATAAGATACTTCCACAAGAGGAGGTGGTCTTTGAGATCTTTTCAGAGGATGACAACACCCTTATAGATACCGTGGTGTTAAAGGGTGAGCACATAAGGGGTACAGGACTTGGAAAGGATGTTACAAATAAGTACCTTGGTGGGCTACCAGGGGTACAAAAAGAAGGGGTAGATGGGATAATTACTGAGGCCTGTTTTGCCTTATATAAAAAACTCCCTTACAGCTCCACACTTTGTATAGAGTTTTATGGCAAGACCATGGAAAATGCAATGCTTGTGATAAAAGAACTCGTGTCATTGAGGGATAATATTAGAGAACATGGTGATATGGTGAAGATGTCTGCCTTGGAAGAATTTGGGGCAAAATATGTCCAGGCAATAGAATATAAAAAGAAGTCAAAAAAAATAGAAGGCGATCCAATGTCTGTCCTCTTGATCCAGCTTGATTCAGAGGACAAGGAGGTGCTGGATAAGACTACCGAAGAAGTGGCAAATATTGCAAGAAGATATAAAAATGTAGATGTATTTATTGCAAAGAACGAAAAAGAGGCAGAGTTATTTTGGGAGGATAGGCATAAACTCAGCGCAATAGCCAGGCGTACTAGTGGATTTAAGATAAACGAGGATATTGTAATCCCTATCCATGTTATACCTGAATTTGCAAAGTTTATCGAGAACTTGAACCTATATTATACAGCACTGGCATACAGGCGGGCCCTAGAAGATATATTGAAGATAGATGGAGTAGACCCTGGAGATGAATTTGTGGATATGGAAATAAATTTTTCCACTAATATTTTAAAAGGCAAGATAAATGTTGACGAGTTGCCAGAACAGGAATTTATGTTACAGATCCACTTCTTTTTTATAGATCTCAAGGGGAGATATCCTGAACTAAGGGACGATATTTCAATAATAGAAGAAAATATGCTAAATACCAGGATAACCATTGCAAATCATATGCATGCAGGTGATGGAAATTGTCATGTAAATATCCCTGTTAATTCAAATGATCCAGAGATGTTAAAACTTGCTGAAGAGGCAGCGTCTAGGGTTTTTGAAGAAGTGCTCTCATTGGGTGGTGCAATATCCGGTGAACATGGGATTGGTATAACAAAGATCCATTTTTTAGATGAAAAAAGGATAGAGGAACTCAAAAGATATAAGGCCATTGTTGACCCAAATAATATATTTAATCCAGGGAAGCTTACTCGTAGGTCATTGGAATTTGTACCTTATACATTTTCTTTTAATAAATTGATTGAAGACCTTAAAAAGACCTCTATTCCTTTTAAAGAAAAATTGATTTCAATATTAAAGAACGTGCAAATATGTTCTAGGTGTGGAAAATGTAAACAAGTATGTCCAATGTATTACCCTGAGGAAGGGTATTTATATCATCCAAGAAACAAGATTATTTCAATTGGTGCATTGTTAGAGGCATATTATTATGTAAAGACTGTGGAGAATCGACCCAACAAAAAGATCTTGGCAATGTTAAAGGACTTATCAGAGAGGTGCACAGGTTGTGGGAAATGTATGGAGATTTGTCCTGTAAAGATAAATACCGGGGAACAGATCCTTGGTTTAAAAGAATTCTTAGAACAAAGGGGAGTTGGAGGCAATCATCCTATAAAATCTTCAATACTGCATTATCTTACAAAGAAATCTTCTTATGTGCCAAAGGTAGCCAAGGTCCTGTCATTGGGACAGGATGTTCAAAATCAGGTGGTAAAATTACTACCACCCAAGGTGAGAGATAAGTTTAAACATCCTTTGATCTCTGGACCAGGTCCATCCCTGGATTTTTTGGATTTATATATGCGTCTTGGACTTGGAAAACGAAATTATATTGAATCACAACTCACTGGGTTTAAAAAGGAGAATGTATTTTATTTCCCAGGATGTGGAGGGGCATTATTTTTTTCTAATATTGGTATGGCATCTATTTATTTGTTGCTAAAAATGGGTGTGAATGTATTGGTTCCTGACCACCATATGTGTTGTGGGTATCCCTTGTTGGCAGGAGGGCTTAAAGATGATTTTGACAAGAATAAGATGGAAAATGTATTGAAGATAAGGTCTCTTTTAAACTCTCTTAGGCTAGATTCTAAATCTAAGATTACCATACTCACCTCTTGCGGCACTTGTAGGGAGGCAATCCTGTCTTATGGGCTAGAGCATTTTATTGATTCAGATATTGAATTTAAAGATATAACCCAGTACTTGATTGAAAATTACATAAACAGGGGAATGGCTCTGTATTTTAGAGAAAAGATAAAACCAGAATTCTTGGTCTATCATCAGGCATGTCATATTGAATGGACAGGGGTACCAAAACTAAAGGCCAATGAGGTGTATAAGCAAGCACTAGAACGACTCTTTAAAATCCCTGTGAGGTTAAGTCCAGGTTGTTGTGGAGAGAGTGGCCTTGGGGCCATTACTGCACCAGGGGTTTACTATACTATTAAAAAGAAAAAGCAAAGACAACTTGATAAGGACCTTGATAGATATCCACAGGGCCTACCAATCTTAGTTGGATGTCCTTCTTGCAAGGTAGGGCTTTCAAGGATACTCCCTCGTGTTGATGACACAAGGGAGGTCTTGCATATAGTGGAATTTTTGAGCCACTTAATAGGTGGCAAGGGGTGGAAAAAGGAGTTAAAGCACTTGATAAATAAGGAACAAAAGGTTTATTGATACTGGACAAGGTTATGAGGTATCTGGGGATTGATTATGGACAAAAAAGGATAGGGCTTGCTCTCTCTTCAGTAGATGAGGAGGTAGTAACGCCCTATAAAACCCTTAAAAACAGTTCCAGACAAAAGGCTATCACAGAGGTTATAAATATAGTTAAACAAGAAAAAGTAGAGGCAATAGTGGTTGGGCTGCCTATTGGTCTGCAAGGAGAGGAGACCCTAACTACTAGGCAGGTTAGAAATTTTGTAGCTGACCTAAGAAAAAAGGTCTCTATCCCTATATATCTTATGGATGAGTCCTATAGTTCATATGAAGCAGAATCTAAATTAAGAGAGCTTGGCATGTCCAGTAAAAAGATAAAAAAAATAGTAGACCAGGTGGCTGCCCAGGATATTTTAATCACCTATCTTAGATCTAGGACCCATGACTAGAAATACTAGACATTTTTTATTTGCTTTTATTTTAATAGCTTTATTTATCCTTATTACTTCTTTTTTTTATTATTTTATATATACATGGACTTCTCCTATTAATGAAAAGGGCACTCACCTTGTGTTTGAGGTCAAAAAAGGGGATTCATTCTTAGGTGTAGTAAATAAATTGAAAAAACAAGGCATATTAAAAGAAACAAAGGTATTTTATCTTATGGGTAAATTAACCGGGGATTCCCATAAGATAAAGGCAGGGGAGTTTTTGATAAACACAAGGTGGAGTGAAAAAAAATTAATGAGATATTTGGTCTCAGGAAGACCATATCTACACAAAATATATATACCTGCAGGATCTCCATGGTGGGAGGTAGGTAGGATATTGGCATCCCAAGGGATTTTGAAGTTCTCAGATTTTAAAAAGGTTATTTTTGATAGGAAATTCTTGGACCAAAATAATATACCAGGAAAAAATGGTGAAGGATATTTGTACCCTGATACATATTATTTTGAAAAAGGGGACTCATTAGGACATGCAAGGGAAGTGGTTGAGACCTTGATAGATGAATTTTGGAAAAATGTGAGAAAATATGTATGGGTAAATGGACTTCCAGATCAAACAGAGGTGTATAAAGTAGTAATACTCGCCTCTATAGTGGAGAAAGAGGCACTTTATGATTTTGAGAAGCCAATTATAGCTGGAGTATTTTTCAATAGATTAAAACTGAATATGCCCCTTCAATCTGATCCAACGGTGATATATGGCTTGGGACCAGGATTTAGCGGTAATTTGAGAAAAAAGGACCTTAGAGACAAGAGAAATCCATATAATACCTATACACATAAAGGTCTTCCCCCTACCCCTATTTGTTCTCCTACAATTAGTTCCATATATGCAGTGGTGCATCCTGCCAAACATTCTTATTTATATTTTGTGGCAAAGGGAGATGGTACTCATAAGTTTAGCAGGACATTGAGAGAACACAACCTAGCAGTGTATAAATATCAAATTCAAGGAAGAAAAAAAAGAGATGCCAGGAGATGAACTTTCTCCAATATGGTTGTTTGTGCAACTACCAGTCTCTTCTCATGACCTTAAGTACAACCTATCCCACTGTGCATATGCATCTTCTGCAGTATCCTCATATCTAAAAAATGGTCTTGATATTGATGTATGTAGGCTCGATCCTACTATTGAGGCCCTTGGCTCAGATTCATGTATATTGGAGTATATATTAGAGGCCTCACCATCTTGTGTGTGTTTTAGTGTATATTTGTGGAATGTGGAGAGGAGTCTGTATATTGCAAATAAGGTAAAACAATACTCTCCGCATACCCTAGTTATATTTGGTGGCCCTGAGGTGACCCTGGACAACGATTTTTTAATCCAAAGACCAGGATTTGATCTAGGAGTAATAGGCGAGGGGGAAAATGCCATTTTATATATTGCAACAATAGCAAGGGATAGGAAAGAGCCAAAAGAGATCTTGAGGATTTTAAAAAAAGACAAAGGGATTTTTTTAAACAAAAAGGTCTTTATAAAAGGTAGTGAGGTATGTTTGGACAATGTCCCTTCATCTTATATTAAGGGTAATGGATCTTTGTCCCTTGATGGCTCTATGTTGATTGAATCTATGAGGGGGTGTGTGCATTCCTGTAAATATTGTTATTATCACAAAAATTTTAACTCCATTAGATATTTCCCATATTCAAGGGTATTAGATGAGATAACCTGGGGCAAAGATAGGGGGGCCGGAGAGATAAGTTTTTTAGACCCTTCGTTTTTAAGGAGGAGAAGACCTAAGGAATTCTTAAATAGATTAATGAATATTACAGGAGAAATGGATATTAGTATATTCTGTGAATTAAATGCAGAGGATGTAACCTATGACCTGGCTCAACTCATGGCTGAGGCAAATATAAAGAGTACAGAAGTAGGGCTTCAAACTATTAACGAAAAGACACTGTGTCTAATAAATAGGAAATTTAATAGGAAAAAATTTGTAAACGGGATATTTCACCTAAAAAATGCGGGAATAGATGTGGTCTTAGACCTAATAGTAGGACTTCCTGGAGACAGGGTGGAGGATATTTGTAAGGGAGTGGACTTCATTTTAAATGAAATACTACTTGACGATATGGGAATGTATCCATTATATCTGCTCCCAGGTACTCAATTAAAAGAACAGGCTAATTATTTTGGGATTAAATATTCAAGTAAGCCCCCATATCTTGTGAAAGCTACTCCTCTCATGTCACAAGAAGATATAAGAGAGAGTTTTCTTTATGCAGAACAGATAAGTGGAATAGATCTATTCCCACGAGAATTTCCTCTGCCCTCAATAGATGAAAAAATAGAAGGCGTTAAGTTAATATATATGATTGAACTAGATAGTAGTGGTAGATGTTATAGGGAATTTTTATTAAATGATATAACCAGACTTACCTCTACAATAGTATTAAAGATATGTGACTCTATATGGATAAATGATATATCTAAATTAAAGGAGTTATATTCTTCTATTTTAGAAAAAAATCCATATGAATTAATTGATATTATATTTGATGAAGATATATTAAAAGATGTGTCACTAGATTTTATAATGTATGCCATTAAGGATATATTAAGTATGAGGGAATACTATTTAGATAGAATATATTGTGATACCATAGATATTATTAGGTCTACACAGATATTTATATTGTTTAAGAGTCCATTTAATAATTTATGTCTTGTATCTATTCCGTCTTCTTGGTTTACTAGAAGGGATAATGAAAGTATATTTTGGTTTATGCTATATGGTATGGAAGATATAAACATAGAAGAATATTTTTTAGATAACTTTAAGCAGTATATAGGTCTTGATTCTTTTTATTATAGGATTTCCTATAACCATATATTACAAGAAAAAGAAAATGTTAATAAGCTGCCTATTGGTAAAATAAAATTAGGTATATAAAAAATATTTCTATTAGGAGGTAGTTTAGGTGAATATCATGAATATAGGGTGGGGGATTATAAAAGAGTCTGGAGTCTTGTTCCAGACCATGGCCCCTTATCTCCTATTTGGTTTTTTGTTTGCAGGGATTTTAAAGGTATTTATCCCACAGGATAAGATATTATCTTTTCTGGGAAGAGGGAAGATAAGGTCGTCTTTGTATGCGTCTTTAATTGGAATACCCATTCCCCTATGTTCGTGTGGAGTAATCCCAGCAGCTGCTTCACTTAGAAAACAAGGGGCAGACAAAGGGGCCACTCTATCGTTTTTAATATCTACTCCAACAACAGGGATCGATTCCATTCTTGCCACATATGCCTTACTCGGTCCTGTATTTACTGCATTTAGGGTAATAAGTTCTTTTGTAACTGCAGTAATATGTGGTATTATTACTAATCTATTTTTCCCGGATAAAGAGAGAAATATTAGCTGTGTAAATAATTCTTGTTCTATTTGTTCTAGAATAGAGCCCCATACCCATTCTATAATGGATAAACTGAAGTATATTTTTTCGTATGCCTTTGTAGAATTAATGGAGGATACAGGTAAGTGGCTTGTCATTGGAATAATCTTAGGAGGTATTATTACTTATTCAATACCAGACAATTTTATATACAGATATCTTGGATCTAATTGGACTTCAATGTTTATTATGCTCCTTATTGGAATTCCTATATATATATGTGCTACAGGATCTATACCTATAGTGGCAGCCTTGATGTTAAAGGGGATGAGTCCAGGTGCAGGATTGGTTTTCTTAATAGCTGGTCCTGCAACGAATACAGTGACTATAACAGTAATTGCAAAGGAATTAGGTAAAAAGGAAGTTGGGTTATATCTTGTGATTATATCAATAGCTGCAATACTATCTGGCATGATCTTAAATATCATATGGCCACATTATAATAATACAATTTTTTCCCCCTCAAAAGAGACTATTCCTTTATGGATAAGTATAGGTTCATCTATACTACTTGGATGTCTGCTTTTATATTCTTCTATTAAAAATATGTTAGGCTTAAATCATCCACATATAGAAACAACTGGAGAGGAATTTGTGTTAAGGATTCCTGATATGGATTGTCAACACTGTGTGAATACCATTAAAGGTGCATTAAAAGAGCTGCATATAGATAATGCAGTTGTAGATTTAAAAAATAAAAGAATATTATTGGAGCCTAGATTTTTTGAAAAAAGAGAACAAATTGTAAATGCCCTTGTATCTGCTGGTTTCACACCACATATAGAAGACTAGGAGGATATCTTATTTATTTATCCTAAAATGACATCCTGTGGTCTTTGGATTTCTATATGCTGAATCTGTAATAATTATCGCACATTGACATCCATGGAAAAGGTCAATTAAACTCTTGCTAATCGGTGTGTTCCTATAAAATTCATATAATCTCTTGCTCAAATTGTGTAAGTCCTCCCTTGCCCTCTTTAATCTGGAAGTAGTCCTTACAATGCCAACATAGTTCCACATGGTGTGTTTTATGGTAGACCAGTCCTGGGCAATTAATGCTGGGTCTTCATTGTTGTTATTTCCCGGATTAGACCAGTCTGGGATAGAGTCCCTGAGTTTTTTGGAAATACCTCTTTTTTTGGATATGGCCTTGAGTATTGAATTCCCAGCACTGTGTCCCCAGACCAGGCCTTCTAACAGAGAGGTACTTGCTAAGCGATTTGCCCCATGTACGCCTGTGCAACTGCATTCTCCAACTGCATATAACCGGCTCAAAGTGGTCCTTCCCTCTAAATCAACCAATATCCCACCACAAAAAAAGTGTGCGGCAGGGACAACTGGTATAGGTTCTTTGGTAATATCATATCCAAGTTCTAAACATTTTTTATAAATAGTTGGAAATCTCTTGGGTATGTCCTTTTTTACATAATCAGCTGCATCTAGATATACAAAATCATCTCCAGTCCTGAGCATTTCCTCTACAATTGCCCTAGTCACAATATCCCTTGGGGCCAAATCTCCCCTTGAATCATATTCTCTCATAAAAGGGATTCCATCTATTCTTACAAATTTTGCCCCTTCTCCTCTAAGTGCTTCTGATATAAGAAATTTTTGCCCTCCCCTTTGATATAGGGCAGTTGGATGAAATTGAACAAATTCTGTATTAAAAACCTTGGCCCCACCCCTATATGCCATGACTAATCCCGAACCTATAGCAGCATCTGAGTTGGTAGTATGTAAATATATTTGCCCAATACCACCTGTTGCAAGGATGGTATAGTCTGCCATCATGGTTTCAACCTGATTTAAGTGTTCATTATACACATATGCCCCAATACATTGATTTACTAAATGATATTTAAATTCCAATCTATTGGAATGATGATGTGAAGTAATAAGATCAACTGCTGTACGTTTAGTAAGTATTGTTATATTGGGATGATTTTTTATTTTTTTTATAAAACCATCTATAATAGCCCTACCAGTATAGTCTCCACAATATAAAATCCTATTTAATGAATGACCACCTTCTCTAGTAAGTTTAAATCCTTCTGCTTCATCTCTTTCAAATGGCACATTTAATTCATTTATTAAGATTTCTTCAACAACATTAGGTCCTTTTGTGCTCAAAAAATTAACCGCTTTTACATAGTTATATCTCCAACCTGCAGTTAATATATCTTTTTTTAATAAATTAGGAGAATCTTTATCACCTTTATAGACAATTCCTCCTTGGGCAAGAGGCGTGTTTCCAGAATCTATATCATCTCCTGATGTAATAAGTGTGACATGTATTCCTTTATTGGCAAGGGTTATGGCAGCACTACAACCTGCAATACCAGTTCCAACAATAAGTACCTTGATGTGGTGTCTTATATCTCCTTTAAACATAATTCTTTGTTCCTTTTAAACTAATTTTTTATAGGTATCATGCAATTCTCATACTAAGGTCTATACACGGTGCATCTTTGGTAATTGCTCCAACAGATATATAATCAGCTCCTAATCTCCCATAGGTAGCAATATTATCCAGTGTTATACCTCCACTTATTTCCACTTCTATGCGTCGAGGTATTTCCTTAATACATATTTTTATATCTTGTACATCCATATTATCTAATAGTATCCTATTTACCTTTGAATTAACAGCTTCTTTTACTTCATTTATGTCCCTACATTCTACAATTATTGGAGGACAATTATCTTTATATTTGTTTCTTACTAAATCAACTGCATCTTTTATTGAACCAGCACGATCGATATGGTTGTCTTTTATCATTAGCATCTCTGATAGATCCATCCTGTGATTCATGCCTCCGCCTGTTTTTACTGCATATTTGTCTAGATATCTCATCCCTGGGATAGTCTTTCGAGTATCTAATAGTTTGGTGGTTGATTTCTTTAATTTTTTTACAAATAAGTTTGTATAATAAGATACTCCAAAGGTATGGGATAAGAAATTTAAGATCACCCTCTCTCCCTTTAATATTTCAATGGCTGGTCCTTTTATCTGGGCAATTTTAGTCCCTTTATATACCATATCTCCTTCTTGTATAAGATATTCTACTGTATTCTTTTTTGAAAAGAATTGGAGTACTATATCGATTAAAGGAAGACAAGAGGCTATAGCCTCTTGTTTTGATATAATATATGCACATGCTATATCTTGTTCATTAAATATCCCATTTGAGGTTAGGTCTTCACCATCTTCTTTTAATGCTAGATGGATTATATTGAGTAGATATTCCCATCTTGTGCGGGTAAAAAAATCAAAGAATTTATCAAACCTTTGGTATAATTTAAATTTTATATAGTCATATTTAAGGGAGCTGGGCTCCCTTAATTTTTGATTATTCAACCTCTATCTCCTCTCCAGGATTTAAAGATATAACTTTTGTGTCTAATTTAAGTGCTTTTATCTCTTTTATTAGATTTTCTGTATTTTGTTCTAATACAGGAAAGGATCCCCAATGCATTGGGATAATAGATTTACACTTGAGTAATTTACATGCATATGCAGCCTGCCGTGGATCCATGGTAAATACTCCGCCAATTGGGAGCATTGCTATATCTATATTATATAGCTCTCCATATGTTTGCATAGATGCAAATATAGATGTATCTCCGGCGTGATATATTGTAAAACCGTCTGGAAAGGTTATTATATATCCAACAGGAACTCCTGATGCTGAAGAATGATGGGCTTCTACCATGGTAAATTTAATTCCATTTTCTTCTACTGTACCGCCAATATTAAATCCAATTCCATTGACGATTTGATCATCATTAATCCCCATGTCCTTTAGTTTTAGTGCAGTTTCAACTATGGCAAATAATTTTGCCCCAGTATTTTTGCATATCTCTACTGTTTCTCCCACATGGTCAAAGTGATCATGGGTAACTAATACCATTGATATGTCTCCACATTCACTAGGCTTGATCTTACATGATGGATTTTCTTCAAACCATGGGTCAATTAGGATATTTCCCCACCTTGTATTGATCTGAAAATTTGCATGGCCATGCCATTTAATTGACTTTTTCATCTCTACACCTCCTTGACGTCTTTGTTTTTTAGTCCTTCCCATCTGGGACATAGATTATTTTTAATTCCAAGTTGATCAAGTATTCTACAAACAACGTGATTCACAAGGTCAGATATTTCTTGGGGATTATTGTAAAAACCAGGACATGCTGGGAATACAACTCCGCCTGCCCTTGATACCTTTAACATATTTTCTATGTGGATTATGTTTAAAGGGGTTTCCCTTATAACCAATATGAGTTTTCTCCTCTCTTTTAGACATACATCTGCTGCCCTATGTATGAGATTGTCTCCAATGCCATTGCCAATGGCACCTAGGGTAGCCATGGAGCATGGACACACAATCATACCTGAATTAGGCCAAGATCCACTGGCTGGCAGGGCCTCGATCTGGTTTTCAAGATAAAGATGGGCCCCAGGTCTTTTAAAATATACTATTTTATGCCCTGTTTCCATCCATAGGACCTTTTTCCCTGCATTAGATAAAATAACATGGACTTCAAAATCCAATGAGAGCAAGACATCAAATAATCTTAGTCCATATATTGCCCCGCTTGCTCCAGTTATTCCAAGTATTATATGTTTTGACATAACATATCACCATTTTTCTTGTAACCTTAATCTAAGCAATCAAGGTTGACAAGTTGTTATTTGCATGTCTAAAATTTTTGGAAACGGGCAATTAGCTCAGGTGGATAGAGCGCCAGCCTCCGGAGCTGGAGGCCGCAGGTTCAAGTCCTGCATTGCCCGTTTAATAACTCATGTTATTGAATAAGAATATCTTGCTGATCTAACCTTATAATCCTTTATATGATTAGGCATGGAGTTATTGTGCTGTATGGTCTAATGGTTGTTGCGGTAATTTAATGATAAATTTACTTCCCTTTCCAGGTTTAGAATCTATTGTTAGGCTACCTTGGTGGTTGACGGTTACGATGAAATAGGACACTGAGAGTCCAAGTCCAGTGCCTTTACCAACCCCTTTGGTAGTAAAAAATGGCTCAAACGCCCTTTTTCGGATTTCCTCGTCCATGCCAGGTCCATTATCTTCAATTTCAATGCAAACCTCTTTTCCTAAGGTGTAGGCCCGCAACCAAAAACAGGGTTGCTTAGGTTGACCAGTCTTTTCCCTTGCCTCATGCATGGCTTCGGCTCCATTTTTCAAGATGTTAAAAAATACCTGTTGGATCTTACTCCCTGAACAGGAAACTTGGGGCAAATCTTGCTCGTATTCTTTAATAATTTTTATTTGTTTAAAATCAAAACGTTTTTTTAGATCATAGTCTGTACTAGCCAATTCCACTGTTTGATCTAAAAGTTGCACGATGGAGTAATTGGCAAAGTCTGGCCCACCTTTGCGAGCAAAGCTCAACATATTTTTTACTATTTCCGCTGCCCTAAACCCTGATTCTTTTATGTTTTCTATCATTTTTAGTAGGTTACGATCAGACAAATAGCTTCTCAAGGCCTGGAGAGAAATGCCGGCCTTTTGTGCAGCCTGAATATTAGCAGGTAGATCTTGGGTCACGCGGCGTTGAATGACCTCTGCACTCTGAATTATTCCTGCTAAGGGATTATTTATCTCATGGGCCATGCCAGCAGCAAGTCCCCCTACAGATAGCATTTTTTCAGATTGGATCATTAGCTCTTCTAATTGAACCTGTTTGCTAACGTCTTCTATCAAGAGTACTACTCCTGAACTCTCTGTTTTTAACAGAGGATAAATGGTGATATCAAAGAATTTATTCTCTTGTTTTTTTAATTGAACTTTGTTTTGATATATGATTTCCCTGTGTTGTAGGCTTGTTTGAATTTTTGGCCATATTTCTTTGAGGCAAGGCAATGCCTGGCAAAAGGTTTTATTTATGACCTGGGTGGACTTGATTTTATACTCCTGTTCTGCCTTACGGTTAAAGAGTATGATTTTTCCTTTTAGATCTATACAGATAAGGATTTGGGGCATAGAATTGATTATCTCATGGATCAACTCTTGGGTCTTGCGCAGTTTTTGTTCAGCCATTTTTCGCTCTGTGATATCCTCAAAAATACCTATCCCTCCGATGATCTTGCCTTTGTCATCCTGGATTCCCTTTAAAAAACCCCTTACATAAGTGCTTTTCCCTGTTAAAAAAGAGGTATAGAGGTCTTCGTAATATCCTCGGCCCTGGGTTAAGGACATTTTGATCTCATTTATCAATTTTTTGTCTTTTAACTGGGTAAGCATATTGAGCCCAATGAGATCCTCCCGTTTGCTCCCAATTCCATAAGCAAAAAAGGGATTACACTCTGTCAATATTCCCTGGGAGTCATAATACATTATACCTATGGGCGCGTTTTCAAAAATGCTTTGATATCTTTCCGCCATATCCCGTATTTGTATTTGTCTTTTATATTCTTCAGTAACGTCTCGAAATGTGAGCACCACACCCCAGGTATTTCCCTGGAGAGAGATTATAGGGGCTGCAGAATCAGCGATTTGATATTCTTGACCATCTTTGGAAATTAGAGATGTGTGGTTGGCCAGTCCAATAATATGACCTGTGGATAGCACCTTTTGGACTGGATTAGCACAAGGTGTTCGGTCAAGGGTGTTTATAATATTAAACACCTCTGTTAAGGGTTTGTTTATGGCATCTTTTTTTTGCCAGCCGGTCAATTCCTCGGCCATAGGGTTGATTTCTATTATATTACCTTTCACGTCTGTTACTATTACCCCGTCACCAATGGAATACAGGATGGTCTGGAGCTCTTCCTTGGATTTTTTGAGTTCTTGGGTACGTTCTTGTACGGTCTTTTTGAGTTGCCACCGGTTTATAAATATCAAACACAGTAACATACCAAAGAGCAGGATCGCTGTACATGGGGCAAGGAGTTGCCGAAAGATCATAAGCTTCCAGTTGTTTGCTTGTACGTCCATCCCTAGAACAGCAATAACCTTACCTTGGGGTGAGCAAATAGGTACCAAGGCGGTTATCAATGTTCCCCAGCGGTCTGTTATAGGCCCAACAGTGGAGGCCATTCCTTTAAATGCTGGAAGATAACGGGGATCTACTTCTGTGTAGATCAACCCCGGTGGGGCATAGTCCTTGGACCCTGGCATCTGGGAGTCCATATAGAAAAATACCTGTCCATTATGCTTTTGCCCCATTAGATATAAAAATTTACATTCATCAGTGGCTAATCTAAGCCTCCTTAGTTGTTTTTTGAGGTCTAGATAGGCTGGGTTATCTAAGTCCTGTGCACTGCCAGTTAGTTTCGCAATCTCATTCACATCTAGGGCGGCAGCAGCTATTTTGGCCTTATTTAACCATCCTTGTCTCAGTTCCCGTTCAACCCGGCTAGCAATGCCCAAGATAGTTAGTCCAGATAAAGCCAAAAATATGGTTATGGCTCCCAAAAGTCCAAGGACAGGTTTAAGGCTGTTTTTCATGGCAGTTAATATAACCATCAGGTTCATCCTGGCATCATTAAATATGCCATCGCTATAGAGTACACCGCCTTTTAGACCATTAGTCTTAATTAAAGGAAAACGTGAAATTATTTCCTTGCGACTTATTGTCCTAGTAGGTATGAGCCTTTTTTTACCTGCCATTCAGTCATAAATTTTAAGTCCGCTTAAATAATATAGTTTTTGAAATTGAGAGTATACAGGAATAAGGATTGGTAAGGATGAACACAGATAAGGGGCTTGATTTATCATTATAGCCCTTTCATGCAATGCCTCATAAACAAAGGAAAATTCTGTCTTGTCAAGATTTTTAAATGCAGCCTCTAGGTATCTCACGCCTCCATGTATTAATTTTGTGGAACGAGAGGAGGTCTCGCTTGCAAAGTCTTCTCTTTCAACTAGGGCCACCTTAAGTCCTCTAGTTACAGCATCAAGTGCTATTCCTGCCCCTGTTGCCCCTCCACCAATTATCAAGAGATCAAATTTTTCGTTCTCCAGTCTTTGAATAAGTCTTTGTCTTGAGATTTCCAATTTAATCCTCCACTACCTGGTCTTGAGCAAACATTGCCCATTTTTTTGCCCTGTTAACTGCCAGTGTCCAACCCTTATATAACAAATCCCTTGTGCTATCTTTCATTTTGGGCTCAAAACGAGTGTCTATGTTCCATAATTCAGCAACCTTACTTAAATCAATGAGGTCCACCCCTATTGCAGCAAGATAGCACGCCCCAAGTGCCGTGGTTTCCTTTACCCTTGGCCTAACCACAGGTACATTTAAAATATCAGATTGAAATTGCATAAGTAGGTTATTGATGCTTGCACCTCCATCCACCCTTAGTTCTTTTAAAGGTATCCCTGTGGCCTCAGTCATTGCGTCTATTGCATCTTTTGTGGAATACGCCATTGCCTCAAGGGTGGCCCTGGCTATATGGGACTTGGTAGTCCCCCTAGTGATTCCAATAATCATGCCCCTGGCATATGGGTCCCAGTGGGGTACTCCAAGCCCAGTTAAAGCAGGGACAAAATATACTCCTCCGTTATCTGAAACCCCTTTTGCCATCTCTTCAATCTCTCTTGAGTGGTTGATTATTCCAAGTCCATCCCTTAGCCATTGGACTGCTGCACCTGCTATAAATATTGAGCCTTCTAAGGCGTATATGGGCTTGCTGTCTTTTATTTTCCAGGCCAGGGTCGTGAGCAATCCCTTTCCCAGGATAGGGGTATTTCCTGTATTTAAAACAATAAAGGCACCAGTACCGTATGTGTTTTTTGCCATGCCTTTGTCAAAACATGCTTGGCCAAATAAGGCGGCTTGTTGGTCTCCAGCCACCCCTGATATTGGAATAGGTACCCCAAAGATTGAAGAGGTAGTTTGCCCAAAGATACAAGAGGAGGGTTTTACTTCAGGTAGGATAGATGGGGGTATCTTTAAAATATCACATAGATCTCGGTCCCATTTTAAGGTGTTAATATTAAATAACAATGTCCTACTTGCATTTGTTACATCAGTTGCATGGACCTTACCCCCTGTGAGCTTGTATATTAGCCAGCTATCAATGGTGCCAAAGGCCAATTCTCCATTTTTTGCCTTTTCTTCTAATCCTTCAATATTTTGAAATAACCACAAGAGTTTTGTCCCTGAAAAATATGGGTCTAGGAAAAGACCTGTTTTTTCTCTAAATTTATCTTCATGTCCTTTGTCCTTTAGCCATTTACATAAAGATGCGCTCCTCCTATCCTGCCAAACTATTGCCCTATACACTGGTTCACCAGTACCCTTGTCCCATAAGATAGTGGTTTCCCGTTGATTAGTAATCCCAATTGCTGCTATGTCTTTTGGATCTATATTTGCTTTTTTTATGGCATTTTTTGCAGTCTCTATTTGGGTCTTTAAAATTTCATTGGGGTCATGTTCTACCCATCCAGGTCTTGGAAAATACTGGGTAAATTCTTCTTGGTCCATGGAGACTATATCCCCTTTGAGGGTAAATACTATACTTCTGCTGGAAGTAGTACCTTGATCAAGGGCAAGGATATATTTTTCTTTCATTTATCCCCCTTTTTACAAAAATATTATTATGCTTTTTATTTCAAAAACGTGAAAAAAATTTACGTTTTTTCTAAATCCTAACTCATTGTATATAATGGCTAATGGCTAAGGGCTAAAGGGAAGAATTCGCATCTTGCCCCATATACCTTTTGCCACCTTTCATATCAACCTGCAATTTTCGGAACTTTAGTTTAATATATTATTGGTTTATTGGGTACCATATTACCTTAGAGCTGAAGTCTAAAATAAAATAGAGACATAAATCTTTAACAAATTATATTAGATTTTCAAGTGGTTAATTAAAAAAATATAAAAAATTACAGGAGCCTTTTGCATAACTTTAAGATAAGAGAACTAAGTTTTTTATGATCAAAATTTTATATTAGCTTTATTTTGTTGAAAAAGTTTGGTATTAACTAATAAAAAATTTTGAAAAAAAAGGGGGGGTAAAATGACCAATGCAACTATTATGGCCCTTCACGGCCTAAGAGACCTTTCAATGTTTAAGTGGTACGCAATTCCACTTCTGGCCATTGTGAGTTATATCTATGCACGGGAGATAAAAGAGGCTAGGACCACAGGAAATTGGAACGCAGTCCTTGCAGGTCTAACTGTTTTAGGGGCAGATTTTTTTAATGAGACGTGGAATAGTTGGGTGATGTATCTTACCAACCGTTCGGCATTTTGGACTACCCCAGGGGATACTGCCTTAAGGGTAATGGTTGGTTGGAATATTGAGATTATCTTCATGTTCTCCATACTTGGCCTAATTTACTATCATACCTTATCTCCTACCACTAAAGAGAGGATCTTAGGTATTTCTGAGAAATGGTTTTGGGCAATTGTCTTTTCTGCATTTTGTGTTTTTGTAGAAGTCCTGTTAAATAAAGGAGGCCATCTCATTTGGGAATATCCCTTTTGGAACCGTTCATTTAAAGGGGTATGGCTGATTTTCCTACTTGGATATCTTCCCTTTTTTGCCTTGGCTATTTTAGTAATTAGTTTAAAGAATATGAAGACCAAGTTGCTCACTGTTGGGGTTATATACCTTGTGCCAGCGTTGATGAATATTGTGGCCCTTGGATTTTTAAAGTGGAAGTATTAATATTATCTCTAAGGTTAGGTTTAAAATTGTGTGTTTTATCCTGAATTTATTTCCTGTTTTTAATAGTGAGACATTGCATGGTTAATACAAAGAAATTGTTTTTTACCCCGATGGACCTATGGCCTTTTTTACCTATCTATCTTGGGTCTCATCTCCCAATTGGTGGTGGTATATTTAGGTCAATAAAGTTGGCCAAGGAACTTGGTGCCACTGCACTGCAAATATTTACCAAGAATCAGAGGCAGTGGAGGGTACCTGAATTAAAGGAAGATGACATAGAGAGATTTAAAAAAGAGTGGATTAATTGGGGTAATTATCCAATATTTGCCCATGTATCTTACCTTATAAACCTGGCTTCACCCAAAAAGAATATCTTGGAAAGGTCTATAGAATCTTTTGTTGTGGAAATAAATAGGGCAAGTTCTTTGGGGATAAAATATATTGTTGTCCATCCTGGGTCTCATTTGGGTGATGGGGAACAAATAGGGCTCAAGAGGTTTGTTGATTCCCTTGATTTGGCAATAGAAATATCCAGGTGTAGGGACATGATGATCTTACTTGAGACCACTGCAGGACAGGGGACCAACCTGGGACATAAATTTTCTCATCTTGCGTGGATAATAGAAAATTCAAGGTATTCTGAACTCCTAGGTGTATGTTTGGATACCTGCCATATTTTTGCAGCAGGCTATGACATAAAAACAGATACAGGCTATAAACAGACCTTTAAAAGATTTAAACAACAAATTGGTATAAACAAATTAAAACTTATTCATATAAATGATTCAAAGTCAGAGTTGGGCTCTAAAAAAGATAGACATGAGCATATAGGACTTGGTAGGATTGGTCTTATGGGGTTTATGCAAATTGTAAATGATATGAATATATTTTCTGTTCCCAAGATACTTGAGACCCCAAAAGGACCTGATTTAAAAGAGGATAGGATAAATATGGATATATTGATTAGATTGATTGTTGGAAAAGAGAAATATAATATTATTAATAATCTTAAAGGGGAATATTCATGGATATAGAGGAATTATCTTTGTTATTAAGTGCTTCCAGGGGAGATAAGCCTGCTCATATTCTATTAAAGGGTGGGAAGTTCATAAATGTATTCACAGGCGAGATATATGAACAGGATATAGCCATATACGATAAATATATCGTTGGAATAGGAGATGGATACAAGGCAGAGCGAGAAATTGATGTAAAAGGTAAGTTCTTGTGTCCGTCCTTTATAGATGCACATATCCATATAGAGTCCACCTTTTTATGTCCTTCCCAGTTTGCAAAGATAGTATCTCTTAATGGTACTGGATGTGTTGTGTGCGATCCCCATGAAATTGCAAATGTCATGGGAACACAAGGGATAGAATTGTTTATTGAAATGACCAAGGACTTGCCATTAGAAATTTATTTTATGGCCCCATCCTGTGTGCCAGCAACTCAAATGGAGACATCTGGTGGAATCATTGATGCCCAGCAAATAAGAGAGTTGTATGAAAAATATGGAGATAGGATATTGGGTCTTGCAGAGGTCATGAATTTTCCAGGCACATATTATGGAGATAGGATAGTGTTAGACAAGATATTGGCATCTAAAGAAAGGATCATAGATGGGCATAGTCCATGTCTTATGGAAAACCTGTTGAATGCATATATTTTGGCTGGCCCTATGAGTGACCATGAATGTGTGTCTAGAGAAGAGGCGCTGGAGAAGCTAAGGAAGGGGATGTACATATTTATTAGAGAGGGCAGTACTGAGAAAAACCTTGAACAATTACTCCCTCTAGTGAATGAAGAGAATGTATCTAGGTTCTGTCTGGTAACAGATGATCGCCATGCAGACGAACTCATGGATATAGGACATCTGAATTTTACTGTAAAAAAGGCCATTGGTCTTGGGCTAGATCCCATATTGGCCATAAAGATGGCAACCATAAATCCAGCTACTTATTTTGGGCTTAAAAGACATGGTGCTATTGCACCTGGTAGATATGCAAATATTTTGGTATTAGATGATATCCATGATTTTAAAATCAACAGGGCCCTTTTAAAAGGAAAGGAAGTAGATACATATAAATGGCACGGTCATTTGGATTTGTTGCCAAAAAATAAGAAATTGAACTTAAAAGAGGTTAGTGCACAGGACTTTGAGATAATACCAAAGGGGACAATGGCCAGGATTATAGGAATAATACCTGGACAGATAATTACAAGGGAACTGATACAAGAGCCACTGGTAAGAGATGGTCTTGTACTCTCAGATGTAAAAAGGGATATTTTAAAAATAGCAGTTATAGAGAGGTATATGGGTACAGGTAATATGGCAAAAGGATTGGTAAATGGTCTAAAATTAAAGGCAGGTGCTGTGGCCAGTAGTGTGGCCCATGATTCCCATAATGTAATAGTCGCTGGTGTAGACGATACAGATATGGCAGTGTGTGTGAATTTTTTAAGGGAAATAGGAGGCGGTATTATAGTTGTAAAAGATAGAGAGATTGTGTGTTATCTGGATTTACCCTTTGGAGGGTTGATGAGTTTAAGGGAGGCAGAAGAGGTGGCTGCAAAGATGCGGGCTTTAGATAAGGAGACCAAGACATTGACCCCACTTGGTTCAAGTATTTTTATGCACCTTTCTTTTTTAGCCCTTCCTGTTATTCCAAAATTAAAGATCACAGACAAGGGGCTTGTGGATGTGGAGAAGTTTGGATTTGTGTCTTTATTTGTCAATGGGGAGAGGGATTGAGAATTGTTTTATTTTGCTTCTATTGGTTTTTTATATCCTACAAATTAAGGTTTACAAAGATGGGGTTTGTAAATATATTTGTAAGGAGTTGGTAAAAATTAAATAGATAGTTAGGAGGAAGACATGGACTTTTTTAAAGGAGCATTTACTGCCTTGGTTACCCCTTTTAAAAATGGGGAAGTAGATGAAGACAGATATAGAGAACATATTGAGTGGCAGGTAGAAAAGGGTATACATGGCCTTGTGCCTTGTGGCACTACTGGGGAGTCTGCTACAATGTCCCATGAAGAACACAAAAAGGTGATAAAGATATGTGTGGAACAGGTAAAGGGCAGGGTGCCAGTAATTGCTGGTACAGGTTCTAACAATACAAAAGAGGCCATAGAACTAACTAGTTTTGCAAAATCAGTAGGTGTAGATGGAGCCTTGATAATTACTCCATATTACAATAAACCTACCCCTGCTGGGCTTGTAAAACATTATAAGGAGATTTCAAAGGTGGCACCTCTGCCTATTGTAGTATATAACGTGCCAGGCAGGACAGGGACCAATCTTTTACCCCAAACACTATATGAGATAAAAAATAATGTGCCAGAGGTTGTGGGTGTAAAAGAGGCAAGTGGTAATATTAGACAGGCATCTGATGTCTTGGAATTGTGTGGAGAGGACTTTATAGTGCTCTCAGGAGATGATTTTATAACCTTCCCAATGCTCTCAATTGGGGGTAAGGGCGTGATCTCAGTGGTGAGCAATATAGTACCTGATAAGATGGCAGGCCTATGTAATGCATATTTTGAAGGCAATTTAGCAGAGGCCAAAAAGCTACATTATGAATTGGCACCTTTATGCAGGGCAATGTTCTTTGAGACCAATCCCATTCCAGTAAAGACGGCACTTAATATGATGGGGAGGATTGATATGGAACTCAGACTTCCCTTATGTGAGATGCAACTTGAGAACAAGAAAAAATTGGAAAATGTGTTAAAAGATGCAGGCCTGATTTAAATAATTTTTAAAATAGTCCCCTTATCATTACGGTATAGGGGACTCCTAGTTTTTATGCAATATAACGCCATCCATGTCATCTATTTCACTGAGTAATACATCTACTTGTTCTTTTTTGGAAGTGTTGACCTTTTTCCCACAATAGTCAGGATGAATAGGGAGTTCCCTGTGCCCTCTATCTACTAGTACCAGGAGCTCTACCTTTGCTGGTCTCCCATAGTCCATTATAGCATCTAGTGCAGCCCTAGTGGTCCTTCCTGTAAAGATCACATCATCTATTAGTAATATTTTTTTGTCATTAATATCCATATCGATTTCTGTTTTATTTATTATGGGGTGTTGTTTTAGGGATGTCCAATCGTCTCTATAGAAATTTATATCCAATTTTCCTAAAGGTATTTGTCTATTGATGTGATTTTCAATGATTCTCTTTAGTCTTTCAGCAAGATGGGTCCCTCTCCTATAAATGCCCATTAAGATAAGGTCATTACATTCCCCATGTCTTTCCATTACTTCAAAGGCAAGTCTGTTAATAATCCTTGTTATTTGATTTTTATTTAATATTTCAATCTTGTTGTTCATGGTGTCTCTCCCATGTTCTAATAAAAAAATATAGGTTGGTAAAAATCCTCATTGATTTTATTTTTAATGTCAACTAATATTATTTATAAGTAATAGATGTATTTAATTATATAAATAAGGAGATTTTGATATGTCAAGGGTAATGGTTACAGGAGGAGCAGGGTATATAGGTTCCCATGTGGTTAAATTATTAGGAGAATATGGATATGACGTTCTAGTGTATGATGATATGTCAAATGGAAATCCATGGGCAGTACTGTATGGAGACCTAGTTGAAGGGAATGTTGGAGATGAAGGCAAGGTGTCCAAAGTGCTTAAAGAATTTTCTCCTGATATAGTACTACATTTTGCTGCATTTATTCAAGTAAATGAATCTGTTAATGATCCAATAAAATATTATGAGAATAATACACTAAATACCCTTAGACTTATAAAGACGATGTTAAAAAATGGTGTTAACAAATTGATTTTTTCCTCTACTGCAGCAGTATATGGAATTCCTTCTGATCTTCCTGTAAAAGAGGAACACCCTTTATCTCCAATAAATCCCTATGGACAATCCAAGACATTTGTAGAATTAATGTTAAAGGATATATCCTATGCTATGGGATTAAAATACATCTCCCTTAGATATTTTAATGTGGCAGGTGCAGATCCTGAATGCAAGATCGGACAGGCATATCGTGAATCCACGCATTTGATCACAAGGGCATTAAAGACAGCTAAGGGAGAATACGAGAAACTACAAATATTTGGAACGGATTATCCAACAAAGGACGGTACATGTATTAGGGACTACATCCACGTTATGGACCTTGCAGAGGCACATATATTGGCAATGGAATATTTAAACGAATATAATAAGGGTAATGTGTTTAACTGCGGATATGGGCATGGTTTCACAGTCAAAGAGGTGGTAGATATGGCCAAGGAGGTCACTAGGGTAGATTTTTTAGTGGAAGAGACTGATAGAAGGGAGGGGGACCCTCCAGAGCTTGTGGCAGATAGTAGCAAAATTAAAAGAGAATTAGAGTGGAAGCCCAAATATGATGATCTTGAGTTTATAATCAAAACAGCGTGGGAATGGGAAAAGAAGTTTTCTTCGCAATAATTTTTTGACATATAGTTTCTCTTGGATATAGTAAATTTATAAATAAATTTATGATTATTAAATGGATTGTTATAATATAAATACAACAATATATAATTGTTAAATTTTTATATGTTAATTTATTTTTATAAAAAGGCTATCCCCCTTGACCTAAAGTCAAATATGTGTATAAAATATAAACCAGAATTTTTTTTCCTTTATGAGATTTGTATTGATATTTATCTTTTCCTTGTTTAAGACATAATGTTGTTTTGCATTTTTTATTTAAAAAAATTTTTAATAATAAGGAGGTATGGAAATGGAGGAGTACATAAGACAGGCGTTGGAGATAGTAAAGGCCCAGGCCAGTGTTAGGAACATGACAGAGGAAGAAATTACGTCCATGGTGAAATCTTTGGCCAATCAGTTAAAGGAACTTATGGAAGGAAAAGAAGCTGAGGCACTTCAGGAAGAAGAGAAAAAGCCACCTGTTGATCCCAAAAAGGCTATAAGAGAAAAGTCTATTGTATGTCTTGAATGTGGCAAGTCGTTTAGAATAATTACAAAGAGACATCTTAAAAGCCATGGTCTCACCCCTGAAGAGTATAAAAAGAAATGGGGCTATAAGAAGAACCAGTCCTTGATAGCAAAATCACTTGCTAGAGAGAGAAGAAAGAAGATGCAGGAAATACAACTATGGAAAAAGAGAAAAATATAACATACTATTAACAACATTAAGTAACAACTTGACTCTATTGTTTTCCAGGAGATTCTTAGAAGGTTATTTAATAGGTGAATACGAAATTATTTATAAATTACAATACACAATAACTGTTGTTTTTTTATGAGAAGATATAAAGAGATAGGGATGAATTATATTAAAGAATAAAAATTAGGTCACTCCATTGATATGTTTTAATTCCTTTGGTATTAAGACACGAAAAAACCCTCCAAAAGGAGGGTTTTTTCGTGTCTTACGGAGAGGGAGGGATTTGAACCCTCGATAGAGGTTGAAGCCCCTATACTCGCTTAGCAGGCGAGCGCCTTCAGCCAGCTCGGCCACCTCTCCAAAAAATTAGAATATTCTTTATAGTACCCATAAGATTATATGTCAAGTATTTTAGTGATTAGTGTTATGTTGAATTTCTATTTTTCAAGTATTTTATTAATTCATTTAACATTTTTTTTTGATTTGATTTAGTTTATTTAATAAAAAAACTAATTCATCATTAGCAATAAAATCTAATTCTTTAACTATAATAAACTGAGTTCCAACTTTACTTGTAGAACTCAAAGCTATATGAAATTGAATAAATTCTTTATTACTTTACCTTGAAGCACCTTCTGCTATATTACTTGGAATTGAAATTACTGTCTTTTTATTTGAGAAGTTAAACTATAAACCTCATATTTTGGAAATTTAATGGTAATTTTGTATATTTCTTTCACTAAAGCTGTTGAACCATTCCAAACATTCAAATCGTAATGCGTTTTCATTTATTCTATCCTCTTGCCAATCACTAATCACTATTCACTAAATTCAGAATGACTGTCCTGAAAACTTTGACAGGGTCCACATTTACCTTGCAAGGTAAATGTGGACTTTTGTGGGGTATGGAGTTATATATCAGATATCAGGCATCAGATAAGGTGATTTTAAAGACAATTAAGCTTATAAATGCACCCTGAGGCCAGGATGCTGTAAGCAGTGATCTCTAATGTTAACCAGTAAAAACATAAAGGATATCTTAAATATGAGTGGTAAGAAGACGAAATTTATTTTTATCACAGGTGGGGTATTATCTTCTCTGGGAAAAGGTCTTGCTGCAGCCTCTATTGGGGCCCTTTTAAAGGCTAGGGGACTTAATGTAACTATTCAAAAATTAGATCCCTATATAAACGTGGACCCTGGTACTATGAATCCCTTTCAACATGGGGAGGTATATGTAACAGATGATGGGACTGAGACGGATTTAGATCTTGGTCATTATGAGAGGTACCTTGGAATACCCTTGGGAAAGCATAATAATTATACATCGGGGAGTATTTATTATGAGGTAATAAAAAAGGAAAGGCGTGGAGACTATTTGGGTGGTACAGTTCAGGTGATTCCGCACATTACAGATCAGATTAAAGAGGCTATTTTGAATGTGGTTAGAAATGATGAAGATGTGGTGATTGTAGAGATAGGCGGGACAGTTGGAGACATTGAGGGACAGCCATTTTTAGAGGCTATAAGACAGATGCGTTTTGATCTCGGTAAGGAAAATGTGCTCTACATCCATCTTACCTTGGTTCCATATATCAAGACTGCTGGGGAATTAAAGACAAAACCTACCCAACATAGTGTAAAGGAATTGAGAAGCATAGGAATTCAGCCTGATATTATCTTGTGCAGGAGTGAGATGGAATTAGATGATAGCATAAAGAGAAAGATTGCTCTATTTTGTAATGTGGACCCTGATGCAGTATTTTCTGCTGTGGATGTGAAAAATATTTATGAGGTCCCCCTTGCTTTTTACAATGAAGGTATAGATCAAAAGATAGCTATTATGTTAAAACTCCCTGCAAAGAATCCAGACCTCTCTCCGTGGGTAGAATTAGTAGACAAATTAAAGTCCCTACAACCTGGGGTAAAGATTGCCATAGTAGGCAAATATGTTGATTTAAAAGAATCTTATAAGAGTTTGCATGAAGCCCTTGTTCATGGGGGAATTGCCAATAATGTGAGCCCTGAATTGATCTATATTAATTCTGAAGAACTTAACCCAGAGAATATAGAAGAGAGATTGAAAGATGCTCATGGTATATTAGTCCCTGGAGGCTTCGGACATAGGGGGGTTGAGGGGAAGATACTTGCATGTGAATATGCAAGGGAGAAAAAAATCCCGTTTTTTGGGATTTGTCTAGGGATGCAATGTGCTGTTATAGAATTTGCCAGGAATGTGGCAGATATAAAACAGGCCAATTCCTCTGAATTTGACCCTCGTACCCCTGATCCAGTTATTTATCTTATGACAGAATGGTATGATGTAAGAAATAAGTGTGTCCAAAGGAGGGATCCCAAGTCTGAAAAGGGTGGGACTATGAGACTTGGTGCCTATCCGTGTAAACTAAAAAAGGATACATTGGCATACACTGCATATAAACAGGATTTAATATACGAAAGACACAGACATAGGTATGAATTCAATAAAAAATATGCAAAACAATTTGAAGAAAATGGACTTATATTGAGTGGGCTTTCTCCAGATGAAGATCTAGTTGAAATAGTAGAAATAAAAGACCACCCTTGGTTTGTGGGATGTCAGTTTCATCCTGAATTCAAATCAAAACCAATGGACCCCCACCCTTTATTTGTCCATTTTATAAGGGCAGCAAAGGAACTCTTTGGTAAAGGGAGGTAGAGGTAGATAGAGATGAACTTAGAAGATTTGTATTCCTCATCTGTTGATAAATTGTTTTTTATATTAGGGCCATGTGTAATAGAAGGTCTAGAACTTGCCCTACACACTGCAAAGAAAATTAAAGAGTTGTCTGATAGGTATAATTTATTGGTGGTGTTTAAATCTTCTTTTGATAAGGCCAATAGATCTTCATTGGATAGCTTTAGGGGACCGGGCTTAGTTGATGGAATAAAGATTTTGGAAAAGGTAAAACAAGAAACAGGTCTTCCTATTATTACAGATATACACGAGCCTAAGCAGGCGGGAAAGGTGGCTCACGTAGTAGATGTGATTCAAATCCCTGCATTTTTGTGTAGACAAACAGACCTACTATTAGCTGCTGGACGGACCAATAAGATTATAAACATAAAAAAAGGTCAATTTATGGCCCCCTGGGACATGAAAAATGCTGTAAACAAGGTCAGGTCCACTGGAAATGAAAAGATATGGTTAACAGAACGGGGTAATATCTTTGGATACAATAATTTGGTGGTAGATTTTAGGTCCATACCTATTATGAAAGGTTTAGCTCACCCTGTGGTATTTGATGCTACCCATTCAGTGCAATTGCCAGGAGGAAGGGGGACCTCTTCAGGGGGACAGAGGGAGTTTGTGCCAACCCTTGCAAAATGTGCAATGGCGTCTGGATGTAGTGGGATATTTATGGAAGTCCATCCAGATCCAGATAATGCCCTTTGTGATGGTCCCAATAGTTGGCCTCTCAATGATCTAGAAGAATTGGTCTTGCAACTTTTGGAAATTAACAAGGTATTATGATATCATGAAGGAAATAGTAAAAAAAATAAAGGTATTAATTACTGACGTAGATGGGGTGCTCACAGACGGGGGGCTCTATTATACTGATGAAGGCACAGTATTTAAAAAGTTTAATGTCCAAGATGGATTGGGTGTTAAATTGGCTCAATATGCAGGACTGGAGGTAATTGTAATCACTGGTCTAAGATCTGATGCAGTCAAAGAGAGGATACTTAGCCTGGGTATAGAAGAATATTATCAAGGGCATCTTAGAAAGGAAGATGTAATTAAGGAAATTGCCAAAAAAAAAGGCATCAAATTTGAGGAAATGGCATATATTGGAGATGACTGGGTTGATGGTCCTCCTATGAAGATGGTGGGACTCCCAATGGCAGTTAATAATGCCCAACCAGAAATTAAGTCCCTTGCCCTTTGGATTTCAAAAAAGGATGGTGGAGATGGGGCACTTAGGGAAGCCATAAATTATATTTTAGAGTGTCAAGGGAAGCTAAGGTTATTATGGGAAAATTGGTTAAATCAAGGTATATAATTTATACCTTGTGTTTAGGTTTGATTATATTTTTGTACTTTTTTTATCAAAAAAAAATACATGAAAGTTCTCCAAAATTATTTTTAAAAGACATTCCTTTTGAATCTGTATTACAACATGTTAAGATAACAGGGATAACAAATAAGGGATATAAGTGGAGTCTTGTTGCCAATAAGATAATGGTAAAAAAGAATTTTTCCGAGGTATTACTTATTGATCCCGCCTTGAATTTGATAAAACACAATGTCATAATACATATTAATGCCGTCCATGGATTATATAATAAAAAGAAAGGTAAAATAGAGCTATGGGAAGGTGTAGAACTAAAATATTCAGATATTAATGTTAAGTCTCAACATTTAGTTTATTATATTAAAGATAATTTAATAAAATTAATAGATGGAATTAGTGCAAGAAATACTCAAGTTACAATTAAAGGAAAAGAAGGTGTTGTAGATATAGAAAAAAACATATTCCAAGTAACAAATAATGTAAGGGTAAAAATTATATGAAAAAGATTGTTGTATTAATTTTTATAGCACTGCTATACAGTTTTAACTGTAATTCATATGCAGGAATAAAGAACGGCCCTATATCTATTAATTCAGATAAAGCAATATATTTGCAAAATGAAAATAAGATAAAGTTTTTAGGTAATGTATATGTTGAGGGAAAAGACTTTAAATTATATTGTGATAATTTGGAATTAATACTTAATAAGGGTGTTTCACAAAAAAATAGGATAAAAAATGATAAGAGTTCAATAAAAGAGATGATTGCTACCGGCAATGTTCATATAATACTTCAGGGAAAAGAAGCATTTTGTAAAAAGGCACAATATAACTTATTGGATCAATATATAGTATTAACTGGTGAAGTAAAATTAATACAAGATAAGAATAAGATTATGGGGGATAGATTGATTATTGATTTAAAAAATAATAAGAGTGAGATATTTTCAAATAGTACTAATAGGGTGAAAGTCATTTTTTCTCCAAAAAGAAATGGGGAAACAAATAGTACAAATTAAGGGCTGTTTTTTTAATTTTAAATTTTGAACTAAAATAAAACAGGTTACTGGTCATGGTTAAATGAATATTAATCCAACATTCAAAATTTAAAATCCAAAATTTTTCATGATAATAGGCGTAAGCCCTTAAAGTGAAACAAAGTTTTGCTTTATCGTGGCCCTTCGAGCCACATTGAATTTAGAAACTATAAACTAAGACTCGAAATTATAAATGAAAAAAGACAAATTAAGGGCCGAGAATATAACTAAGACATATGGAAAGAAGACTGTAGTTAGGGACATAAGTCTGGATTTAGAGAATGGAGAGGTGGTAGGGCTTTTGGGGCCCAATGGTGCAGGAAAGACCACCACATTTTATATGTTAGTTGGTATAATTAATCCAACTAAGGGTAGGATATTTTTGAATGAACAGGATATTACCTCGTGGCCCCTGTACAAAAGGGCCAGAAATGGGGTTAGTTATTTACCTCAGGAGAGTTCGGTGTTCAAAAAGTTAACAGTATCAGAGAACCTCAAAATTATATTGGAATTTACTGACCTAAGCCCTAAGGAACAAAGAGAAAAATTGTATTTTTTATTAAGAGAATTGGGTATAGATAAACTTGCAGATCAAAAGGCCTGTTTTTTGTCAGGGGGAGAGAGGAGGAGGTTAGAGATTGCCAGGGCCTTGATAAGAGAACCAAAATTTATATTGTTGGATGAGCCCTTTGCTGGTATAGACCCTCTAGCTATTATGGATATTCAACAGATCATTGAGGGGTTAAAAAAGAGAGGGATAGGCATTTTGATCTCTGACCATAATGTGAGGGATACCATGAGGATTTGTGATAGGGTATATCTTGTGTATGAGGGAAAGATTATCCTAAAAGGGACTCCAATGGAAATAGCAAACAATGAAATAGCAAAAAGGCTATATTTAGGGGAGAGGTTTGCATTATAACCATGTTTTATTTGGATATATGCAAGATTAATATTTGCTTTAAATAGTGAGGTGTGGCAAAATAAATCTATAGACCAAAATAAGGATTACAATAAGGAGGAAATTTTTATATAATGGGTCTACAATTAAAACAGAATCTTAAACTAACTCAACAACTCATAATGACTCCTCAGTTGCAACAAGCCATTAAACTCTTGCAACTATCCCGTCTTGAGTTGGTAGAGACTGTAAAGCAGGCCCTAGAAGAAAATCCTCTTTTAGAAGAAGCTTCTCTTGAATTCTCAACCCAAGAGGAAAACAAAGAAAAAACATCTAAAGACCTTATTAAGTTAGTTAAAATTGACGAAAAACACCTTTTGAAAAATGCTGAATGGGAAGACTATCTCGGTTATTTTTCCAGTTCTTCAAAGGTAATAAGGGAGATAGAATATCAAGATGAGAAGGCAAATTTAGAGGCATTTTGTGCATCTAAACCTACCTTGGAGAGCCATTTGCTTTGGCAACTTCACCTATCTAGTATGGGAGACGAGGAAATAAAGATAGGAGAAGTTATTATAAAGCATATAGACAGGTCTGGTTATTTAGATACCAATGTAGAAGAGATTGCAGATATTTTAGGCACAAGTCCTGAGAGGGTAGAACAGGTACTTAAAAAAATTCAACAATTCGACCCAGTTGGTGTAGGGAGCAGGGATATTAAGGAATGTCTGATTGAACAATTAAAATATTTGGGTCAAGATGATCCTTATTTAAAAGAAATAATAAATAACTACCTACCCTATCTTGAAAAGAAGAACTATAACTATATTGCTGAAAAGATGGGCTTAGCTCTTGATAAGGTCCTTGAATATGTTGAGATAATAAGGGGTTTAGATCCAAAGCCTGGGAATAATTTTGATGAAGGTGAGACCTTTTACATCAGTCCTGATGCATATGTATTTAAGGTAGATAACGAGTTTGTGATACTTTTAAATGATGAGGGTTTTTCTAATATAAGAGTCAATGACTATTATCTAGCACTTCTTAAAGAGAACAGTATTAAAGAGAGAGAGTATATTGAATCAAAATTTAGAGATGCCGTTTGGCTCATTAAAAGTATTCATCAGAGGCAGAGGACCTTATACAAGGTAATAGAGAGTATAGTGAAATTTCAACGTCCTTTTTTTGAACACGGTATTACCCACATGCGACCTTTAATATTGAGGGATGTGGCAGAGGACATTGATGTGCATGAATCTACTGTGAGTAGATTGACTACAAATAAATATGTATCCACACCTCATGGTATTTTTGAATTAAAATTTTTCTTTAATAGTGGGATAAATACAGAAGAAGGGGGTGAGGTTTCTGCTGAGAGCGTGAAATATCATATCAAAAATTTGATTTCTCAAGAAGATCCCAAAAAACCCTATAGTGATAAAAAAATAGCAGATTTATTGAAGGAAAAATTTAAGATACAAATAGCAAGGAGGACTGTGGCCAAATATAGAGAAGCCCTTGGTATTCCATCCTCTAGTAAAAGGAAGAGGTATTTTTAATATAAAACATTAAGGAGGCACTATGGAACTACAATTTAACTTCAAGAACTTTGAGCCTTCAGAACATCTAAAAAAGTATGCTCAGAATCGTTTTAGTAAACTGGAGAAATATATTAAGAGAAAGGACAGTGCGTTTTTGCAAATCAATATGGAGGTTGATAGGTATAGGCAAAAGATAGATGTAGTTTTTAATGCAGATGACATTCATCTATCTGCTCAGGAAGAAAGTGAAGATATGTATACCTCCATTGACAAAGTTCTTGATAAAATGAACGCCCAAATTAGAAAGATGAAGGACAAAGAAAAAGATAGAAGAAAGGGAAAGTTAACTAAGAATCAGGGCATTAAAAATATAGAAATAGATGACTCCAATGTTAGTGGGACTCCAAATATCATAATTTCTGATAATTATATACAAAAACCCATATCAATTGAAGATGCAGCGATTGAGCTTCAAAAGAATGAGCACAACTTTATTGTATTTATTAATGCTGATACAAAGAGGGTTAATGTGATATACAAAAAGAAAAACGGTGATTTTGGATTAATAGATCCAAGGGTGTAGAAAATGCAATTATCTGAATATGTAAAAAAAGAATTTATAATTTCAGAACTCAAATCAACTACCAAACAAGAGGTATTAAGGGAGCTACTTGTGCCTTTTGAGACTGAGTTCCCACAACTTAATATAAAAAATGCTTATAATGTCCTAATTGAAAGGGAACAATTGGGTTCAACTGGGATAGGAGACGGAGTTGCTATTCCTCACGGCAAGTTAAAAGAGATTGAAAATATTATAATTTCAGTGGGTAGAAGTTTTCAGGGTATTGACTTTGATGCCTTGGACAAAAAACCGTGCCATATATTTTTTCTTGTCCTGGCACCAGAGAATGTAGCAGGACTTCATCTAAGGATTTTGGCTCATATATCTAGGCTTTTAAAAGACCAAGAATTTAGACATGGGTTTATGGAGGCCAAGGGTGTAGATGAAATATGGGAACTTTTAACCTCTGTGTAAGGCTGTAAAATGAATCATACAAAGCTCCCTTTGATTATTATCACTGGAGTTTCTGGGGCAGGTAAGACCACTGCCCTCAGGGTGTTTGAAGATATGGGTTTTTTTACAGTAGATGGCCTGCCCCTTCCTATGATAGTACGCTTGACTGAATTGTTTGGTTTGGAGAACCCTAGGAATTATAGGGGGCTCGCCCTTGGCGTGGATATAAGACAAAAAGACTACTTAAATGAATGGGATGGTATAAGACAAAGGCTTATTGATCAGGAAATGAGACCCCAGATAATTTTTTTGGAATCAAATGATGAGGTCTTGATAAAGAGATATGCTACTACAAGACGTCCGCATCCTTTGGAATCTCAGGAATTGGGGCTAACTCAGGCCATAAAGTCAGAAAAAGAGTTACTTAAATCCTTAAAAAAAGAGGCAGATATTGTTATAGATACTTCTTATTTTTCAATCCACGATTTAAGGCGTACAATCCAATCCCATTTTAGTTATTTGGTAGACAAAAAAACAGGGCTAAGGATACATTTAATATCCTTTGGATATAAATATGGAATCCCAAAAGAGGCAGATGTGGTTTTGGATCTTAGATTTTTGCCAAATCCCTATTTTGTAAAAGATCTAAAGCCATTATCAGGTAAAGAAAGACTTATTCAAGAATATATTTTGGGTTTTGAACAAGGTCGGATATTTTTGAAAAAACTCTTGGATTTTCTGGAATTTATATTGCCACTTTATGCAGAAGAGGGAAGATTTAGATTGACCATTGCCTTTGGGTGTACAGGGGGTTATCATCGTTCGGTGGCTATTGCAGAGTTGGTATATCATGAACTTAAGGGAAAAAATTATACTGTTCAATTAGAACACAGACATCTGTCTTTAATGTCCATTACTTATACTGATGTGTAAGCATGTTTTTCGATATTTATTTTTAATATTTTAAGTGCGTAAGGTCTATTACTTAAGGTGATAAAATGGTTGGAGTATTAATAGTTACTCATCTGGATTTTGGAAAACAACTATTATTGACCGCAGAGTCAATTATAGGAAGACAAAATAGATGTAAGGCCCTGTCAGTGGATACCTCAAAACCAATGGAAGAGATCTTAGGGGACATTCAACTCAGTGTAAAGGAATTGGATGAAGGTGATGGGGTGATTATTTTAACTGATATGTTTGGTGGTTCTCCTAGCAATTTGAGTTTTTCTCTGTTAAATTCTTATAACCTTGAGGTCATAACTGGTGCAAATCTCCCCATGCTACTTAAGATACTGACAAATAGAAATCTCTCTTTGGAAGACTTGGCAAATGAGGGCAAGATTGCTGGTAAAAAGGGAATAAGGGTGGCAGGGGAGCTACTTCAGAGAAAGGTTCCATGCAATGGAAGATAATAATAAGGTCTGGGTAAGGATAGACAATAGGTTGATTCATGGTCAGATAGTAGAAACCTGGGTTCCTTATTGTAAATCAAAGTATATAATTGTTGCAAATGATGAATTATGCGAAGATGAACTCAGGCAGGAAATAATGAAACTTGCTATCCCTGCAGATTTAAGAATTACTTTTTGTAGTATAAGGGATATAATAAAGACTGTAAAAAATATAGAGCAAGAGGTAGTATCTAGCCAGATCTTTATACTCTTTGCTACTTGTGAAGATGCCAAAAAGGCCTTTGATAGGGGATTGGAGTTTTATACCCTGAACATTGGGAACCTACATTATGCACCTGGGAAAAGACAGCTATGTGACCATATATTTTTGAGTCCAGATGATATTACATGTCTTAAGTATCTAAAAGATCAGGGAATCAATTTAGACTTGAGGTGTGTACCCAATAATCCAGTCTCAATCAAGGATGAACAATTGTGGGATTAGACATCGTCTTAAAGGCAACTATATATGGATTATTCTTTAGTGGACTTTGTTTGACTAGGTTTTTTGTAACTCCTGGTCTGGTAGATAGACCAATTACAATTTCTTTGTTTTTTGGCCTTATTACCAATTCATGGGAATACTCCCTAGGGCTTGGTATATTTTTTGAACTTTTTTGGCTGGATTTGTTTCCTGCGGGCACCTTTATCCCTCCTCATCGAATATTTCCCTTGTTTTTGAATCTCACAATTTGTCATGAACTCAAACCCTCAGGTGTAGATTTTTATATCTTGCTTTTGCTTACACTTCCCTTTGCGTTTATTGGTTCATATCTTGAGAGAGTACACAGGATTTTTCAAAATAAGGATTATGAGAATATAATACACTGTATCAATACTAATGAGAGATATTCTTTATCTCCCAAGATTTTAAGGTCCCTATTTCAGCTATTTTCTATGAATATGGCTATATTTTGGTCAAGTTTTTTGGTATTATTCTATATTCTTATATCCATTGGGGATAGGTTGAAGGGTAATAGTTCTATACATATATCATGGCCCTTTATTTGGGCCATTTCCCTTATTGGTGGGGTATTATCACTTAGGGTGAAAAAAAATTATATTATATTAATAACTGGTTTTATAGGGATGGCTGTGGTCTTGCTCTTTATAAAATAAAAAGGTCGAGTTTTTACTCGACCTTAGTGGAGTTTTACTCCGCTTTTGTGGCTTACGCCTATTATAAGAAATTTTTATTCCTTATAAAACTTGGCCTTTATGGCCAAGGTAAAGTGGAACTTTGTTCCACTTTATGCCGAGAGAGGGATTCGAACCCTCACGGGCGGATGCCCACTACCCCCTCAAGATAGCGTGTCTACCAATTCCACCACCTCGGCTCAACAAAATATTCTTCTATAAAATTTTTTTTGAAATGTCTAGGCTTTTACTCCATTATTTTTCTGATTTTTGTTTCCTGTTTTTTTGAGTGCCCTGATTAGCTGGGGTTGAAACATGAGCTGGTCGTTTTATAGGAGCTGATGTAACTGGTTTTTCCAGTACAATAGATGGCTGTACCTTTGTTTTCTTGGCAGAATCCAGTATAGTAAAACCTAGTGAGGTACAGAAAAATACTATTGCCACTCCTACAGTTATTTTAACTAAAAATCCACCAGCACCAGTACTTCCAAAAAAGGAAGAAGAACTAGGGCCCCCAAAGATTACCCCCATACCCTCATGTCCACTTTGTAATAATATGACAATAATGAGTAAGATACATGCTATAAAATGAATAGTTAGAAGCAGGGTCTCCAAAACATGTCCTCCTTATAGTTTCTAGTCGTTTTATTGCCCAATATTTATGAGCTAATTGTCAGGCAAATATTATTTTGCTAAAGCTTTTGGCTGACAGACTAGCTCCACCTACCAATACTCCATCCACATTGTCAATACTTATTATTGAATCTGCATTTTCAGGTTTTACACTTCCCCCATATAGGATCCTAATATTATTAGCTTGTGTTCCAAACATAGATCTGAGTTCTTTTCTTATAATGGCATGTGCCTCAGATATTTCTTTTTCTCCTGCAACCTCTCCAGTCCCAATGGCCCACACAGGTTCATATGCTATATTCAGAACCTTTTCAGGAGATGATACATCCTTAATTTTTTTGAGCCCTTGTTTTAGTTGTTCTTTTAAGACATCTTCTACCTTTCCTGCCTTTCGCTCCTCTAATTTTTCTCCAACGCAGAATATAATCTTGAGCCCTGAATCTATTCCAAAATGGGCCTTTTTAGCCAGCAGGTCATCTTGTTCCAAGAAGATATGGCGTCTTTCCGAGTGTCCAACAAGTGCATATTCACACCCCACGTCCAATAACATCTTTGGGGATATTTCTCCTGTGTATGCCCCCTCTATAGCTGGATAAAAATTTTGTGCTCCAGCATGGATATACTCTATTTCTTTGATCTCATTACAAACAACATCAAGGGAAGTAAAAGGTGGAAAAATAAGGATTTCCCTTTCTGATGGCATATTGTCGTTTATAAGGGAAATTAATTCTCTGATGGTCTCTTTTGCCTCCCTTTGTGTCTTATACATCTTCCAGTTAGCTGCCATTAGTTTTTTCATCTAAGTTGCTCCTGTTTAGATTAGTAGGTATTAATCATAAAATCCGAGTGCCTGTAAACCAGGGAGTTTTTTCCCTTCTAGAAATTCCAGAAAAGAACCTCCACCTGTGGATATAAAGGTTATTTTGTCTTGTAATTTGCAACCATGGATTAGATTATCTGTGTCTCCTCCTCCCACTATGGTTGTTCCATCTATTGCTGCAACACTTTGGGCAATTCCAAAAGAACCTTGAGAGAATGTGGGATTTTCAAAGGCACCCATGGGTCCGTTCCAAACAATTGTCTTTGCATCCCTTAGTACCTCTGAAAATAATGTATGTGTAGCTGGTCCAATATCAAAGATTTTACCCTCAGGATCTACGTTTTGATAGGGGTAAACCCCCATGGGGACTTCTTGTTCTATATCTTTGCCTAGGATATAGTCAACAGGGAGGTAAAATCCCACATTGTTTTCCCTTGCCTTTGCAATAATCTCCCTTGCCTCCTCTATTAGGTTTTTTTCATAGATAGACTTTCCAATAGGATATCCTTGGGATATCCTAAAGGTATTTGCCATTGCGCCGCCTATCAAAACCCTATCTACCTTATGCATTAGGCTGTTTAATATACCGAGCTTCGTAGATACCTTTGCTCCACCAGCTATGAGAACAAAGGGACGGGCAGGGTCTTTTAAATAATTGCTAAGGTATTCAATTTCCTTTTTGATCAAAAAACCAGCACAAACTATGTCAATATATTCAGTGACCCCAACCACAGATGCATGTGACCTGTGCACTACCCCAAAGGCATCGTTTAAATATATTTCCCCGAGTTTTGCAAGTTCTTTGCTAAATTCAGGAGAGTTTTTTGTCTCACCCTCATGGAATCTGAGATTTTCAAGTAATAGCATCTCCCCAGGGTTTAAACCATCAACTAAGGACTGGACTTCCTCCCCAATACAATCTTTGGCCATATCTACATTTATCTCTAAAAGCTCCTCTAGCCTTTTGGCAACAGGGCTCAAAGATAGTTCTTTGACTACCTTTCCTTTTGGTTTTCCAAGGTGAGAACATGCAATCAATTTGCCCTTGTGTTCAAGTATATGTCTGATAGTTGGAATTGCTGCTCTGATTCTGGAATCGTCAAGGATTTTTCCATTTTTTAATGGAACATTAAAATCAAAGCGAGCAAGGACTTTTTTGTTTTTTATATCAACCTGGTCTATAAATTTTATTCCCATAATCATACTCCGTGATGTTTTTATATAGTTATCCCTTACAATATACTGACACAAAATATTATAATAGGATAGCCCAATAAGTAAAGTTTTTTCTCAAATCTACCAGGGTAACTTTAATACAAAAAAGTTATTTTCTTATGCATATCTCTTTTTTATATATGTCCTAATGATATATTGGCTTTAGTAAATTATGAGAGGGATAATGAGGATATGGGAGAAAATATATTGTATTATCCCAGAATGATAGGGTATTGATGAAGTTTGGGGTGTTTTGGTTATCTTGATTTTTTTCTCATAATATTTAGGATAGGCCTGTTCTATAGAAATTAATTAAATATTGACATGTGACCCAATTGACTTAATCAACCTAACACCTATTTCAGGGGGCTTATATTATGTGGGAGTTAGAAAAGGTCTTAGATTCCCTTCCGGTTGCTGTTATTGCCCATGATTTAAATAGAAAGATATTCTTTTTTAATAGGGAAGCAGAGAATTTAACAGGTTATACAAAACAAGAAGTAATAGGAAATGACTGTCATAAAGTATTCCCTGGTGGATTTTGCGGTAAAAAATGTAGCTTTAAGAAAAATACAACTATCTTGAGCTTTAAGGACCTTGAATATAATGTTAAATTTATTGACAAACAGGGGAATCTGAAATTCTTGGAGACAAGGGTTGTTCCTATATATAATGACAAGGAGATAATAGGAATATGTGCTGTATTTCAGGATATAACATATGAAATTAATACAGAAAGGGAGGTAGAAGGGGCAACTAAATTTCACGACATAATAGGAAGTTCAGAAAAGATGCTTAGACTTTACGCACAGATAAGAAATGTTTCCAAGATATCTGTGCCTGTGCTTATTTTAGGGGAATCAGGTACAGGAAAGGAATTGGTTGCCCAGACCATCCATAAACTTAGTCCCAGGAAGAATGGTCCATTTGTAGCAGTAAACTGCGGAGCCCTTCCAGATTCTTTGATTGAGAGTGAATTGTTTGGATATGTTAAGGGTGCATTTACTGGGGCAACAAAGACAAAAAAAGGTCGCTTTGAACTTGCCCATGGTGGGACATTGTTTTTAGATGAGATTGGAGATGTAAGCCCTGCAATGCAGGTAAAGCTACTGAGGGCAATCCAGACTTATACCATTGAGAGGTTAGGAGATGATAAGAGGATAAGAGTTGATATTAGGATAGTCTCAGCTACTAATAAGGACTTAAAGGAGGAGATTAAACAGGGGAATTTTAGAGAGGATTTGTTTTACAGGATTTCAGTTATTCCCATTAAAATTCCACCTCTTAGACAAAGGATTGAGGATATTCCCTTATTGATCGATCATTTTGTAGAAGAATTTTCTTCTGAATTTAATATGCCTAAACCCCAGGTTTCTCCAAGTGCTATGGAACTCTTGAAAAGACATAATTGGCCAGGAAATATAAGGGAACTTCAAAATGTAATTCAATATGCCTTGGTAGAATCTCTAGAATCTAATGGACATAGGATAGAACCTTCTCATCTACCTAATTATCTTTTAGAAAAAAATGTGGTCCATGAGATAGCCTTGTCTAAAAGTAATAATACAAAAAGGGTTAGAAAACAATTTGATCCTAAGGAAATAGAGATGGCCATTAAAAGGTGTGGTGGGAATAAGGTGAAGGCTGCAAGGTTTCTAGGTGTATCTAGGGCCACTCTATACAGGTGGTTGTCCAAGATAAATACAGAGTAGTTAGCTTAAATAAATTGATAAAAAAATGAAAAAGGTTTTATGTAGTGCATGTTTGCTTGGCATAAATTGTAGATATGATGGACAGGGCAAGGGATTTAAAAATATAATTAAAACAGTAGATGAGTTTTTTATTGTTCCCATTTGTCCTGAGCAACTTGGAGGACTTCCAACTCCCAGGGAAAGGGCTGAAATAAGAGACAACAAAGTGATTACCCTATCAGGCAGAGATGTAACTGGTAATTTTATTAAAGGGGCAAGAGAGGCCCTTAAGATAGCAGATTTGTTAGGTATAAAATTGGCAATCTTTAAACAATATAGCCCTTCTTGTGGATGTGGTAAGGTCTATGATGGTAGTTTCTCAGGTACTATTATTCCAGGCAATGGAATAACCACTGGATTGTTCATACAAAATGGTATTAAAGTGATAACAGAAGAAGAATTAAAGATAGGGCAGCTACCCTTACTGCCCTATTCTGATCTTTAATTTATCCCTAATTACTTAGGGGCATAATAACACCTTTTGGGTGAAATTACTTCCCCTTTTTCCCTGAGTTTTTTAATTATTTTAGAGACTTCTTTGCTCTCAAGGCCCAGGGCCTTTGCAATATCTCCAGGTCTTACAGGCTTGCCTGCCTCTCTCATGGCATTTAATACTAAGGCTTCTCTTTCATCCATAAAAACTACCTCCTTTTTATTCTACTTTTTTGAAAACTTTTTTCATTGTATTACAAACTGGACACCTCTCAGGGGGTTCATTCTCACAGGTATATCCGCATACAGGACATACATAATAGTCAATTTCTTCTTGTGAATCCATGTTATTTAATGCCTTTTTAAATAGATTTGCATGGATTTTTTCTACCTCATTTGCATATTCAAAGGTCCTAACTGCCTGAGAATTGCCCTCTTCTTTGGCCTCTTGTATCATTTTGGGATACATGGATGTAAACTCATGTGTCTCACCTTTAATGGCTTCTTCTAAATTTTCTTTGGTTCCCTTTATCCCTCCCATGACCCTAAGATGAGATAGGGCATGGATAGTTTCTGCTTCAGCCGCTGCACGAAATAATTTTGCTATTTGTCTGTAGCCTTCCTGTTCTGCCTTTTTTGCAAAGGCCAGATATCTTCTATTGGCCTGTGATTCACCTGCAAATGCCTCCATTAAATTTTTTATGCTCTTTTTCATCTAATCCTCCTTTTTTAGTTTTTATTTTTTTGTTATTAACAATAACCGTGCCAGCATCCTTTTGGTTGTTAATTTGCATTTTATACAAATACAGATCCGTAATGTTAAACTAACTGATTATAAATTCAAGAGCTAAATAGGTTTGGATATGGGAAGTATATCAAAAAATATTAAGATTGTCTCATTTATTGAGACACTAAATTAGGAGGAGTGTATCATGGGATTGTCTCCAATTGATGTATATAGGGACATTCTACCAAAGACCAATTGCGGGGATTGTGGGGAAAAGAGCTGTCTTGCCTTTGCTGCAAAGGTTGTCTCAGAAAACGTGTCATTGTCTAAATGTCCACATGTTTTAAGGGAAAACATTGCACATTATCAAAAGATACTAGATAACCAACACAAAGATGGCCTTTATGCCAAAAGGGACCCTGCAAAAGATGCAGTGGAATGGGCAGAACAAAGGGCTGCTTTGACAGATATCAAAGACCTACCATATAGGATAGGTGGAGAGATAGTTGAAGTAGATGGTAAACAGGCCCTAAAGCTCCCTTATTTTGGTACCCATGTATATATTACAAATGATGGGATTTATTCTAATGAGATTGAGCTAGACCATTGGGAAAGGGTGTTTTTGTATAATCATATTGCCCAGGGTGGTAAGAGTAATCCAATAGGCAAGTTTGTTCCATTTCATGAACTTCCAAATACAATATCAAAGATTAAGTCATTGGAGAGACATATAAAAAGACCACTGGAAGAATATTTTACTGGAAAAATAGAGTTACTTAGACAAAGGGGAATATCCCTTGGTGCAAAGGACGTGTCAAGGGAGTTCTCATCATGTGATTTGGCCCTTTTATTTTATCCCCTTCCAAAGGTCCCTGTGCTCATCCTATTTTGGGATGAGGAAACTGAAGAGGAGCATATGCCAGCACAGATCAATCTGCTTTTTGATGAGACTATAATAGAACACTTAGACATAGAATCTATTCTGTTTTTATTGGAAAAATTGGCCAATCTACTAATGGATGCTAAATAATATAAGTTAATTTTTTATGTCTCAATTTTGAGAATGAGACAAAAAATGAGATTTAATGAGAATGTTTGAAAATAGACTAGTTATCAAAGAGATGTGTATCATAACATAATGTGTCTTATAAGCAAGATATATGAGATTAGAGATAAGACTGATTTTATTTATTGAAGACTAATTATGCTTTTTATTTCAAAAATGAAAAAAAGTTTATGTTTTTTTCTGAATTCTAATTCATTGTATATAAGGTGAAAGGCTAAGGGCTAAAGGCAAGATTTCGGAATTTTAGTTTGATATATGTAATAAGGAATATGCTTAAAATATTGGCATACTCATTGCTTCTATATAAGAGAAAGGGGCGGTGGTTAGGTTGAGAAGACAATATATATTAATTTTAGGGGAATGAGGGGTTATAAAAGTCCTTTGGTGGTCATGATTATTTTTATCCATAGAGGCTTTTAAAAAAAAGAATTTACATTATGAAGAAAAATAATATAATAGCAAAAAATAAAAAAAATAATTACTTAGAAGAGGTGGAAAATCTCATTGAAATGATGATTAGTTTGTCTAATAAAGGCATGAAAGAGATAAAGAGCGATGATTTTTTAGTGTTATGTGGTATTATAAGGGATTGTGCATTTAAGATAAAAAAAACATTAAAAAAAAACACGGAGGTATAATTTATGGCCAAGTTAAAGGGTACAAAGACAGAAAAGAATATATTAACTGCATTTGCTGGAGAGTCCCAGGCAAGGAATCGTTATTCATACTTTGCTTCTCAGGCAAAAAAAGAGGGGTTTGTGCAGATTTCAAAGATATTTGAAGAGACTGCCAATCAGGAAAAAGAACATGCAAAGAGGCTCTTTAAGCTTTTAGAAGGTGGAGAAGTGGAGATTACAGGTAGTTTTCCAGCAGGCAAGATAGGGTCTACCTTAGAAAACCTAAAGGCCGCTGCTGAAGGTGAGAATTATGAACACACAACTATGTATCCAGAGTTTGCAAAGGTGGCCAGGGAAGAGGGATTTGATGATATTGCACTTATATTTGAGGCCATAGCAGTAGCTGAAGAACAACATGAAAAAAGATACAAAAAGCTTGCAGAAAATATTGAAAAAGGTATAGTTTTCAAGAGGGAAAAAGAAGTAGTATGGAGATGTCAGAACTGTGGATATTTACATAAAGGGACTGAGGCCCCTGATATGTGTCCTGCATGTGCCCATCCAAAGGCATATTTTGAGTTGTTAGGTGAAAATTATTAAGTGTTAACGTAAGAATAAAGGAGTATAAAAATGGCCCAGAGATTAGAAGTTTATAGATGTAATGTTTGTGGGAATATTGTTATGGTAATGCATGGGGGTAAGGGTGAGTTAGTATGTTGTAACCAACCCATGGAGTTGTTAAAAGAGGGATCTGTTGACGCAGCAAAGGAAAAACATGTCCCTATAATTGAAAAGATAGATGGTGGATACAAGGTCAAGGTTGGAAGCGTAGCCCATCCAATGGAAGATAAACATTATATTGAATGGGTTGAACTCCAGGGAGATGGAAAGTCCTATGTACAGTTTTTAAATCCTGGAGATACACCAGAGGCAGTATTTAAGTTGGAAGCCAAGGAGGTCGTGGCAAGGGAATACTGTAATCTACATGGCCTTTGGAAGGCAAATCTGTAACCATCTGGAGTTATTATGGCTAGACCAGAGGAAATGTATCAATGTCAGACTACCAATTGTGGTTATATTTATAACCCAGATAAGGGGGATAGAAAAGGCAAGATCCCAAAGGGGACAAAATTTGAGGACTTGCCAGATGATTGGAGATGTCCAATATGTGGTGCTTCAAAGGATGCGTTTAGACCCCTTGCTGGAAAGGGTTCTGTTTTAGAAGAAAACAAATAAATTAATAGAAAAAACATTAAGGAGGGTGGTCATGGCTAGATGGGTGTGTGGAGTATGTGGGTATGTTTATGATCCTGAAAAAGGTGATCCAGATAATGGAATTGAACCTGGGACAAGGTTTGAAGATCTACCAGATGATTGGACATGTCCAGTGTGCGGTGCATCAAAGAGTGATTTTAGCGAGGAATAATAAAAAATAAAGGCCCCTTAATGAGGGGCTTTTTTTATTTTTTTATGAATAGGACCAGTGAAATAAAAAAAAACATAATTAAGCTCTTGAGAGAGAAAGACTATCCTGATTATATTGAAGGGCTTGTTTCTTTTCCCTTAAAAAAGGTAATAGGTTGTTTGTTCTCTGCCTTGCTAAATAGTGATGAGAGAATAAGATGGCATGCAGTGGCAGGATTTGGAGAAGTGGTTAACATCCTTAGTGAAGATGATCCAGAGCAAGGAAGGATTTTTGTAAGGCGACTCCTCTGGATGCTATGTGATGAATCTGGGGGTATTGCGTGGGGAGTCCCTGAGGTGATGGGCGAGGTATTGTCAAAGGTAGATATCCTGGCCCAGGAATATTCCTCTATTTTGATTCATCAGATAATAGACTTAGGAGATAAAACAGATAATTTTATAGAGTTTGAGCCACTTAGACGGGGAGGATATTGGGCAGTTGCCAGATTTTCTAAATCATATCCCAAATTGGTGAGAGGGTATGAGACCGAAATATTAAGATCATTAGATGGTGAAAAAGACCCATTTATTATTTTAATGGGGTTGTTTATTTTAAACAACCTCAACATATCGTGGGAAGGGGCTAGGGATTTGATTAGAATTGATAAGAACTTACAGGTATTTTGGGACTATAGGTTTCAAGAGTTCAATATTAAACAGATTGCCTCTAAGGTATTAAATTATAGTAGGAGGTAGGATATGGATGTTGTATGGTTATCAAGGCTCCAATTTGCAATGGCTACTATGTTTCATTTTATCTTTGTGCCTTTGACCCTTGGACTTTCTTTACTAGTTGCCATTATGGAGACAAGATATGTGATGACCAAGGACGAGGACTATAAGAGGATGGCAAAATTCTGGGGTAAGCTATTTTTAATCAATTTTGCCCTAGGAGTAGTTACAGGGATAACCCTAGAATTTCAGTTTGGTACAAATTGGGCAAGATATTCTGAATATGTAGGAGATATTTTTGGTTCCTTACTTGCCATTGAGGCAACAGCGGCTTTTTTTCTGGAGTCTACCTTTGTGGCTGTTTGGGTCTTTGGATGGGAAAAGCTATCCCCTAAACTTCATGCAGTTTCCATCTGGTTAGTGGCTTTTGCATCTAATCTATCTGCCATTTGGATATTACTTGCAAATGGGTTTATGCAAAATCCAGTTGGATATGTGATTAGAAATGGGCGTGCGGAACTGAGCAGTTTTAAGGCAGTTGTTACCAATCCATTTGCATGGCAGCAAATCTTTCATACCTTGTCTTCAGCCTATGTGCTGGCTGGATTTTTCATCCTAGGTATATCTAGTTATCATCTATTAAGGGACAGGGAGTTTAATTTTTTTAAAAAGTCCTTTCGTCTGGCCTCAATATGGTCTCTTATATTTGTGGTGTTTTTAGTTGTGCAGGGCCATATACATGGAAGTGAGGTTGCCCATAAACAGCCTGCAAAGCTTGCGGCAATGGAGTCTTTTTGGGAGACAAAAAAATATGCGCCAATGTATCTTTTTCTCATACCAGATGAGGAACATGAGAGAAACAAGATAGAGATTTTGCCCCTTCCTGGGGTATTAAGTATATTGGCCTATGACAGGCCATCTGCCGAGGTAAAGGGTCTTAGGGACTTTCCAAAAGACGAGAGACCTCCTGTTTTACTCACCTTTTTGTCTTTTAGACTTATGGTTGGTCTGGGATTTTTGCTCCTGGCCCTGTCCTTCTTGGCATGGAGGGAGAGAAATAGGCTTGAGAACAAGCCCAAGATATTAAAATTTCTCCCCTGGGCCATTCCTATCCCATATATTGCCATAGAGGCAGGATGGGTGGTTGCAGAAGTTGGAAGACAACCTTGGATTGTATATGGAGTATTAAAGACATCTGATGCAGTATCTCCTATTGCTGGTTCTCAAGTATATTTCTCTTTGGTACTTTTGACCTTGTTATATACCTTTTTAGGGGCCGTGGACATTTATTTATTGTTTAAATACGCAAGAAAAGGTCCTGAACCAGTTCAAGGATAATATTTAAATTTCAGGAGGTATAAGGTATGAATACCATTTGGTTTTTGTTATGGGGAATATTGTGGGTAATATATTTTATATTGGATGGATTTGACTTAGGGCTTGGCACCCTCATGCCATTTCTTGCAAAAAATGAACAGGAAAAAAGATATATATATAATGCAATGGGACCCTTTTGGGACGGAAATGAGGTGTGGTTGATCACTGCAGGAGGGGTTACATTTGCTGCATTTCCAAAGACATATGCAGTGATGTTTTCAGGATTATATACTGCATTAATGTTACTTTTAGTAGCACTTATAATAAGGGGTGTATCCTTTGAATTTAGGGGCAAAGTAGAAAGTAGATTTTGGAAGGGAATATGGGATATTTGTCTTTTTATTGGTAGTTTTGTGCCAGCACTATTACTTGGTGTGGCATTTGCCAATATCTTCAAGGGGATACCAATAGATGAAAATGGTGTGTTCCATGGAAATATACTTACATTATTAAATCCCTATGGACTCATTGGAGGCGTCCTATTTGTATTGTTGTTTCTAGAACATGGTGCACTATGGTTATGTATCAGGACCAGAGGTGAACTACAAATGAGGGCAGGAGTATTGGCAACTAAGATATGGCAAGCCAAAGTCATTGTTTTTGTATTATTTTTGGCTATGTCAGTATTTTCTACTAATATTTTTTCAAACTATTTTCACCACATTTATCTTATACCAATATTGTTGGTTCCTATATATGGTATCTTTTTGTCTAGGAATTCTATGGCAGAACAGAAGTGGATAAAGGCCTGGATAGGTTCAGCTATTACAATTGCAGGATGCACACTATTTGGAGTACTTGGAATTTATCCCAATATGCTTCCATCTTCTATTGATTCAAAATATTCAATAACAATATATAATGGTTCATCCAGTCCACTTACATTAAAAATAATGCTAACAGTAGCCTTGATATTTGTACCCATTGTTATATTGTACCAGTTTTGGGTCTATAGAAAATTTGCACATCCTTTAACTGAAGATGATTTGGGTTATGAAGAATCTTATTAAAGAAAGAAAATGGAGATTACAATGGCAAGGGAAATAACAATAGACAGAGAAGAATGTCTTGGGTGCGAAAGCTGCGTAGAAATATGTCCTGAAATATTTGGCTTTGATGAGACAGAACAAAAGGCATATGTAAAGCACTTTGAAGGGTGTTCAGATAATCTCATCCAGGAGGCTATAGATAGTTGCCCTGCTGGGTGTATTTCTATTTCAGAATAGTATTAATTTAACTGATGTTTAATGAGTTTTATGAAAAACAACAGATTGAACGAAACTTGCTATTTTAGTTTAAAAAATGGACATTTGCTTGCAAAAACAGCACTTCTTTTGAGAGAAGTTTTGTTGTTTTTCATACTCTATTGTTCAATATGTTAAGTGTGTGATGGAATAATTAATAAAAAGGAGGTAGTATGGGACCTGTAAAAATAGCAGACAATATATATTGGGTTGGTGCAGTAGATTGGAACATAAGGGATTTTCATGGATATTCCACATATGAAGGTTCAACGTACAATGCATACCTTATTTTAGATGAAAAAATAACATTAATAGATACAGTAAAGGAACATTTGTATGAACAATTTATAGGAAACATAAAACAGATAATTGATCCTAAGAAAATTGACATACTTATAAGCAATCATACTGAGATGGATCACAGTGGATCTATCCCAAGATTAATGCATTTAATTGGTAAGGATAAACCTATTTATTGTTCAAAGATGGGAAAGAAAAATTTGTCCTTACATTTTGGAGATAAATTTTATTTTATCCCAGTTGGAGATGGGGATAAATTAAGTATTGGAAAAAGAGAGCTCATGTTTATTGAAACAAGGATGCTCCATTGGCCTGATAGTATGTTTACCTATATCCCTGAAGAAAAGATACTCTTTTCCAGTGATGCATTTGGGGAACATTATGCAACATCAAAGAGATTTGACTATGAGGTAGATAAAGATGAATTGTTTAAACAGGCCAAGAAATATTTTGCAAATATTTTATATCCTTATTCTAATTTGATATTAAAATTAGTAGAAAAGATACAAAAGCTAAAGCTGGAATTTAACATGATCTGTCCAGATCATGGGGTGATATGGACTAAAAATATCCCAGATATTGTTTCCCGTTATGTTGAATGGAGTAAGCAAGAGCAAAAATCCAGGGCCCTTGTTGTATATGACACCATGTGGCACAGTACAGAGATTATGGCAGAAGAGATAGTCAAAGAGATTGCTAAAGAACAGATAGATGTAAAACTTATGAGCCTAAAATCTTGCCACAGAAGTGATGTAATAACAGAGGTCTTAGATTCTGGGGCAGTCTTGATAGGTTCACCAACTTTGAACAATAACATATTTCCTACGGTTTCTGATTTTCTCACATATATGAAAGGCCTTAGGCCTCAGAATAAAATAGGTGCTGCCTTTGGTTCTTATGGCTGGAGCGGTGAGGCCCCTAAGGTAATTGAAAAACTACTTGAAGAGATGAAGTTTGATATAGTTTCTCCGGCACTCAGGATCCAATATGTGCCAAATGCACAGGGTCTTGATATGTGCAGGGATTTAGGGAAACAGGTGGCAGCAAGGCTGAAACAATTAAAATAAAGGAGGGCATGGATATGGGAAGATTAAAAGATGATTGCGTGGCCCCAACAAAAGGGCCAATAATTCCAGAAGGAGGAGATAGGGCAGGTGAGGCCATTGATTTAAAAAAAGGGGGTGTAGATATGTTAGTTAGGGTTGGAAAAGAAGCAGTGGATTTTGAGACAAGTGCATATATAGAGGGTTATGGATTCAAGCCCGTTAAGCTCTCAGATTATAAGGGGAAATGGATTGTAATTTGTTTTTATCCAGGGGATTTTACCTTTGTTTGACCTACTGAGTTGGCTGCGGTTGCGAGCCTGTATGATGAATTCAAGGCCCTTAATGTGGAAATCCTTGCAATTAGTACAGATAGTAGATTTGTGCACAAGACGTGGCAGGAGATGGAACTTACCAAGATGTTAGATGGTGGTGTTCCTTTTCCAATCCTATCTGATCCAGGGGGAAAGATAGGTACAGTGTATGGGGTATATGATGAAGATGCAGGGGTAGATATTAGGGGCAGATTCATCATAGACCCTGACTTTAATATCAGGGCAATGGAAGTCTTGACCCCTGAGGTGGGCAGGAATCCAAAAGAACTACTCAGGCAGATAAAGGCGTTTCAACATGTGGTCAAGACAGGAGAGGTTACTCCATCAGGTTGGGAACCAGGTGGCAAGACATTGACCCCTGGACCAGATTTAGTTGGAAAGGTGTGGGAGGTCTGGAAACCATAACATCACAGGATAGTTAGGGATATATGGCTTGAGCTGTTTTTATTATATATTACTTATCCTTTAATTCCCGCCAAATATCTACTGGGCCATGTATCCCTGTAACTAATAATAATTTTTTTCAATTCAACTTGATCTTCTCTTATACAAAAGGGACACTTATGAAGATTTATTCTTGGAATGTAAATGGATTTAGGGCTGTTATTAAAAAGGGATTTTGGGAATGGCTTGGGACCTCAGGTGCAGACATAGTGCTTCTGCAAGAAGTAAAGGCCACCCTGGATCAGATCCCAAAAAAAGAACTTGTGAAAAAAAATGGTTATAAACTCTTGTGGAATGAGTCTAAGACAAAAAAGGGATATTCTGGTGTTGCAGTGTTTTATAAGATAGAACCTCAGGGATTTTTGTTTGAATTTCCAGAACAGAAATTTTCTGGAGAGGGCAGGGTTATTCAATTGGAGTACAAAAATTTTTATTTATTTAATGTATATTTTCCAAATGGTCAGATGAACGATGATAGGTTGAGATTTAAGATGGATTTTTATGATTATTTTTTATCATATGTTGAAGAACTAAGAAAAAATAAGCCAATTATAGTTGGTGGAGATTTTAATACTGCCCATACTGAAATAGACCTGGCCAATCCAAAGGAAAACTCCAAGAGATCTGGTTTTTTACCTGAAGAAAGGGCATGGATAGATAAATTTATATCCCATGGATATGTGGATACCTTTAGAATATTTGATAAAAATCCAGGTAGATATACCTGGTGGAGCTATAGATTTAATGCAAGGGGAAAGAACATTGGGTGGAGGATAGACTATTTTTTTGTATCCAAGGAATTGTTACCAAGGGTGAAAAAAGCATGGATAGAACACAAGGTTATGGGATCAGACCATTGTCCCATAGGATTAGAAATAAGTTGATTTTTTGGATGATTTTGAGCGATCTTGAAAAAATTTTTGTTTTTGATCTATATCAAAGTAAAATCAAATCAAATAGGTAAGGTATGATCAACAGTTCAAGGAAAAGGTTTTATATTAATTAGAACACAAGGAGTGAAAAATGAAGTGTCCAGGTCAAGATACTCAATTTTGGGACCATTCAGCAGTATTTGAGGTAAAATGTCCAAATTGTGGAAAAGATGTGGAATTTTTTAAGGACGATACCATGAGGAGGTGCCCACATTGTGGACATAAATTCTTAAACCCAAAGATGGACTTTGGATGTGCTGCATATTGTCCTTATGCTGAACAGTGTCTTGGTAATTTGCCCCCGGAACTCATTGCCCAGAGAAAAGAGATGTTAAAAGATAGGGTGGCCATAGAGATGAAAAAAGCGTTTGGAAGGGATTTTAAGAGGATTGGACACGCAGTTAAGGTAACAAGATATGCTGAGCAAATCGCGAGGGAAGAAGGCGCTGACATGGGGATAGTTATAATATCTGGATACTTGCATGATATAGGAATAATAGAAGCAGAGAAGAAATACAATTCATCTGCTGCTATTTACCAAGAAGAATTAGGACCAGGTATAGCTGAGGATATATTAAAAAGGCTGGGGGCAGATGAAGCCTTAATCTCAGAGGTCTGTGATATTATAGGACATCACCATCATCCTAGGGAGGAGGAGACCTTGAATTTTAAATGCCTATACGATGCAGATACTATTGTGAATTTAGAAGAAAAATTAAAAAAACAAGAAATCTCTCCTGAAAAACTTGAACAAATCATAGAAAAAAGATTTTTTACAAATACTGGGAAAAAATTGGCTAAAAAAGCATTATTAAACAAGGAGTAATCTTATGAAGGTACTTAGGAAGATTATAGAAATAGATGAGGAAAGATGTGATGGTTGTGGACAGTGCGTCCCTGCGTGCGAAGAAGGGGCTATCCAGATAATAGATGGAAAGGCAAGGCTTGTTGCTGAAAAGTATTGTGATGGATTGGGTGCTTGTCTTGGGGAATGTCCAAATGATGCAATCAGGATAGTAGAAAGAGAGGCAGAGGACTTTGATGAACAGGCTGTGGAAGAATATCTTAAATCAAGGGAAAGATTGGAATGTGGATGTCCTTCTACTCAGGTGCAGATATTAGATGCACCTACACCAACTCAAACACAAGGGGTGCAATCTAGTCTAGGTCATTGGCCTGTTCAGATAAAGTTAATTCCTCCCCATGCACCATTTTTAAAAAATAGTGACTTACTAGTCATGGCGGATTGTGTTGCAGTTGCATATCCCAATCTCCATAAAGATATGCTCCCAGGGAAGGTGGTTATGATTGGATGTCCAAAGTTTGACAATAAAGAAGAATATGTAGAAAAATTCAAACATATATTTTTAAAAAATGAAATAAATTCTGTTACAGTGGCTATTATGACAGTCCCATGTTGTAGTAGTCTACCTGTTATAGTGAAAAAAGGTATGGAAAAAAGTGATAAAAATTATAAGATAAAACAGATAGTTATTGATCCTAAGGGAAATATTGTTGGGTAAACTAAGGCAAATTGACATGGGTCAAGGGCTTAGCTTTTATATATGTTTTATGAAGAGCAAAAAGATAAAAAATTAACCTTAAAAACAAAAGGAGTTTGTTATGTTTTGTAATCAATGTCAAGAAACTGCAAAAAACACAGGTTGTACCAAAAAGGGCGTGTGTGGAAAACCAGAGGATACTGCAAACCTTCAAGACTTACTCATTTATTTAGTAGAAGGAATATCTATTTATGCAAAAAAGTTTAAGGAGTTTGGTCAGGTAGATGAGAGCGTAGGTAGGTTTGTATGCGAGGCCCTATTTAGCACTATTACAAATGTTGGATGGGACAATAAGAGGTTTGAGAAATGGATTAAAGACGCCCTTAAGGTGAGGGATGACCTAAAGGCAAAATTCCTACAGGCATACAAAGAAAAATATGGAAAGGAATTTGATGGTCCATTAGATGATGCTGCTACTTGGTATAGTGATAATCCCGAAGATTTTTATGAAAAGGCAAAAGAGGCAGGTTGGTTACGTATAAAGGATGAAGATGCTCGTTCCTTAAAACAGATTATAACTTATGGGGTGAAGGGAATTGCTGCATATGCAGACCATGCTGCTATACTTGGATATAAAGATCCTGATATTTATGATTTTATTTTTGAGGCAATGGCAGCAGTAACAGAGGATCTATCTGGAGATGAGTTGTTTAATCTTGTATTAAAGACTGGGGAATATGGTGTTAAGACAATGGCCCTGTTAGATGAGGCAAACACATCTACTTATGGACATCCTGAGATTACAGAGGTATATCTAGGTGTTAGAAACAATCCTGGTATATTGATAAGTGGTCATGATTTAAAAGACCTGGAAGAGCTACTTGAACAGACAAAGGGCACTGGTATTGACGTGTATACCCATGGTGAGATGCTGCCTGCCCATTATTATCCAGCATTTAAGAAATACGATCATTTTGTTGGTAATTATGGGAGTTCATGGTGGCACCAAAACAAGGAATTTGAGTCCTTTAATGGACCAATTATCTTGACCACAAATTGTCTTATTCCTGTTAGGGGAAACTATTTAGACAGACTATTTACCACAGGGGTGGTAAACTATCCTGGTGCAGTCCATATTGAAGATAGGCCAAAGGGAGGATCCAAGGACTTTTCCAAGGTCATTGAACGTGCAAAATCTTGTCCTCCCCCAACCTCATTAGAGGACAAAAAAATAATTGGAGGATTTGCAAGGAACCAGGTCCTTGCCCTTGCAGATAAGGTAGTAGACGCAGTTAAATCAGGGGCCATTAAGAGATTTATTGTAATGGCAGGTTGTGATGGCAGGCAGAAAAAAAGGGAATACTTTACAGAGGTTGCCAAGAATCTTCCAAAAGATACAGTGATCTTGACTGCTGGCTGTGCAAAGTACAGATACAATAAGCTGGACCTTGGAGATATTGGAGGTATCCCAAGGATATTGGACGCAGGACAGTGTAATGATTGTTATTCCTTGGCTGTAATTGCACTGAAATTAAAAGAGGTCTTTGGGGTACAGGATATAAATGATCTTCCTATCTCTTTTGATATTGGATGGTATGAGCAAAAGGCAGTAACAGTCCTTTTGGCACTCTTGTATCTTGGTGTTAAGGGGATTAGGCTTGGACCTACCTTGCCAGGATTTTTGTCTCCTAATGTAGCCAAGGTCCTAGTGGAAAAATTTGACCTAAAGCCAATAGGGGACGTAAAGCAAGATATAGAAGCCATGATGCAGGGTAAATAAATAGATTAGGTATAAATGATAGATAGGGTCTCCTGGGATTAAGAGGAGATCCTATTCTATTTTACATTTCCAAATCATGCTACACAATTAATAAGGGTTTATTTAATACAATATCCTTATGCTAACCAAGGTCGTAGGAGGGCATTTTTTAAAATAATTTTTTATTTGTTGATTTTATTATTTTTTGTTTTTTAATTTAAATTGAGATTGGGTCTTTAAAAAATTTTATAAGGGGGAGAAAAAATGGGATCAAATGCACTTTATAAACTGCAGTATGGATTATATATAGTAGGTTCAGTAAAGGAAAAAGAGATAAATGCCCAGATTGCAAATACTGTTTTTCAAATCACCTCAAATCCACCTACTATAGCAGTCAGTATAAATAAACAGAACTTGACCCATGAATATATCACCTATAGTAAGGTATTTTCTATACAAATACTGTCAAAAGATGCACCTATGACCTTTATTGGTAATTTTGGTTTTAGGTCAGGAAGGGATATAGATAAATTTAAAGAAATCAAATACAAGTTAGAAACAACTAGTTCCCCAATAGTCCTAGATCATACTGTAGCCTATTTAGAGGCAAATGTAATCAATGAGGTAAATTGTGGCACCCACACTATTTTCATAGGTAAACTAGTTGGAAGTGAAATAATGACAGAAGGAGAGCCAATGACTTATGCATATTATCATGAAGTAAAAAAAGGAAAAGCACCAAAGGCAGCCCCCACTTATTCTGGGGATAATCCATAAAAACAACACAATATTGTCTTATACACTTGAATTGTAGTTATTTGAATCAAATTCATTTTGACCTAAAGTATAGTAGGCAATCAACATGAATGAAAATAATAATACTAAACAATATCTTATATAAAATTGATTTTCATTGTGCTTTTCCAGCCACCTAAGAACCTTAAGATTTGACTTAGGTTCGATAACCTCTTCAATCACCTAGGTATTAATAAGATATTTCATAATACTACATCTATATCACGTGGTTTATTTTCTTGATGAAGTGTAGAAAAATCTATCCCAGACTTGGACAGTGGAGATTTTCTTAAAAAATCAATTAAATTCTTTTTGGGGAGAATCATTTTTTTATAATCCTAAAAGGATATAACAACAGCCTCTTTGTCGTGTCCAATATGGGCTTGTATAATGAATTTATTTTTGATATGAGCAAGATAAAAATATTATTTCTTAGAATATAAATCTGCATTTAAACCAATTGATATCCACTAATGGCCTGATCTATGTATTTAGTTTTAAATAAAAGGTGGTTCTTTTTTTGTTTGATCGGTCTGTTGTCCTATCCCTTGACCAATGCATATGGTAGAGAAAGGATAATATCTACTACTCCGTCTGCCACAGAGATCCTGTTTGCCCTTGGTTGCGGAGACTTAGTGGTAGGAGTAACGAACTTTTGTACCTATCCCCCTGAGGCAACAAAAAAGGTCCATATTGGTGGTGATTTTAATCCTGACCTAGAGAAGATTTCAGAGTTAAGGCCTACAATGGCAGTGGTTTTAAAGACTGATAATAAAGTAAAAAAATATTGCAGAAAGATTGGAGTACGTATAGTTGAAGTAAATTTTGATTCTATCTCTAATATATATGATTCTATCCTACGAATTGGTGAGGTCTTAGGGGTTCCCCTTAGGGCCAAAAAATTGGTTGCTAGGATAGAAGAGGGACTAAACAGGGTTGTTGCTAAAAAATATAGTGCAAAAAGGCCAAGGGTTCTTCTGGTTGTATATAGGGAGGTAAATAGGCTAAGGGATGTGTGGGTGGCAGGGCCCAAGAGTTTTTTAGGAGAGATTTTAAGTAGGTGTGGTGGGATAAATGTGTTTAATGATTTAAAAAAGCCATATGCAAGGGTGTCTGTTGAAGAGATACTTGCCAGAAATCCAGATATGATATTTGAGACTACTAGTATGGAAATAAGTAATGATCCCAAGAAGGCATGGAACCTTTGGTCTGAGCTCGGTGACGTTGGGGCAGTTAGACACAGGAAAATATATGTGTTAAATGCACCATATATGACTATTCCAGGACCTAGGATTGTCTTAATAGCCAAAACTTTTATGCATTACCTCTACCAGACCCATTGAATGAATAGATTAAGAGACCCTATGAAATGATAAGCTTAAAAAGTCTGTCTTTTTCCTATGGGAAAAAGGAGATTTTAGAACAAATAGATCTAAAAATAGATAAAGGTGATTTCCTAGGTATACTTGGACCAAATGGAAGTGGGAAGAGTACCTTATTAAAGTTAATAAACGGCATCTTGAATCCCACCTATGGAAGTGTTACTATCAAAGGGAGAGATGTTAGGGAATATTCAACCAGACAAAGGGCCAGATTACTTAGTTATATACCTCAGAATGTACCAGTTTATTTCCCTTTTAGTGTATATGAGACAGTTATGGCAGGGAGGTTCCCATACATAGGTTATCTTGGCCAGGGTTCTGAAAAGGATAAAGAAGTTGTGCTCAGGGCCATGGAACTAGTGGAAATTAGTGATATTGCACATAGAAAACTGACTGAGTTGTCTGGAGGTGAGAGACAGAGGGTTGCTATAGCCACTTGCCTTGCCCAGGACAGTGAAATTCTGCTTCTTGATGAACCTGTATCCAACTTAGATATTTATTATCAAAAACAGATACTAAATTTATTGAAGTCTTTAAACCAAGAGCATGGCAAGACCATAGTAATGGCAGTTCATGATATAAATATGGCTTATGGATTTTGTAATAAGTCCTTGTTTTTAAAACAGGGTAGGATTGCATTTAATGGTCCCACAAAAGAGATAATGAGAGAGGACGTTATTGAAACTGTCTATGATACCACTGTAGTGGTGTTTGAGGATAGGGGCAGTAAGGTATTTGTTCCTGATTATACCCTGGCTCAAGGGAGGGTATTAGTAGACTCATAGAAAAGGATAGGGAACTTACAGAAAATTATCTAATAGGTGGATTTGTCCATGAATTGAGAAATGCCCTACAAGGCCCTAAAATGATACTTGAATCCAATAAATTGC
>JALWFY010000110.1 GCA_027013815.1 Desulfohalobiaceae bacterium | reverse complement strand
TGATCATATCTCAACAGAGATAGAGAAGTTTGCTAGAGAAGACAATCTTAATTTGGATTATAAGGTGACCACAGGGGGTGAGACCAGACAGGGGTCGGTCTTTAATGGCCTTTCAATCCTGCCCCATGAATGCACCCATGTATTAATTCATGATTCAGCGAGGCCCTTTGTAAGTGCGTCACTTATAATGAGGATTATATCTAGGCTAGAGCAAGGAACGAGCGCAGTTGTCCCAGGTATTCCTGTCACAGATACCATTAAATTAATTGATAAAACAGGAAGGATTAAGACCCTTGATAGAGAGTATTTAAGGGCTGTTCAGACCCCTCAAGGGTTTGAAAAAAATATTATCCTGTCTGCCCATAAGTTTGCTATTGATAATAATATCATAGGAACAGATGATGCTTCTTTAGTTGAGATCATTGGAGGGGATGTGGACATTGTAGAAGGAGAATATGAAAATATCAAAATCACTACACCAAGGGACTTGAAATTTTTGGAAAAGGATAGGTGTGAAAATTATAAAAATTGTATTGGTCTAGGGTATGATGTGCACAAATTTGGGGAGGGAAGGCCCCTTAAACTAGGTGGGGTCTTGATTCCAAAATCTCCCCAGGTGATAGCACATTCAGATGGAGACGTGCTAATACATTCTCTAATTGATGGAATCTTAGGTTGTCTTTGTTTAGGAGATATTGGCGATTTATTTCCAGACTCTGATCCAAAATCCAAGGGTATGAATAGTCTAATATTTTTGTCTGAAGTAATGAGTATTGCTCAAAAACAATCTCTTATTATAGAACATGTGGACATAGTTATTATATGTGAGATACCAAAGATCTCTCCATATAAAATAGAGATAAAGAAGAATATTGCTCATCTCTTAAACATCCCTTTAACTAGTATAAATATATCTGCTACCACAGAAGAGGGACTTGGATTTACTGGAGAAAAAAAAGGGATCAAGGTCAAGACAGTTGTACTTGCAAGAAAGAAAATAAATGCCTAAATAATATTAATTCAATTGGTATTAAGTAGGAGTGAATTATGTATTTATACAATAGTATGACAAAGAAAAAAGAAAAGTTTGTTTCTAGAGAGCAGGGAAAGGTCTACATGTATGTATGTGGAATAACTGCCTATGACCTATGTCATATAGGCCATGCTAGGGCAGCGGTGGTGTTTGATGTACTTGTAAGGTTACTAAAATATTTGGGTTATGAAGTGATATTTGCTAGAAATTTTACAGATATTGATGATAAGATAATAAAAAGGGCCAATGAGATGGGCCTTAGTTGTGAACTGGTTGCCCAGAAGTATATTGATGCATTTTATGAGGACATGGAGAAGTTGAACATATTGCCCCCAACCTATGAACCTAGGGCAACTGAACACATAAAAGAGATGCAGGAGCTAATAGGTGTATTGATTGATAAGGGTTATGCATATACAACACAAAAGGGGGATGTATATTTTAGGGTAAGGGCACTCTCTAGTTATGGACAACTCTCTGGTAGGGATGTGGAAGAGCTCAGGTCAGGGGTAAGAGTGGATGTTATGGAAGACAAAGAAGATCCCTTGGATTTTGCCCTGTGGAAGAGTTCTAAGCCAGGGGAGCCATGGTGGGATAGTCCATGGGGTAAGGGTAGGCCTGGATGGCACATTGAATGCTCAGCAATGAGTGAGAAATATTTAGGGCTTCCTTTAGATATCCACGGCGGGGGACAGGATCTCATATTCCCTCACCATGAAAATGAAAGGGCACAAACTGTGGCTGCGAGGGAGATTGAGTTTGTAAATTATTGGGTGCACAATGGCTTTGTACAGGTAAAAGGGGAAAAGATGTCTAAGTCTCTTGGAAATTTTGTGACCCTACGAGATATTTATGAAAGGTTTTTGCCTGAGGTCCTTAGATTTTTTTTATTAACTAAACACTATAAGACCCCTTTGGATTTTTCTTTTGAAAATTTAGAAGAGGCAGAAAAGGCACTCAAAAAGGTGTATGAGACAAAGAAGTCCATTCAAGACCTTTTGGCTATATCTCCCACAAAGGACATACCAGTTTCACAGGATATTAAAAGTGAACTACATCAGTTTAAAGACAAATGGAAAAAGGCAATTCAAGATGATTTAAATACTGCAGCTACCCTTGGTCATGTGTTTAATATAATAAAACTTGCAAATCGTATGACCCAGGAAAAGAAGTTTAGGCAGTCAAAAAATAGTGTTGAGATTTTAAAAGAAATTTATCATGAGATTGATGAAATAGGAGGTATTTTAGGGGTATTTTACAAAGAACCTGATAAATTTTTAGATGAACTAAAAAGGTTTAAGGCAAGGAGACGAGACATTGATATTGGAGAAATAGAAACTCTAATAGCTGCTAGACAAGAGGCCAGGAAAAATAAGGATTTTAAAAGGGCAGATGAAATTAGAGACACATTAATAAAAAAGGGTGTTATATTAAAAGACACACCAAATGGATGTGTATGGGATTTGGAGTGATATATGGGACTATGTGAAAAGATTCAGCAGATAAAGCCTTTTATGGTGATGGAGGTATTAGAGGCTGCTCAGAGGCTGGAATCTGAGGGGCATAATGTGATCCATCTTGAGGTAGGGGAACCAGACTTTGAGACCCCTGACTGTGTAAAAGATGCAGCAAAATTGGCCATAGATCAAGGAAAGACAAAATATACCCATAGCTTAGGGGTATATGAACTCAGAGAAGCAATATGTGAAGACTATAAAAAAAATTATAATGTGGACATAGATCCTGAACAAATTATAGTAACATCAGGTACTTCACCTGGTATGATTTTGTGCTTTGGTGCCTTATTAAATCCAGGGGACCAGGTAATAATATCAGACCCAGGATATGCGTGTTATGAGACCTTTATCAAGTTTGCAGACGGTGTTCCAAAAAGGGTAAAGGTTTATGAAGATGATGGATTTCAATATGAGGTCTTAGATATAAAAAAGGCCCTAAATAAAAACACCAAGGCCATTATCATTAATTCTCCAGCAAATCCTACAGGCACCTTGCTTTCCAAGAAAAAGATGCAAGAGCTTGCTGAACTTGATACCTATATTGTGTCTGATGAGATATATCATGGACTGGTTTATGAAGGTAGAGAGCATACTATATTGGAATTTACTGATAAGGCATTTGTTTTAAATGGGTTTTCAAAAAAATATGCAATGACAGGTTGGAGACTTGGTTATGTAATAGCCCCAAAAGATTTTGTGAGATGTATGAGATCCCTTGCGCAAAACCTCTATATATGTGCCTCTTCCATTGCTCAATATGCTGCAATAGCAGCACTAAAATATGCAGAAAAAGACGTACTGAGGATGAGAGAAGTATATAATGAGAGAAGGACATATATGATTAAAAGGCTCAGAAATATGGGATTTAAGATTGCAGTGGAACCAACAGGGGCGTTTTATATCCTGGCAAATGCAAAAAAGTTTACCAAAAACTCATATGAATTTG
>JALWFY010000109.1 GCA_027013815.1 Desulfohalobiaceae bacterium | reverse complement strand
CTTTAGACAATTCCACTACCCTGAGTATTTGATATAAAAACACACAACATAAAATAATTAAAAAGATTGATCCTGCGAAACCCCATTCTTCAGCAAATACTGCAAAAACAAAATCAGTATGTTTTTCAGGCAAAAACTTGAGTTGACTTTGTGTACCTTCCATAAATCCCTTTCCCCAAAACCTTCCTGAACCAACTGCAATTTTGGATTGTATAATATTATACCCTTCCTTTAATTTATATTTCTCTGGATTAAAAAGTACCCTGATCCTGTTTTTTTGATAATCGTGCATATGATGCCATATTATGGGACAAAGCAAGGGAATTATTATAAAAAGGGTAATCAATATTTTTCTTTCAATCTTAAAAAATAACATCATACCACCTACTAACATGAGAATATTTAACCCTGATCCCAAGTCTGGTTGTTTTACAATCAATAAAACTGGAATCATAACTACTACAGTTATTTTAAAAAAATCCTTCCAACCCAATGGGCCATTTAGTTCAGAAAGATAGCTAGATACCCATAGGATTACGCTGAGCTTAACTAGCTCAGTAGGTTGAAAAGATATAACACCAATGTCCAGCCATCTCTTTGCCCCTCCATTGGCCTTTCCAATGACAAGCACTAGAAGCAAAAGAAATATGGACAATATATAAAGGGGGATTACTATTTGCCTAAATCTCCTATAATCAAAAATAAGAAAACACAAAAACGCCAGAAGTCCCAACCCCCCCCAAAATATCTGTTTTTTATAATATGGTATTAGTTTAACCCCTTGCTCTAACTTCAGAGAACTGGCTGAATAAAGATTTATAACCCCAACCAAAAAAAGTATTAAGGTAATGCCCAAAAGTCCCCAATTAAAATTGGATAAAAACCTCCTATCTATGCTTAACATAATTTACCCCACTAAATAGATACCTAATTACATCCCTAACCACTGGGCCTGCTACAGAGCCTCCATGTCCTCCATGTTCTATAAGTACCACAACCACATAACATTTTTTACCTTTTTCTCCAAAAGCAGCCATCCACGCATGATCCCTCTTTGCGTAAGCTATTTCTTCTGGGTTCTTACTCCTTAGTTCATCTGATCTAATAGAAAACACTTGGGCTGTACCAGTCTTGGCCCCTATAACTATACCTGGAGTCCTTAAGATAGTAGCCGTCCCATGTTCTTCTTCCACTGTAGCTATCATAATTTTCTTTAAATATCTTACATTTTGCTTCTTTGCTGGCAACTCTCCTATGACCTTAACTTTTTCTTGAAGGCATATCCTAGGCCTCAGTATTTTACCACCATTTACCAAAGAGCTTATAAACCTTGCAATTTGCAGGGGAGTAACCAAGACATATCCCTGTCCAATAGCAGTATTTAATGTATCTCCTTCTTGCCACGGAACCCCAAATCTCTTTAACTTCCACTCCCTAGATGGGATAAGACACCCACTTTCACCATCTAATTTTATACCTGTCCTTGTTCCAAAGCCACATCTTTTAGCAAAACTGCTAATTAAATCTATTCCAAGTTCCTGTCCTAATTTATAAAAATATACATCACATGATTGTTTTATGGCTTCTTTAAAATTTATCCATCCATGCCCCTGTTTTTTCCAACACCTAAATATTCTGTTTCCAAGTCTATAAAATCCAGGGCAATACGTCATTTTCTTTCTTATATGTTTATATTTTTCAAGGCCAAGTAGACCTACTACGAGTTTAAAAACTGAACCAGGAGGATAACAGGAGGAGATTGCCCTATGTTGAAGGGGATGTGCTGGATTTAAAACAAGGGCCCTCCATTTTTTCTGAGATATGCCGTGGGACATAAGGTTGTTGTCATAGCTAGGCTTACTCACCATGGCAATCACATCTCCAGAAAAAGGGTCCATCACAATACACACACCCCTTTGTTTCCCAAGTCTCTTATAAACATATTTTTCCACATCCATGTCTATAGTAAGTTTTATAGAACCACCACTAACTGGTTTTTTTATCACCCTCTCTTTAAGTGTCCTTCCCTGGGCATTGACCTCCACTTGCTTTCTTCCTTTTTTACCCCTTAATATATCTTCATAGGTAAGTTCTATCCCTGTCTTTCCAACTATATCCCCTGGTTCTAGATAAGGATATCTTTGCAAATCCTTTTCAGAAGGTTCTCCCACGTATCCTATTATATGCGCACCAATTTTCCCATAGGGATAAAACCTTTTGGGATATGGGATGATCACTATCCCAGGGAGTTCATCCAAGTGTGTCTCCACCTTACATATATCCTTAAAGTTTAAATCCCTGACCAAGACCAAAGGGTCAAAGGGCTTGACTCGTCTTTTCCCCACTTGAAAATTTCTTTTTAAATCATCTAAATGGAGATTTAAGAGAGTAGATATTTTTTTTATTGATGATTCACATCTATTGTGTACTCTACAGTCTTCTCTTATTATACCCAAGGCATAGGCTGGAAGATTTTCTGCTAAGATGCGACCTTTAACATCCCTTATAATGCCACGTGGGGCATAAATATTCTCATACCTAATTCGATTCTTAGTTGATAGGATGTAGTAATAATCCCCTTTAAATATCTGGACATACCACAGCCTGGTAGCTACAACCAAAAATAACAAGAATATACATAGATATAATATTTTTATTCTGTCAGGAGGTATATTATCGTGTCCATTTGAATACATAATCTTAATTAAAATAAATTTATTTTTTTTGAGATAATCCTATGATAAAGATAGAAATAAATGGCCCATAAAACAGGAAATAAAAAAAATTGTTTTATACAATAAGAATAAACAAGATACTGATCTACCACTATTTCCTGTAAAGAGGAAATTATCCAAATTGAAACATAATAAGAGCAACTTGATATAAAAGACAATATAGTTATGAATATGAGGTTGTTTGTTGCAAGGAATTGTTTAAGGAAAAAATAAAAAAAACTCACTGCCATATACCAGAGCAAGGTCGCACCAAAGGGGATGTCTCCACTCCCTTCTTGGATCAAAATCCATATGATCCCCAAAAAAAATGCACAAAAAAAATTTTTCTTTTGATAGCATAATATTAAAGCTGGTAGAAAAAAATCAATTCCAGTTAACCAATCTTTAAAAAAAACACCCAAAATGGTTATAAAAATCCACCAACATAACTCTTTCATTTGTCTTCTTTGGACTTATTTGAGGATAAATTATGTCTCTTTAAAACAAGGACCTCTTCTATGTGAGAAAAGTTTGCAGTAGGTCTAACGATTATTTTTTTAAAAAGAGAGGTAGGATCATTCTCTATCTTTACTGTCCGGGCAACAGGGATACCCTTGGGAAATATACCACCAAGGCCTGAGGTCAAAAATACCTCTCCCACATCTAAAGGAGAAGTGATTGGAACATATGTTACAACCAACTCAAAGGTAGAATCAAGCCCCTGCAATATCCCCTTTGTCCTGTGTATCCTAGAGATTACAGGCACCCTTGAATTCGAGTCTGAGATAAGTAGTACTGTAGAAAAATCTAGAGAGGTCTTGAGCACCTTTCCCAATAGACCATCAGGGGTCAACACTGGCATGTCCTTTTGTACTCCCTGTCTGGAGCCAATATCTATGACAAATGAGTTCAGTAAGTTCGAAGGTCCAAGTCTATAACACAATACCCTGGCGCCCAAAAAATCCCAACCCTGGAGGGGCTTAAACTTGAGTAACCTCCTGAGCCTTTCCCATTCCTGAGCCTTTATCTTCAAAGGAATCTCTTGTATCTTTAATTTCTTTATTTCTTGTATTAATTTTTTATTCTGTTCTCTTACCTTTCTAAGTTCAATGTAATCATTCCAAAATTGACTCACCTGAAACTTAAGCCATTTCCCTGGATACAACACGGCACCTACAAACTCTAAACCCATATTATTGGCAAAATTTTCCAGGGTATGGGTCTTTGAATTCCATGTAATCAAGACAAGGTAAATAATAAACAGGAGGATTATCCACCTGATCAAAAACTTAATCTTTTCCATACAAGTCTAAAAGACCATTTATTAAACAACTATTGATAACCACCTAACCATTCTATTCTATTGTAACTTCTCTTAATATATCTAAATTATCTAAGACCTTTCCTGACCCCATTACCACTGCAGAAAGGGGATCATCAACAAGGGTTATTGGAAGCTCTGTTTCATCCATAAGCAATTTGTTAAGTCCTCTAAGAAGTGCCCCTCCTCCTGTAAGGACAATACCCCTATCCACTATATCAGCAGCTAATTCAGGGGGTGTCTGCTCCAAGGTAATCCTTACTGCTTGTACAATGGAATTCACCTCTTCTGTAATGGCTTCCCTGATCTCAGATGCTGTAATCTCTAGGTGTTGGGGTATTCCTGAGACCAAGTCTCTACCCTTAACTATCATCTTTTCAGAATCATATTCCCCTGGATAGGCAGATCCTATTTGCTTTTTTATCTTCTCTGCTATGCCAAGTCCAATCAACATATTGTATTTCCGTTTTATATAATGTAAAATGGCCTCGTCCATCTTGTCTCCACCTACCCTAACAGACCTGCTATATACAATACCAGCAAGAGATATAACCGCCACCTCTGTAGTACCCCCTCCAATATCCACTACCATATTTGCCGTAGGCTCAGTAATGGGAAGCTCTGCCCCAATAGCAGCAGCCATAGGTTCTTCAATCAAATATACCTCCCTTGCCCCAGCACTTTGTGCAGATTCCTTTACCGCCCTCATCTCCACCTGAGTAATCCCAGTGGGCACACAGATAATGATCCTAGGTCTTACTAACCTCCTACTATTGTGCACTTGAGAGATAAAATACCTCAACATGGCCTCTGTGATCTCAAAATCTGCAATAACCCCATCCTTCATTGGTCTAATGGCCACTATATTTCCAGGTGTGCGGCCAAGCATCCGTTTTGCCTCATCTCCCACTGCCACTACCCTATTATTTCCCCTTTTGTCCTTTTTCACTGCTACAACCGATGGTTCATTGACAACCACTCCCTTTCCCTTTACATAAACCAAGGTATTAGCAGTACCTAAATCAATTGCCAAATCATTTGAAAATATACCTATGATTCTATTAACTATTCTATTCATAATCTCTAGCTCTCTTTTTATGGGTTTTTATGAAACAGACAGACATATTTATATTCCCGCCAATTAAAATTCAACAAATTTTATATGGAAATTTTATAATAAAAATAAATCTGTCCCTAACTAATACCCCGCATTTCACTTATAAAATCACCTCACCCATTGGCAAAAAGACCCTTGATTTCCTAGTACAATATTTCTTTGAAAAAACCAATCCCCAATTAAAACTCCCATTAAATTGGACAGGGATCTCTCCTTTTACTAAAAAGGTATTAATTGCCCTGAGTAAGAATATAGGTTTCGGGGAATGGATATCTTACAAGGAACTTGCAACAATAATTGGAAATCCAAATTCAGCAAGGGCAGTTGGTCAGGCTTTAAATAAAAATCCCTGGCCAATAATAATACCCTGTCATAGGGTCTTAAAAAGCACAGGATCCCTAGGGGGATTTTCAAGTGGAATAAATATAAAAAAATTCTTATTAAGACATGAAAGGATTTATTATAAAAAATAAATACATATTTTTTTATCCTGTTTCTAATCCAATTCATCAGGAGACTCTTCAATTCCTATAATTGAGATACCACACTCATTGGCCAGTTGAATCGCCCGTTCCCTTTCAAAAAATAAACTTTTCCCCGCCTCAATCACAAGGACACTACACCCCGCTTGCTTCATTATCTCTATAGTGGCTAGGCCAATAGATGGTTGATCTACTACTGACACTTGATTGGGTTTAAAGACCTTAATAACAACACAGCCCTGTCCAACCAGTGACCCCGCCCTTAATATAGTATTATTTGTACCCTCTATTGCCTCTACAGCTATTACCATCTTGTCCTTAACTACTATAGTCTGTCCAATATCCATTCCCCCTAATTTTTTGGCAATGGGCCATCCATATCTTATATCCCTTTTCTCTTTTTTTGAAGGGCTCTTTTTTGTTATAACCCCTTTGGGGGTCTGGAGTGTAGGCACATATTCCACTGGCGAAATCACGCTAAAACCCTCTTTCTCCAACTCTTCAACTACGCCCTGTAAAATTGCATTATCTGAATGGGATTTTAATCTAAAAAGGAGCCTGGCCGCCCTAAAATCAGGTCTTATATTCAGGGCCTTGGGTTTATTTATTGCACCAGCAAAAACTATCCTTTCTACACCTGATTTTTTAAAAAAACTTATCATTTTCCCAAGTTGTCCAAGGTGAATCCAGGTGATCTCATCAGCAAGGGCAGAAATTTCTTCCCTTGTATGTCCGCTAATAGCAACTACAATGGGTCTGTCTCCGAAATCCCTGACCCCTTGGGCCACTAGAAAAGGAAAATCCCCTTCACCTGCAATTATGCCTATCTTTGTCCCCATAACTATTTTTTCTTTGGGGATATTATCCCCCTTTCACTCTTTTCAATAAAATTAATTAGCTCCAATATCTTTTCATCCCCAGGAAACTCTTCCAATATCCTGGAGATTGCCTCCTCTTTTTTAAGTCCCTGTCTCCAAAGTATCCTATAGGCCTTCTTTAGATTCCTTATCTCCTCATTAGAAAAGCCACGCCTTCTAAGTCCAACTAAATTTAGTCCATGCATCCAACCCCTTTCACCTGCAATAAGGGCATATGGAGGGACATCCTGGGCAACACCTGTCATACCCCCAATATATGCATACCTTCCAATATGTACAAATTGATGCACCGCTGTAAGTCCCCCTAAAACAGCACCGTCCTCAATAATCACATGTCCAGCCAGAGAAGCTGCATTGGCCATTATTACTTCATTACCCAAAATACAATCATGGGCAACATGGGCATACGCCATAATAAGACATTTTGATCCTATTTTGGTTATCCCACCACCTTCTTTTGTGCCCCTATTCAGGGTAACATATTCCCTTATACAATTATCATCTCCTATCTCTAGATAAGAGACCTCTCCTTTAAACTTTAGGTCTTGGGGCTCACCACCTATGCATGCATAGGAATGTATATGATTATTTTTACCAATCTTTGTATATCTCTTTATATGGGTAAAGGGCTCTATTTTACAACTATCCCCTATCTCTACGTGGGACTCAATTACCACATAAGCTCCAATAATCACACCTTTTCCGATCTTTGCATTGGACTCTACCACTGCTGTTGGATGAATTTTTGTTTCCATTTAACCCTCCCTGTCCACTAGGGCTGCTGTAAGAATTCCATCTGTTGTAAGCACATCGCCAACCCACGCCTCGGCCTTCATTTTCCAAATATTCATTTTATGTCTTATATAATACGCCTTTAATCTCAGTTGATCCCCCGGATATACTGGTCTCCTAAACCTTACCTTTTCTATCCCACTAAATAAAAAGATCTTATTACCAGGTATCTCCTGGATACTGTTTATAACTAACAGGCCTCCTGTCTGGGCAAGTGCCTCAACAATCAAGACCCCTGGCATTACAGGATAATCTGGGAAATGACCTTGAAAATACGGTTCATTTATAGTTACATTTTTAATGGCTACAATATATTCATCTTCTTTAAACTCTATGACCCTATCCACTAACAAAAATGGGAATCTATGGGGTAGTAAGTCCATAATCTTTCTTATATCCATAATCTGTGTGCTCATAATACTATTTATCCTGTATATCTTTGAATTGTTCCTTTAATTTGTCTATCTCTTGCCTCAATCTCTTTAGCTCCCTGTGCATATCTGGTAATTTTGGCAAAACTGCACAGGTCCTCAAAAACTTATTGTGCTCCATTATAGGAGCACCACTATATATACCTGTCTTTTTTACATCCTTATTTATCCCTGATTTGGCTCCAATCATACATCCATCTGCCACATTAACATGGCCTGCAATACCTACCTGACCAGCTAAAATCACGTTATTGCCAATCCTTGTAGACCCTGCAATACCAACTTGAGCCACTATCACACAGTTTGAACCTATCTTTACATTGTGTCCCACCTGTACTTGATTATCTATTTTTGTCCCTTTTCCAACCCTTGTCTCACCTAAAGCTGCCCTATCAATTGTGGTATTTGCTCCTATTTCAACCTCATCTTCAATAACCACATTGCCTATTTGGGGGAATTTCTCCCTTCCTCCTTGTGTAGCTGCAAATCCAAATCCATCAGCACCAATGACCACACCAGGATGCAAGATTACCCTATTGCCAATTATACACTGTCCCATGACTACTACATTGGGGTATAGCACACAATCTTCACCTATAAAACAATCCTCACCTATATATACCCCTGGAAACAATTTAGTGCCTTTTTTAATTTGCGCACGAGGACCAATGAATACATAAGGGTATACTACAACCCCTTTATCTAAGTGGGCATCTGGATGGATAAAACTTAAATCGCTAATTCCTGTAAATTCACCCTGAGCCTTAGCAAATAGACCAACCACCCTTGCAAAATCCAGGTATGGATTTGGACTAATTATACATTTGTCTACTTCTTTTGCATACTTAGGCTCTAATATTACCACTCCAGCCCTAGAAGTAGCCAAATATTTTACATACTTGGGATTTGCCAGAAAGGATATCTCATCCTCTCTGGCATCGGATAAGGTATTACACCCAATAATTACCCCATCCTCTCCCTTGAACTCTCTGTTTAAAAAATCTGCAATTTCACTAATCTTATATTTCATAACAATCTATTTTTTCCTCTTTCTCCACGCTTGATTAAATTTTACTATTACTTCTTTTGTTATATCTATTTTCTTATCATTATAAACTACTCCACTATTTCTCTTGTCCATAATCAGGGTAAAATTGTGTTCCTTGCCATATAATTGTAATACCTTTTGTAGTTCCTTTACTATTGGTTCTCTGAGCTGTTTTTCTTTTATCTGCATCTTTTGTTGATATGTAGCATAAAGAGTCTTAAAGTCCTGTACCTTTTGCTTATACTCTAACTCCTTATCCAATTGTGCTTCCTGAGTGAGCATTAATCTCTGTTTTTCTATTTGTTGTCTGAGTTTATCTATAGCTTGTTTCTTTTTATCCAATTTTTGTTTAAGTTCTTTAAACTCTGCCTTTAACTTTTGAATTGCAGCCTTTCCTGCATCACAATTTTCCAATACATATTGAAGATCCACAACGCCGATCTTTATCTTTTCTGCATAACTATAACTGGTAATAACAAAAACACATATAACCATTGCTAACAAAATCTTTCTCATACCTAAGCCTCCTTATTTTAAAAAAATGTACCAACTGAAAATTCAAATTTTCCCTTATCGTTTTTTAAGTTATCTAAGGGATAACCATATTCTAATCTAAGTGGTCCCATTGGAGAGTTCCACCTAATCCCTGCTCCAACACTCTTGTATAGATTTAAATCATACATAGAATTTTTGTCCCACACATTCCCAGCATCAAAAAATACAACCCCTATAAGTCCAATATCTTCTTTTAAAGGAAAGGTTATCTCAACATTTGAAAAATACATCTTATATCCACCAACGTCATTGCCTTCTTTATCTTTACAAGAAATATCCCTATAATCATATCCCCTGACTGTATTAAGCCCTCCTAAATAATATCTTTCAAAGTCAGGTACCTCTTTACCTGAATTTTCAAAGAGACATCCTATCTCATAGTGGAAATTAAAAACAAATTTCCACCAGAATTTCTGATGATAAGCAAATTCATATCCTATTTTTATAAAATCATCATTGCCCCCTAAAACCCCCCCAGAATACGTCAAAGAAAGGTTGTTCATGGTACCTTTAGTTGGGTTAAAATTACTATTAGTTGTATCCCTTACTATGGATCCAGAGATTGAATTGGACCAGTTGCTACCTTCTAAGTCCTTTATCTCGTCACTGGCAAATTCATCAATATCTTTAACCTCATATCTTTCCAATGAAAGATCCCAATACAGTCTGGAAAAATGTCCAATAGTATATGCAAATTTAAGGCTTCCCCCATTTCTGTCCAAGGTATAGTCATCATATTCCCTCTCTGTATTATACAGATCTGTACCAAATCCCAGAGGACCATCATACAGATTCGGATTCCAAAAACTCAAGGAAAAATACGAAGAAGATGAGCCAAAACTTCCTTGGAAAGAAAGTTGATATCCGCGTCCAAATAGGTTTCTCTCTGTGATTTTACCAGTAAAAAATACATTATCTATGCTAGAATATCCTGCACCTACACTAAAAAATCCTGTATTCTTTTCCTTTACCTTTACCTTTAGGTCTAACTGATTTTCTTTAGAAGTAGGCACTGTTTCTATATTAACCTGGTCAAAATAATCCAACTTAGTCAACATCTCCTTTGAATAGTCTATTTTTTTTGCACTGAACATGTCTCCATCTGATATGGCTAAATATCTCCTGATCACATTTTCCCTGGTTTTGGTATTCCCTTCAACTATCACACGATTTATATATACCACTTCTCCTTTATGGATATTAAAGACCACGTTCACCCTTTTGTTTTTTAAATCCCTAGAGATATCCACATCAACCTCAGCAAAGGCATAACCATAGTCTGCATAGAATTTTCTCAGTGCCTCTGTATCCTTTCTAACCACAGATCTATCAAAATACTTATTCTCTTTTTTCAGGTCGTCTAGTTTGATTAAATCAAATAACTTATTCCTTGGGACAATGAGATCTCCCTTAAAATCTATCTTACCTATCTTGTATCTAGGACCTTCGACCACAGTAAAGGTAATATAAATACCGTCTTTTTTAAAGTCCACCTTTGGTTGGCCCACCTTTACATCAATAAAACCCTTATTTGCATAATAGGCATCTATGGCCGCAGCATCCCTGTCTAAAAGTTCTTCTCTTAGCACACCACTGCCTGTAATCCAGGAAAAAATCCCTCTCTCTGATAGGGCAAGTACCTTTTTTACATCCTTTTCCTTCAATTGTTTACAACCTTGTATCCTGATCTTTTTAATATATAATTTCTTCCCTTCATTTATAGTTATTATAAGCTCTCCTTTTCCAAAGGACAACTTCTTTAGCTTGTATGATATCTGGACATTATAATAACCCTTTTTTCTATATAATTCTCTAATTTTTTCTAAATCAGAACTCAATACCTTTGGATTTAAAAGTCCATTTGGTTTTGTATCCATTACTTCCAATATATCACTCTTACTTATATTTTTATTGCCTTTTATCTGAATGGAAGCAATTATTGGTTTTTCCTTTACAATAAAAGTAACTATCTTTCCTGATACTGTATCTTCTACATCTACTGATATATCATCAAAATATCCTGATTTATATAACCTCCTAACATCCTCATCTATTGTCTTTAAATTAAATAAATCCCCTTCTCTCTCCTTTATTCTCATTAAAACTACATCAGAGCCAAGCACCTTATTGCCTTTTACTAATATCTTTTTTATCACCATTTTGTGA
>JALWFY010000108.1 GCA_027013815.1 Desulfohalobiaceae bacterium | reverse complement strand
CCTACTAGTTCCATATAATTTAATAACACCCCTCCATCGCTCAAACCTTCCCTTAACACCGCCATAACAAGCCTGCTATCATCTGTGAGTGAATCCTCAAATTCAACACCACCAACAAGTTCCCTCTGATTTATATTTGGGACCTTTGACAGAATATAGTCTATTCCAACACCCCTTGTCCTAAACCATGGTCTTTTTTTGCCCTTATTACCTATAATGGAAAACAGGTCATATATCTTTAAAAAAAACGGGAGAATATATTTAAAAAACCTCTTGTCCCTATAAATTGGCATCAAATATGTTAAGGGCTCAACCAAATACCTTGCCTGAGCTAAGATGAGTTCCCTTTCCTTAACTGACTCAAAGGTGAGTTTTACATCTCCTTCTTTTAGATACCTAAGCCCTCCATGTACCATTTTAGAGGACCAGCTAGAGGTACCTGAGGCAAAATCCATTTTTTCCACAAGACAACAAGAATAACCAAGGCTCAATGCTTCTTTAAACACTCCCGCTCCAGTTATACCTCCTCCAATAACAAGGACATCAAATCCATCCTTTAGTCTATCTATGTGCTCTTCTCTATTATATCCATACCACATATAAATCCATCCTTTTATAAAAACACTAGTTAGAATCTTTATACCAGCTTACCAGGATTCATGATATTGTAAGGATCAAAACTAGATATCATGTCCTTTAATATACCAATACCAATCTCACCCTTTTCCGCCTCTAAATACTCCTTGTGGTCTAACCCAACTCCATGGTGATGGCTTATTGTACCTTTGTTTCTAATTATTGCCTTACTTGCAGCGTGCTTTAGTTTTTTCCACCTATTTAACGTAGTCCCAAAATCCCTGGCAATCCTATATATATAGGTGGTGTATATAGACGGGCCTGTGATATAAAAATGTGAAAGATGAGAAAACGCATATACCCTCTCATCTTCATCTATTAATGCACTTTCTAATGACTCTTCTATGTCCCTTATAGTTGAACCTACCTTGTCCCAGGGGACACAGGTCTCAAGTGTATCCACTGCATATCCTTCTTCCCAAAGGGAATTTCTGAGATACGGTGCCTTAAATCTATTTTTTTGCCATGCCTTTCCAATTAAGGTATATGTTGGAACACCTTTGAATCTTTTTATCAAGGACCTCACTTCCCTCTGGGTCCTATTAACAACCTTTGATTTACCTGAATATCCAACTACTAAGAGAGAACCCTGATCAGTAACACCCCTAAGGCTTAAATATTTTTTTAACATGCCTATTATAAATTCCTTGCCTGCCATCAAAAGGTGCGCTGTGGTCTCTTTGGGATTACTGAGCCTTAACAGAGATAGGGGATATCTTTCCTGGGTGAGCATCTTTACCACCTTGAACCCCACTTCCCATGAAGGCATAAAATATGCTTCAAAGAGTTCTTTTTCTGGAATCTTACTTATCCTCACACTTATCTTAGAAAGTATTCCAATACGCCCTTCTGATCCAAGGACCAACTCTTTTATATCTGGACCTGCCGCAGAGTCTGGCACATGAGGAATCTTTAACATACCTTTTGGCGTATAGACTTCTGCCCCCATAAACATATTGTCTATCCTTCCATAACCAAAGGACTGTTGCCCAGATGATTTAGTAGCAACCCAACCTCCAAGGGTAGAAAATTCAAATGATTGAGGAAAATGTCCCAAGGTATATCCCATGGACATCAAGGTCTTTTCTATATCTGGACCAGAGATACCTGCATAAAATTCAGCCACCCTATTTTGTTCGTTTATCCCTACGATCCTATTCATCTTTTCCATTGAAACTGTTATAATGGGCCTGTCCATGGATATGGGATTGATATGACCCAATACACTGGTACCCCCACCATATGGTATAAGACAAAATTTGTTATCCTTTGCAATGTCTATAAGCTCCTTTAGGTCCTGATCATCTGTTGGATATGCTACTCCGTCTGGGAAGGTATTAACTTCACCAAACCTAAGAGATATCCAATCTGGGAGACTCTGTCCCCTTGCATGATAAAGCCTGTCTATATCCCTAATAGTAACACAGGTTACAGAAGATCTAATCCTAGTTTTATCTATCTTAGACAGGAGTTGATCCTTGGACGCAGTATATGTATATACTGGTTCTCCCACTAATTCTCTTAACATCCTTTTCATAGTGTCTTTTAAAGGATACTCAACATCCTCATCTCCCCAACCATTAAACCGTCTCATTTTATTATCCTCCTTATATAAATATCATACTTACCAGCAAGTAAGACATTTATCATATACAGACCTTCAATTTTATTTCAACCTTAAATAACTCAATGTCAATTTAGGAACATAAGATTTTTATTGATAAAATTGGTTTTAAAATATAGCTTCACTCATGTTTTTTTTCAACAAAAAAACAAAATTACTCCATATTAACTCAGCAAAAAAAACTTATTAACTTTATTAACTTACTTTATATTAAGAAAGAAATAAAAAGATTATAAAAAATTTGGAGTATTGAGTGGATATCAGTAATAAGGTTGATACTGGGATAATTTTATGTGGTGGCCAGAGCTCACGCATGAGTTTTAAAAATAAATGTTTATTAAAATTGGGGAACAAGACATTTATTGAAATTACCATTGAAAAATTAAAAAAGATCTTTCACCATGTGATATTAGTAGCAAGAGACCAATCCCCTTATATGCACCTTGGAGAAAAGATAGTAACAGATGTATATAACAAAAGGTCATCTCTAACTGGTATACACGCAGGGCTTAAGGCTTGTCCTTCAAAATATTCTTTTATAATTGGATGTGATACACCACTTTTTAAGGTTCAATTAATGGAGTTTTTGATCTCCCAACTCACGGATAAATGTGATATAGTTGTACCAAAGATAAAAGGATATTATGAACCCCTCGGGGCTATTTATTCAAAGGATTGTGTCCCATATATTGAAAAATTATTAGATCAGAAACTCTTTAAGATAAGTAATATCTTTTCTTTGGTAAACACAAAAATAATAGGTGAGGACCTCATCAAAAAGATAGACCCCCACCTTATATCTTTCTTTAATGTAAATACTGAACAAGATTATAACAAGGTTTTAGAAATATACCTCAACGTTCTCTGAATCATCTTCCTGTCTCATTACCTCGCCTATGACCCATGCATCCTGTTTTAATCCAGCAAGCCTACCCAATATGTCGTCAACATCTTCTTTTCTAACTACTAGTACAAATCCTATACCACAATTAAATATTGCCATCATCTCTTCCCACGACAAGTTGGCCTGTTCCTTTATCCATTGAAAGATTGTAGGCTTTTCCCAACTATAGAAATCAATCCTCACCTTGACACCCCTAGGCAATATTCTAGGAATATTCTCAAAAAAACCACCACCAGTTATATGGGCCATTCCATTTACATTAAAATCCCTGATTATATTTAATACTGGTTTAACATATATCTTTGTTGGGGTAAGCAAGATTTCACCAAGGGACATTCCTGTTTTATCTATTTCTTTATCTAAGGATATATTTTTTTCTGCTATAATCTTTCTAATAAGGGAAAACCCATTGGAGTGAACACCACTTGAACCTATACCAATGACAACATTCCCCACCCCAATGGAGGAGCCATCAATTATCTTAGAATCGTCCACTACTCCCACACAAAATCCTGAAAGCTCATATTCTCCTTTGGAATAAAAACCTGGGAGTTCAGCTGTCTCTCCTCCAAGCAATGCACATTCTCCAAGCCTACAACCTTCTGCAATCCCTTCAATTATCTCTTCTGCTACATTGGTATTAAGGTTTCCCATTGCAAGGTAGTCCAAAAAAAACAAAGGTCTTGCCCCATGGACCACTATATCGTTTACATTCATTGCAACTAGGTCTATGCCAACACTATCATGTTTTTTTAACTGAAATGCCAGTTTCAGCTTTGTCCCTACCCCATCAGATGAAGCCACTAGAACTGGAGAATTCAGATTTGTTGTATCCAATCTAAACATACCACCAAAAAGACCTATTTCACTAAGTACCCCTTTTGTATACGTAGATTTTACAATATCCTTTATCCGTTGTACGAAATTTCCTGCCTTTTTTGTATCAACACCTGCCTCTTTATATGCCTTTGATAAGTCCTTCATTCGTAAGTCTCCTGTTTGAAAGTGGGGGGAGTATAGACTCAAAAAATTAAAGTTTCAAGTTTTTAAACTAGGATTTATAGAGAGGATCTTACTATGATATCAGGATTTATCCCCTGTTATCTCCTGTTTGGTTACTGCATTTGATTTGACCTCTTCCAGTACATCTGAGAGTACTGACTTAACATTTTCCCTAACATCCCCAGCCACCACTATATACATCAAATCTTCTCCAGGATGAAAATATCCCTCTCTCACCTCGATTAAAATCTTAAATATCCCATCTTTTTTTTCATGATGTTCTATGATTTGTTTAATCTTGGAATGATCATAAGATACCTTTAATCCCAATACCTTTTTACCATTCTTAGATTTCCCCCTAACTACCCCATTGTGTATCAAAACCATACCTACATTATCACTAAAACCCGGTGTAGATTTTACCTTTAAAATCAAGTTCTCAAGATCCATTCAAATCTCCATCTTAGTAAAAAAAAGCGACCATCCGTTCTGGAGGCCGCCTTTTTAATATTCTCTTAATTGGCAGAGTTTTATACACAACCTGTTGGTTTTGGAAGACCTGCCATTTTACATGCTCCCTTACCTGGGCCAGAAGGAAAGAGCTCATAGATCTTTTTGAGCTTATAACCAGTAACTTTAGAAAGAATACGTACCATTGGAGCAATTCCATTCTTTTTGTAATAGTCCTGCAAGAAATTAATTACTTTCCAATGATCATCAGTAAGTTCTTTAATACCTTCAGATTCTTTTACGTATTCCACCCATTCTTCACACCAATCCTCAAAATTCTGCAAGAAGCCATCTTCATCAACTTCAAAGGTCTTTCCCTTGAATTCAACTGTTGTTGCCATGGATAATACCTCCTTTTTATTTTTTTCAAATTTCTAGGGGAATTTTTTCTAGGTAAAAAAATAAGCTCTTACTTTTAACAATATAAATTTTCAATAAAAGTAAGTCAAGCCCCCCAAGCACCTGTACTTTAAAAGTGAATGCAGCTTAGATTTGAAATATATATTTTGTCAAGGATAAAAAAATAACCTTATCAAATTTTAAGCATCAATAATACTAGCTTATTTCCATCAAATGTTTTTTTGCAAATTCTATTGAAGGATCTAGCTCCAATGCTTGTATTAAACAAGATCTTGCCTCATCATATCTTTTTAACATCTTATAACATAAGCCCAGGTTTGCTAGATCCATGGCAGAGCCTCTATCTATATCTAAGGCGTGTACAAAATCATGCTTTGCATCTTCATATTCCCCAAGTTTAAAATGGCATACTCCCCTTAAGTTATAGTAGATACTACTATCATCAACTAAATCTATTGTCTGATCTAACAGTTTAATGGCTCCTCTATAGTCCTGTTTTTGGACCAAAATATTACCCATGTAAAATAAGACAATGGCCTTTTCTTCCCTACCTGGTTGTATAGGTAAGCTATTTTCAAATACCTTTAAACCACTCTCTAGCTCACCTTTTTTCATAAATAGCATACCTTTAAAAAAAGGAATAAAGTATGCCTTCCCATAGATTGATTCCAGCCTTTGAAGACCGTATTCAGCATAATCAATTTCCATTTCTTCAACCAAGGTCCTACCAACAAAAAGTCCCAGAGAGGGAAACCTTGAGCGCTCTCTAAAATAAAAACCTGGTACAAAATTAAAATTACAAGGCACATTGATTTCTGGATGTGTTGTATCTATTGAATATAAATTATAGCCCCTTTCCCCTAGCACTTTTACAAGGTTCATTAGCTCTGTATAAATATCATTTTCACTAATATCAGGAAGACTATTTAGTTCTCTAGTATCCCCATCTATCACCCATTCTACCTCCTCAATCCTCCTAAATTTCCTAAGTCCAGATGGTTCATACTTACTAGAGGTATGAAAATCTCCAGCTAGTTGGGCCACTTCAGTCAGTGCCCTAATAGCTGCCTTTATGGGAGATGTGGCTGTTCCTGCAGTGAATACTATCTCGCTTTTATGTGGAAAAGTAGAAGGATCATAGGCCAGTGCCCCAACAGTGGGCACTCCCATGTCCAGGGAAAAATCCTTTAACCATAGGTGAATATTATTTCTTTTAAAACAGGCTATTAATCCTTCAAGCACTGGATGGGTTATTGAATTCAAATCAATGGTTGGGACTATCTTCTCTTGCCTGTCAATTATAGCACTCACATGTCTTTCCACTAGTTCACAACCACCTTGCAGTATTGACTCCTCAAATGTATTCCCAGCAGAAGACCCATTATATTCATTTAATTTCTTAAACCAATCCATTGGGACCATTTTCTCTATATTTTCATTTAATAATACGGCCTCTGTAAATCTCCATGGGATCAAATCTAATATTGAGACAGCATCCCTAATAGATATGGTATCCTGAACTGACTTTAGTATTTCTTGTTCAGAGATCACCCCTATATCTTTAAACTTTTTCTTTGCATCAGACCACCTAAGCGTTATAAAGTTTTTTCTGTTTTCCCAAAAAGAAAAAAAACTATATCTCTCAACAAGTTCCATAACAGCAGATGCCTCAGCCTGAGATGGAGAAGCCCCTTTTCCCATCTGCTTTCTTGAAGGGCAGATACCCCTGGCCTTTTTACCATAAACAGAAAAAAATACCGGTATCCCAAGCCTCCCACTATCTATCCGTCTTGTCTCAAGGAGTACATCCTGGCCAAATTTTTCCAAAATAGCCTTTATCTTTTTAACTGTTTTCTCAGGTGATACTGCCTTGTCCAGGTCCTTGGTATATCCCTTAGGACAGCTCTTTAGTTCAATCATATAAACAAACCTATAATTTCTTGGATAACCTTAATATAGTACAAAGGTGTCTCTCACCCTTTTCATTGTCTTTTTCCTTATAACCTATGACCTTTTCCTGTATCACAAAATATTCTTGGGCCAATTTGTAGAATTTCTTTGCCTTTAAATGATAGTCCTTTGCCAAAATAATAAATGAATTCTCATCCCTTAAGTGCCTTAAAAAAAACTTTACCAATGGCCTAAAATGTTCCTGTTTATACAATACTTCTGAGCCAATTATATAACGAAACTTTTTGCTCAACCTATCACTTGTGAAATCCACCCTCTCTACCCTGGCCCTTTGTTGCAAACTATTTTTTAACACATTTATTTGAGAAATCATAAGGGCATCTTGCTCAATATCAGAAATAGTCACATTAAAACCCATACTTGCAGCAACAAGCCCACAAAGCCCTGTTCCAGCACCAATTTCTAAGAGTTCATCTCCTTTTTCCATTGGTAATTTTAATAATACATAGCTCAGTAACAGAGAAGTAGGCCATATCTTGGCCCAAAATGGAAGTTCCAACCTATCTCCTTCCCTCACCTCATCTGCAAGTTTGTCTATATAATCCTCTAAATTAACTATTTTGATCAGAGAGAGATTTATGTCTCCTATTCTGATGTCTTCAAAATCGATCTCAAACTTTTCTTTAACCTTTAAGAGGAGTTCCTCATAAGACATCTTAGATGGATCTAACATATGCACCTCTTTAAAAAATTAAGAATTTTACTTACAAAAAAAGCCAAACCCTCATATGAGAGTTTGGCTTCTCTTGTAAGCGGGAAACGGGATTTGAACCCGCGACTTCAACCTTGGCAAGGTTGCACTCTACCAGCTGAGTTATTCCCGCAAAAAAAAGAGGCGGCTTCCGGATTCGAACCGGAGAATGGAGGTTTTGCAGACCTCTGCCTTACCACTTGGCTAAGCCGCCTTGACTAAAGCGGGTGACGGGATTTGAACCCGCGACTTCAACCTTGGCAAGGTTGCACTCTACCAGCTGAGTTACACCCGCTTAGCAAGATGATTATCTAAACTATCCATGTACAAATGTCAAGAGAGCCCATCTCAATAATCTCATTTTTCAATTTTGCGTTTTAGAAAATCCTGTGATAAATATCCCATAATTTATATGAAAAACCTGTAGTTATACCAAGTAAGGATTGAAAATATAGTGAAAATGATATTAGGAGTAAAATATGGGACTTAATCTTGGAGTATTGGTATCTGGTAGTGGTACAAACCTAGAATCAATAATTAAATCAATAAAAAAAGGAGCACTTGATGCAAAGATAAATGTTGTAATTTCAAATAATCCTGATGCCTATGCACTTATTCGGGCGAAAAAAAACAATATACCAGCTATTTCTATTTCCCATAAAAAATTTATTTCAAGGGAACTCCATGAAAAAGAGATACTGAACGTCTTAAAGGAGTATAATGTAGATCTAGTAGTTCTAGCAGGGTATATGAGAATTATTACTGCACATTTTGTATCAAGGTATGCAAATAGGATATTAAACATCCACCCTGCCCTGCTCCCAAGCTTCAAAGGTATAGATGGACAGGGACAGGCCATTGAATATGGGGTAAAACTAGCTGGGGCAACAGTACATTTTGTGGATGAAAAAATGGACCATGGTCCAATCATAATTCAAGGGGCAGTTCCAGTTCATCCAACAGATACTAGAGATACCCTTGCCAAAAGGATCTTAAAGATAGAACATAGGATTTATCCACAGGCAATCTCATGGATAAGCGAGGGACGAGTAATGTTCAATAACAATAAGGTAGAAATAAAAAGCTCCCAAAAAGAGCTTTCAAACATTGATGACATCATGCCCTGTATTATAAATCCGCCTTTAGAAGAGGGATTTTAACTTCATATTTTTAAACTTTTTATTTCAAAAACGTGAAAAAAATTTACGTTTTTCTAAATCCTAAGTCATTGTATATAATGGCTAAGGGCTATTTTTTAATTTTAATTTTGAATGAAAAAAGGATTAATCCAAAATCCAAAATTCAACATCCAAAATTATATTAATGGTTTTCGCCTTTTGCTTCATGTGCCTTTAACCGTCTTAGCGGAACTAAAGTTCCGCTTACTGCTTACGCATATTTTTTAATAAGGATTTATTCCTTATTTTAAAATTTGGCCAATGGCCAAAGTAAAGCGAAACTTCGTTTCGCTTTAACCTGCAATTTTCGGAACTTTAGTTTGATATAGTATTGACCATAATTGTAAATACCGTTAAAGTTTCTCAAAAAATAACTTTAGAAAAATAAGATTTGAAGGAGCAAAGTCATGAAAAAACACATGCAAACCATTGAAGGGAACACCGCTGCAGCTCACATAGCCTATGCCTTAAGTGATGTAGCGGCAATTTATCCAATTACCCCTTCATCTCCAATTGGGGAAATTGCCGATGAATGGGCAGCACAGGGTAGAAAAAACATATTTGGTCAAAGGGTATTAATTAGAGAACTCCAATCTGAAGCTGGTGCAGCAGGGGCGGTCCATGGTTCTCTGGTAGCAGGGTCTCTTACCTCTACTTTCACAGCATCCCAGGGACTTCTTTTAATGATCCCAAATATGTATAAGATCGCAGGGGAACTCTTACCTGGGGTGTTTCATGTAACTGCTAGGTCCATTGCAACCCATGCACTCTCAATATTTGGAGATCATTCAGATGTAATGGCTGTGAGACAAACAGGCTTTGCCCTATTATGTTCATCTTCAGTGCAAGAGGTCATGGATCTAGGGCTAGTTGCCCACTTATCTGCAATTGAGTCCAGTATTCCATTTTTACATTTTTTTGATGGATTTAGGACATCCCATGAAATACAAAAAATCCATATAATAGATTATGAAGACATTGCATCTATTGTAAATTATGAGGCCATAGACGACTTTAGATCCAGGGCAATGAATCCAGAACATCCACACCTAAGAGGGACTAACCAGAATCCAGATATATTCTTCCAAAATAGAGAGGCCTGTAATATATTTTATATGGAACTCCCAGGGATAGTTGAAGACAACATGAAGAAAGTAGCTGAAATAACTGGTAGGAAATACAATCTATTTGACTATGTTGGCCACCCAGAGGCAGATAGGGTGGTAGTTGCAATGGGATCAGGGTGTGAAACACTTGAAGAAGTAGTAAACTATTTAACCAATAAAGGTGAAAGGGTTGGTCTTGTAAAGGTAAGACTATATAGGCCATTTGTAAAAGAGGCATTTTTAAATGCACTTCCTGGCACCACTGAGGTTATAACAATATTAGATAGGACAAAAGAGCCAGGGGCATTGGGAGAGCCATTGTACGAAGATGTATGTACAGTATTTATGGAAAAAGGGGAAATACCCCAACTCCTTGGTGGTAGATATGGACTTGGTTCCAAAAATTTTACCCCTGCAATGGCCAAGGCCGTGTTTGAAAACATGAAAAAAGCAGGACCCAAAAATCACTACACAATTGGCATCCAAGACGATGTAACCAGATTATCCCTTAATTATGAAGAAGATTTAGAAGACACCACCCCCAAGGGGACTGTGCAGTGTAAGTTCTGGGGACTGGGCTCAGATGGAACAGTTGGAGCAAATAAGAGTGCAATTAAGATTATTGGAGACAACACTCCATTATTTGCCCAAGGATATTTTGCCTATGATGCTAAAAAATCTGGAGGATATACAGTTTCTCATTTGAGATTTGGTATGGAGCCTATTAAATCCACATATTTGATCACTACTGCAGACTATATTGCCTGTCATCAACCAGCCTATGTGCATCAATATGATGTATTAGAGGGCATAAAAGAAGGTGGGACATTTTTATTAAACTCCCCATGGAACACACTGGAAGAGATTGAAAAGAACTTACCAAACTCAATGAAAAGAACAATCGCACAAAAAAAGGTAAAATTTTACAACATAGATGCAGTAAAGATTGCAAATGAAATAGGGCTTGGGAACAGGATCAATATGATAATGCAGACTGGGTTCTTTAAACTGGCAAATGTAATACCTATTGATGAGGCAATAGCCCTGTTAAAAGATTCTATAAAAAAGACCTATGGTAAAAAGGGTGAAAAAATCGTTAACATGAACATTTCTGCAGTTGACCAGGCAATAGACAAGATAGTGGAGATCAACTATCCTGAGTCTTGGGCAGAACTTAGGGATGAAACAGTTTCTGCAAAAGACGAGCCTGAATTTATCAAAAATGTCTTAAGGCCCATTGCAGCACTTCAAGGGGGTAAATTACCTGTTAGCAGGTTTGAACCTGATGGAATATTCCCTGTTGGCACATCTAAATTTGAGAAACGGGGTGTTGCCATAAATGTTCCACAATGGATACCTGAGAATTGTATCCAGTGTAATCAGTGCTCTTTTGTCTGTCCCCATGCCGCGATTAGACCTGTACTTTTAACAGAAGAAGAAAAACAAATAGCCCCTTCTCAGTTTAAGACAGTAGAGGCCAAGGGCAAGGAATTAGAAGGATATTATTTCCGCATCCAGGTAAGTCCATTGGATTGCCTTGGTTGTGGAAGTTGTGTGGAGGTATGTCCTGCAAAGGAAAAGGCCCTGGTAATGAAACCATTGTTCACCCAAAAGGACGTAGAGGCTGAAAACTTTGAATTTGCAACCCACGTAGAGCCAAAGGACAACTTGCTTCCAAAGACCAG
>JALWFY010000107.1 GCA_027013815.1 Desulfohalobiaceae bacterium | reverse complement strand
ATTTTACTGAGCCTAAAATATATACCTCTACACTCCTTAATTCTTCTAGGGAAACCCTGAGTTTTATACCTTGATCATATTTTTTTGCCTCTTTTAAGATCTCCTTCCTAGCATCCCTTAACCTCATCCCACTCACATTAATAACACCTACCTTGGGGATGTCTAAGGTGCCGTCTCTATTTACCCTACATATCACTTCACTGTCTACATCTGTGCCCCAAACCCTAATCTTCAACACATCCCCAGGACCTAAGATATAATTATCGTCTGGGACTGCAAGTTTACTCAGTTGAGGGCTTATATTTTGAAAAAGATTATATCCAAATTGTGATAATCTCTTGACCTGATTCACTAATTTTGGAGACCAACCTGATATGTATGGGAAGTATTTGGTCCTATACAACTGTTCTATAATTGAAGGAATATTTTTTTTGGGATTTTTTTTGCTTAAAGGAGTAGTCTTTCCAGTGGTGGCATTTACCCCCCTAGTTACATTTCCAATTGTAGCATTGGTCAAATTAAAACCTGAGGTATATATACTTTCTCCTGTGTTTGAAACACCCAACTCCTTCTTAAGTTTTTCTAAATCCTGTCCTGAATTTAAAATCTTCTGTAACTTAGAAGTATTGGGATAGGCAAAACTAGAGAAATCTTGAGCAAAACAAGGGGTTATAAAGAAACACCAGTATAAAACAAATAATACAACAAAAAAATTAATCTTATTTGTGAACATATCAGGCACCTTAATTTAATTTTGGCATAAAAAATGGGCCGTCTCAACTGATATCAGACGACCCATAATAAGCTGCAACTCTTAAATATTAATGACCATGACCGTGTCCATGACCTATGAGTTCTCCTCCATTATTACTTGAAGAAGCAGCAGCTACCGCCCCTGCTATAGTTGCTGCAGCAGCAACTCCAGCAGCCACAACTCCAGCAGTGAGTCCTGCACCAGCAGCGGCTGCACCACCTGCAGCGGCTGCTCCTGCTGCAGCACCACCAGCGGCTGCACCACCTGTAGCTCCAGCACTACTACCTGCAGCAGCTCCTGCACCACCAGCTGCAGCCCCTGCTGCAGCCATTGATATAGGAGCACCTAAAAACAACATAGCCATTATTAATAATCCACTTACTAACTTCTTCATAACGCTTCCCTCCTTATTTGTAATTTGTTCCATTCTTATTTGATAAAAGCCTAACAAATTCTTTTTTCTTTTTCAATATATTTTTTTAATTAATTATCCTTTTTAATTATAAAATTTTTATATCCTAATTCACCTCATATAATCCTGTTCTTTATCTAATTAAAATATTCTTTAGATATAGTTATGAGGGTGGATGTAATTTATTATTTATGCTGATATTTCCAGAGGGAATAGGAAATAATCCCCTCTGGAAAAAATATTAATCTGCTTGTTTTCTTATAAAAGAAGGGATTTCAAATTCCTCCTCTTCAAATATAAATTCTTCTTCCCCACCTGATACCTGTGCCTTTACATTGTGAGACTTATCTAACTCATCTGGATTAATACCCTTCTTTCTTATATAAGCAGGGAGTTGTCTATCTTCTTCAGAAGATGCTGGTGCTGGACGTCTATTTATTTTTCTTTTTTCTTCTGTCTTTCTAAGACATTGAAGTCTAGAGTGTTGGGAAGTCAAGTTCTCATCTACTATTGTCTTATCATCTTTTTCTATGCCTGTGGCAATTACTGTTATCCTCATCTCATCTCCACATTCCTCCTCAAAAACCGTACCAAAGAATATCTGTGCATCCTTGCTAGCTGATTCATAAATAATATTTGCTGCTTCATCTACTTCTTGGATTTTGAGATCCGGTCCTGAGGTAATATTCATCAATATCCCCTGTGCCCCGTCAATGGACACGTCTTCCAATAATGGGCTGGTAATGGCCTTCATAGCTGCTTCTCTGGCCCTTCCTTCTCCACTTGCTATACCTGTACCCATCAAGGCTAGACCCATGCCCTCCATCACTGCCTTGACATCGGCAAAATCCAAATTTATTAAACCAGGAACCAGAATAAGATCAGAAATTCCCTTAACAGCATAATATAAGATCTCGTCTGCTTTTTTTAACATCTCTAAAAAGGTAGCATTTTTTGAGGCAAGGGATAATAACCTATCGTTTGGTATTGTGATAATACTGTCCACTACTTCTTTTAAATTCTTTATCCCCCTTTCTGCTTGTTGCTGTCTCTTTGGACCCTCAAAATAAAACGGTTTTGTTACCACGCCTACTGTTAATGCTCCTAATTCTTTAGCAACCTGCGCAATAATCGGAGCTGCTCCAGTACCAGTACCACCACCCATACCCGCTGTTACAAATACCATATCGCTACCAGCTAAGAGTTCTTTGATTGTATCCAAGCTTTCTTCCGCAGCCTGACGTCCAACTTCTGGATTGGCCCCTGCCCCCAATCCCTTTGTAAGTTTCTCTCCCAGTTGAATCTTGTATTCTGCATTTGAATTTTTCAAGGCCTGAACATCTGTATTTGCCACAATAAAAGATACCCCTTTTAATGCGCAATTTATCATATTATTTACTGCATTGCCGCCACCACCACCAACTCCAATTACCTTTATTTGCGCATTGCCTTCTGGTACTATTTCCATATGTTCCATGACTTCCTCCTTTATGCTCCCTTATATTTTTATCCTATTTTACATCCACAAACCATTTTTTCATCTTAGATAAAAGCCTATTAAAAACATTGCCCCCCCTTATCCTAAAGCTCTTTGGAGAGGTCTCTTTCCTTACCCCATATATCAGCAACCCAACTGCAGTTGCATATTTAGGACTCATTACTACTTCTTTGAGTCCTCCTATTCCAGTGGGATATCCTATCCTAACAGGGAGACCAAAGATCTGCTCCCCTAATTCCACCATTCCTTCTATAAGGGAACTTCCCCCAGTGAGTACCACTCCAGCCCCAATTGTTGATTTATACCCTGTTCTGGTCAATTCTTGATCAACAAGTGCCAATATCTCTTCCATCCTTGGTTCACAAATCTCTGCCAAGGTCTTTCTAAATAATCTACGGGGAGGTCTCCCACCAACAGTTGGTACATCAATGACCTCGTTGTCACCTACCAATTCTGCCAGGGCACTACCATATTTCTTTTTTATATCTTCTGCATCTTTCATAGGGGTCCTTAAGCCAAATGCAATATCACTTGTTAAATTTGTTCCCCCCAAGGCCAGGATGGAAATATGCTTCAATGAGTCATTACAAAATACTGCTAGATCTGTAGTTCCCCCTCCAATATCCACCAAAGCCACTCCTATTTCTTTTTCCTCCTCAGTCAAAACCGCATATGCTGAGGCAAGGGGTTCTAACACAATATCTGAGACATCTAATCCCGCTTTATGACATGAACGGATTATGTTTTGAGCACTAGATACTGCTCCTGTGACTATGTGTACCTTGACTTCCAGTCTAACACCTGACATTCCAAGGGGATCTTCTATCCCCCCTTGGTCGTCTACTATAAATTCCTGTGGAAGGATATGTATTACCTCTCTGTCCAGAGGTATTGCCACGGCCTTTGCTGCATCTATAACCCTCTCAATATGGCTCCTGGTAATCTCTTCTCCCCTTACAGGGATTACCCCATGACTGTTAAATCCCATTATATGACTACCTGCAATCCCTGCATAAACAGATCTAATCTCTATCCCACTCATCTGTTCTGCTTCTT
>JALWFY010000106.1 GCA_027013815.1 Desulfohalobiaceae bacterium | reverse complement strand
TCCCTTATTATTTAAAATGGGTGGCAGACTTTTATACCTTCATAGGCAAAACAATAGGAGAACCATTTCGCAATCCTGAAAAAAATCAGTTTCTGGCTCATCTAGCACAAAATCATGAAGACTGGCAAGTAAACCAGACCAATTATGCCTTGAAAATATTTGATTATTTTCTCGCTTCTAAAAATAAATCACTACCAGAATCAAAAGCCTTCCAAGCCTGGGAGTTATTAAGAGACGATCTCATCAAAGCCCTTCGTTTGCGTCACCGATCTTACAATACAGAAAAAACCTATCTCACCTGGTTAAAACATTTTCAAAGCTGGAGTGTTTTTGCCTGATGCCCTTAAAAGAAATATCCCAATGCTAGTAAAGAATGGGGGTGGTTCTGGGTATTTCCAGCAAAAAACCTGGCAGTTGATCCCCGTACCAAGACAATCCGAAGACATCACATTCAACCTGGAACTTTACAGCGTGTTTTTAAAAATGCTATTCAAGAATCTAGGATTACCAAACAGGCTACTATCCTTTCCCTTAGACACAGCTTTGCCACCCATTTACTTGAATCTGGATATGATATTCGAACTGTTCAAGAACTCCTGGGACACAAACACGTCCAAACCACAATGATTTATACCCATGTGGCAAAAAAGAACATACTTGGGGTTAAGAGTCCTTTGGATAGATGAAAATTTTGTATAGCAAATAAATAGTCAAAACCTTTAAAAAGAATGGATCAATCTTTTTTTAAATTTTGGGGTCTGAAACATTTGTCTCAGACCCCAGGGTAATTGCTTTTGTTTTATCTGTATATTCTGATGGATTCTCAAATACATGTTAAAAAAATCTTTATCAGACTTTTTAATTTCCCTAGAAAATCCAATCTCAATTGTACCTATATTTAAAAGATCTGGTTTAAAGTTTGTTTTACGGGGCAACCTCCTAATTTTCCCATTTTATAAATCCACTTTCAAATCTAGTTTATCCTTTTGCACATATCTCCTCCTACAACAAATTTTTTTAATTTACATTCCTACAATCTTTACTTTTATGCCATTAAAAGCTGTCTGCCCAGCAATAGGATCCATGGAGTTTGCTGAAGTAACAAAATTAATGGGTTTATAAGGACCATAAGGATCATTTTCCCCATAGGAATATGGCACAAATATCACATCTTCTTTTATGTTGGAAGATACCACGGCCAAACAAATGGTATGTCCATAATGAGAAATAATCTTCACCTTTTGATTGTGGCAAATCTTATATTTTTTGGCAGTGTTAGGATGAATAATGCATGTTTGGTCAGGGGAAATCCTGGACAATGTTTTAGACCAATGGCTGGCGTCTCCCATTATAGCTGATGAAGGTCTCCCACTAATTAGATACAATGGAAGTTCGTTTTGTTTTTTGTTTTTGTATAAAAAAAATGGTCTAATAAAACATCTTCCTTTGTGAAATGGAGAACGTATAAATTCATTTTTATATCTAATGGTATATTCTCCATGTTGAGCTATATCAGGGTCAGTATAAAACACAGGAAAAGAAATTAAGTTGTCCTTAAATCTAAATTTACCATTTTCTGTCAAGAATTTCCCATGGAGAAAAAGAGTTTTCCTATTCTTAGGAGCCCTCAAGGCATGAGTCTTATGTTGAGACAAAAAATCCCCTACCCCAAAACCAAAGCCCCCACATGCAAAATCAATCAATTTTCTGTAATCCTTAAACTCATCCCTAAAGATTTCCTTCCATCCCATCCTTTTGCCAAGTTCTATCCACCACCACCGATCTGGCCTTGCCTCTTCAGGAGGATCCAGTAGCTTTGGAACCAAGACAAAACGGCTATCATCTGACACAGGGGACACACCACCTGCCTCTATCCATGTGGCAGCAGGTAAAATATATTTAAAAAATCTAATATTCACACTTGGAACAATACCATTCCACACACTCAGTTCCAGTTTAGAGATCAAGGACCTTATCTTCCCCTGTTCTGGCCATTGAGTCATAGGACTTCCTGTGGATATAAGACCATGTAATTTATACGGTGAATTTTGCTCCCCTTGAGATAGGAGCCAATTTACAGGATTTGGCCCAAGAGATGGCCTGGTCTTGGGCAAGTTTTTGGGTAAAGGGATAGAGCCTATTTTATGGCCCCCGTTATTTAAACATCCATATCCTGTGGAAGGCCTTCCAAAATGACCTGTAAGTGCTGCCAGAAAATAATACGCCCTATGGGTTTGCACTGCATTTATATGATGGCTAATCCCGGAATTTCCAATAATTATGGCCTTCTTAGTGCTGGCATATAACTTTGCCAGTTTTTTTATCTTATGAGTTGGTATGTGTGTAACCTTAGACGCCCAATTTATGTCATATCCATTAGAAAAGATATGTTTTTTGAGGTCTTCAAACCCATAACTCTTTTGTTTGATAAACGTTTTATCATAGAGATTGTTTGAGATTATATAGTGTATCATACCCAAAGCCAGAGCCATATCAGTCCCTGGCCGAATAGGAATCCACTCATCACTTTTCTCAGCGGTTTGGGACCTTCTTGGATCTATACATATAAACTTACAGCATCTCTTCATCTTTTCTGAAAGCAAATTTCGAAATATAACCGGCCTTGTTGCAGCCATATTACTCCCAACAAATATATATAGATCCGCTGCATAAAAATCATTATCCTCATATATCCAGGGCGTATGTCTGGATCCCACAGTGGAAATACCAGATATCTTGCCAGAACAATTGCAAAAAGGCCCTGTTTTTGCGTAATTTGGGGTTCCATAAAGTTTGGAAAATGCTTTGTTCAGTAACCTTCCATCAAATGCGCTCCTTCCAGATGCCCATATGCCAAGGGATTCTGGACCATATCTATTTCTTAATTTCTCTAATTTGTATGCAATTTCATCTAAGACTTCTTTCCAACTCACCCTAACCAATTTATTGTTTCTCCTTTTCAAGGGATATCTTAGACGATGGGGAGAATTTAATATTTCAAGACTCCCAAATGGCTTAACACAAATACCACCCTTTGTAACTGGATCATCTGGATTACCAGTAATATGAACCACTTCATTATTTTTGATATATATAAGCATGGAACAACCAGCCTGACACCACATACAACCACTAATATATACATCACTACCTTTTATTTCCCTCTCTCCTATTTTCATTGCAGTTGCATACGAAATCACAGGATAGACTCCTGTCACAGCAGCCACTTTTAACAAAGAAAAAATAAATTCCCTTCTGTTCATGTTTTGTTCCTCTTTAATTATCTTAGGCTTAAGGCAAAGGGTCTATATTTAACATTTTGAATTATAAATTTTGAATTTTGTATTTAAAGCGAAAACAGAGTTTCCGCTTTATTGTGGCCTTTCAGGCCATATTCTAAATTTAATCCAAAATCCTAAATCCAAAATCTCATTAATGTCTTTTGCCTTTAGCCTTTAGCCCTTTGCCTTTCTCCATTACAACCAAGCAAAAAATTATAATCCAATGATAATTGAGTGTTAATTTATTGGATAGAAGGTAAAAGTATATTTAAACTTAGATGGATCTAAGCTATCAATTTTCTTCCCATCCACTTCTGCATAAGGATAGCCAAAATTATTAAGAGGGCCTCCCTTTTGGTGGGGATTTAAAATAATATCTCTTCCCCTAGCTATGTCTATTCTATATGGATCCCAAGCACCCCAGAAATATTTTCTCCACAACTTGGTCTCCCTATCCTTCAAAGATAGGTGTCTCTTTAACATCATCTTTAACACATCAGCAGGATCAACAGGCACCCACCCATATCCTGGCATATAAAATTCAGCGTAACAATGTTGCCACTTAGTAATATCAGTCCTTTTACCATTCCGTCCCATTCTAATTCCAAATCTCTCCCTTGCAGGAATACCCACAGCCCTACACAGGGTCACAAACACTGAATGAATATCAGTACACTTTCCTCCCCGATGCTTAAAAAGCAAATAATCTACGTCTCCAAGTCCACAACCCTTTACCTTAGGATCTCGATACATGTTATCACAAATCCAGTCATAGATTGCCTTTGCCTTTTCATACACTGTTGTTTTATTTTCTGTAATCTTTAAGGCCAATTTTCTTATTTTTCCATTTATTGGACCAAGAGAAAATGGTTGAAGCCACTTCTTAAAACTTGCAGGATCAAAGCAGGGCTCAACCTTGGGAAAATCTTTTTTTACAGCCTCAATCCGCTCAGCGTCAAAGCTAATCTGTAAGATCCTTTTCTTTCTTCCCTTATTATTCCATTTTGCAAAAAAAATAGGTGTCTCATATTTATTGTCTGTATAAAAACCATACTCAGAAAAATTTCCCTTTATCTTTATATTTGATATGGTTTGATATTCGTTGGAAATGGGATAAGGGACCCATAATTTTACATCCTTTTTAACATTGTAATGAGAAAGGTCAAAATCCATTACTATATGTCCTTTAACCTTTTTAGGAAAATTTGGAAATCCAAAGACAAAAGAAACACAAAGTAGATTAATTAAAAATGCCAAAATAACCTTTTTCATACATACCTCCTTGTTTTAATTAATTTTGTATTGTAAAAACATATAATATCAATTTTTGTTTAATTACATTCCTTGCATATGGAACAACCAATTACTATAAATTAAAATTAATTATTATAAATTACCTTATAAAAAAGAATTGGAATAAGATGTGTGTTTTGGTGAGAAATAATGTATTGAAAAACAGAAAAAATGCAAATTTGTTTTTTCTATAAAAAAATAAAAAATATATTTAGAAATGTAATTGGATTAGAAATATTTATGGATTGTTTAAAATTGAATTAAAAAATTAAATAAATTTACATGCATTGTTTATAATATTTTTTAACAATAGGAATGATTCATTTATTGGATTTATATTGAGTTATATTCTAAGAGTTGCAATTATTCTATTTTGTTTTATCAACATATCTAGTCCATCTCTTATATCTTTTACAAGTATTTTGCTGCAAATAAGGGTTTTTAAATACGCACCTTCTTGTTGTAAAACACAAATTCCTAGCCCAGCCTTCTCAAGCATGAGCCTATCATTTGCACCATTTCCAAAACATATACACCTATCACAACCAAGGCTTTTTATGTAGTTATATTTTTCTAATTCCTGATTATCTCGGCCAATTATATGCACCTTAAAGTTTAAACCTTTAAACTGGTGTTCTACACTCTTATTTGTATCAGCAGTTAAGATATGGATAGTTAGATGTCTTGAAAGCTCAACTAGTCTTTTGATCACTCCATCTATAAGGAACCCATCAATTGCAACAGTTCCATTAAAATCCAATAAAAGATGTTCAAATAACATCTTTTTATGCCCTGGAATATTAATCTCAAACACATCTAACCCCTTTTTTTAAATCTCAGATAGATATTCTTTTATCTTCTCTTCAGCAACTGGCAATGCATATTCTACTAGATAGTCCCTTATTGCCTGTGTATTATAATATGCCATCCCTTTTCCGTCCCTATAATTCTTAGATAAAACACACATGGTCTGTTCTTTGCCCTCACCCCATCTTACACCAATCAACTCTTTTATCTCTTCACCACTTTTTACACATCTAACAGGCAATACTAATTTTACACCAAATTGCATTGCAAAATCTGAGTATATATCAAGGGCAACTTTACATTGATTTACTTTTATCCTTTTATCATGAAATTCCCTTTCACCAGCTATTATTAATTTTGCATTTAAGATATGGGCCAAGGGGATTCTAATTGAGTGCAGATATAGATGACACCCAACACATGGGCTAAATTCTTTAAAATCCTTAAAACATTTGGATATAAATCTTCCACACAAGACATGCCAAAACTCTGGATCTCCCAATAGAATGGTAGGATACATAAAAACACCAAGTTTTTGCAATCTATCTTTAAACTCTTCTAATTTTTTAAAACTAATGGTGAAATCTCCATATTCAGTCCCTGTATAGCAAATAGTTGGGACCACTTTTTTTATTAAACCTTCCTCTGCTACCTTTATTATTGCAGCAAAACTATCCCTTCCAGCTATCTCTGCTATTGCAACCTGTTTTTGAGACCTTATATCCTGTAAAATTTCCCTTGATAACATCCACTCTGGAAAATTTGTTACTAGTTTTGGCTTTATGGCAAAAATCTTATAAATCTCTTGCATAACTATTCCTTTAAACAAAGTGGTTCAAAATTTCCTGGGAAATAAAAGGGTGGTTCTTCACAATCTGAAAGCCCAAGGAGCCTTCCCCTATCCATTAAATTTAATATCATAGACATAAGCTCATGCCCTTTAATTAGGCCTATTGCCCCTTTTGCACATGATATTTCATCAAACCTATCCACATCATCTACCCTAACACCACATCCTGCAAATACAATTGGCACCACCTCTCCACTGTGAATCATCTGCCCACAACTTGGCGTTGAATGATCTGATGTAATCACAACAAGGTCTTGTTTTTTTGATAAAATATCATGAATAACAAAGTCAAAGGCCCTATCAAGGGATTCTATTATATTTTTTTTTAAAATAGGGTCCTTTTTATGCGCAGCCTCATCTGGGGCCTTGGTATGGATATGTATAAATTCATAATCTTTTAATTCATATGCCAATTCAAGCTTTTTTAACAAATCTTTTCCTACATCTTGTATTGGATCTATTATAATCGAGTCCATGCCAATGATATCACACAAGCCTTTATAAAGTTTTGATGAGGATATAGATACAGCCCTAAGACCCCATCTATCTTTAAAATCTTGAATATCTTTTAATTTGCCTGGTCTTTGTGTTGCAATTGCAATATTATTATTTTTTATTTTATAATTATGTTTATTTAAAGTTTTATAAACAAATAAAATATATTTATTTAAAGCATTTGCAGTCTTTATGGTATTAATATCATCTCCATACCCTTTTAGTGGTTTTACTTTAAATATAGGATAATCTTTAAAAATAGGATTTGAATCTGTGATATATCCTGATGCATTATTTGACAATACTACAATACAGAAACTTTCTTTTATTGGATATAGCTTAAAGGAAATTCCATCTATTTTGACAAATTCAATTGTCTTAATTAATTCTTTAACAAAATTGTCAGAAACCTTTGGTTTTTCATCTATTACCAAAAGCCTTCCATTATATTCTCTAATACCTAAAAGCCTTGCCATTAAGACAACATCATCTTTTTTAACATGGATATTATTTCCAAGCGCCTCTAATATTCCTCTTCCAGGAAACTCATCTAATCCATATCCAAGCATCAAAAAATGGGCTATTTCACTTGGGAGAGAGACACCTATTTTATATGGGTGGTATATTCCAGTTCCACCTATTTTTGCAATATAATCTAAATTTGGAGTAGTGGCAGCCCAAAGGGGGGTCTTGCCATGAAATATATCAAACCCCCTATCCCCTAACCCATCTAACAGTATAAAAAAACATCTCATATTTTATTTATCTTTGTTTAAATATATATCTAACAAATTCTTAACCTCTATAATATGCTTAGGAGAATATAATTCTATTACCCAAAAATCACAACATGTATTGGTGAGAATATCTAATCTGGATCTTATAGCATTTAAGTCCATTGGTGGGATATGTCCTTTTTTAGGGATTTCATAGTCATAAATATGTGCATTTAAAACCCTATCCTCAAATCCTGTTAAAAATTTTTTATAAAAAAAATAGCCATTTTGAGATGGATATATCTTGGTCTTTGCATGGCCAATGTCAAAGGTTATGCTAACACCTGTTTTTTCTATTATTTCCCTATAGATATCAGGATCAGATGTCCATCCCCTAGCTAAATTTTCAAGACATAGGCTTATATCCCTCTCTCTAGCATAATCATTTAATCTGCGTATGTTATCAACTGCCTTTTGATAATCTAGTTCCATAAAGGAGCAGGTTCCAAGACCAAGATGAATTGTTAAAAATTTTCCCCTACATTTAGAAATCATATCAATACTTTTTTTATAAGCAATAAAACAACTATCCCCCCTCACATCACTATATGCTAAATCAATTCCCTGGAACTTTCCATGAAACCTGACCTCAAAACCCACAAGGTCTTCCATATAATGGATAAAATTATTTTCTGAAATCTCTGGATTAATACTCCAATCTATAGACGTAACACCATAGTTTTTTACAAATCCCTTTAATTTCAACGTCTCTTGTCCAAAAATATTTGGCACTGCTATCTTCATATATAACACCTGTTGATTAATCTTTTCGTTAAATAGAAACAAAAAAACAATTTGTCTAATAGGAATTTTTAATAATCAATTTTGGATCTGATTTAAAATAATAATAGGTCCTTATTAATTACGTGTATCTGTATCCAGGCCCAAAAGTTTATCTATATGCTGTTGAATTTTGTTGAGGATTTTTATAAGATGAGAAGAACTATTTATTCACTTTCTAAACAGTTATCCTTTTGAATTGTATTTCTATACTCCATTATTTTAAACCTCACACTGTCTTACATTTAATGAAAATAAATATTAAATAAAAGCAAATGAATAATATTATAGATAAACTAAACAACTTGGATCACATAAATTTAAGTCTTTGTATGCAATGTATAAGTTGTACAAATGGATGCCCATTTGTACATATTATGGAACACCCACCACATCAAATTATTAGATTCTTGCAACTAGGATTTATGGACAAGGCATTATCTTCTAATACTCCTTGGATATGTGTAGGCTGTAATACCTGTTCTTATAATTGTCCTATGGCCATTGACATCTCTCTTATATTTGATGTTATAAAAGAACATGTTATAAAAAACAAACTACCTATTCCCGAACCAAGTATATTTGAATTCCACAAACAAGTGCTCAATTCCATAAAAAAATATGGAAGGGTACATAAACTTGAGGTTATGTTTAATTTTAAACTAAAATCCAAGGACCTATTCTCTGACATAACTATTGGATTAAAGATGTTTTTAAAAAAAAAGCTACACCTACGTCCTCCTAATTTTGATTCCATTAAACAACTAAAGGAAATTTTTGAGTCAATAAAATATGAAAAATAATGCAAAACAAATATTATTCTTTCCAGGATGTTCCTTAATTACTTCTGCCCAAGAAAATTATAAATCTTTAAAAATATTTTGTAACCATTTGGGATATTCCTTAAGAGAATTAGACAATTGGAATTGCTGTGGAACATCTTCAGCACATTCCTTAAATCACAACCTTGCCATAGATCTTGCGCTTAGGAATCTATCTCTAGTGGCCCCCAATTATAATGAACTTCTAATTGCGTGTCCCACTTGTTTTATAAGACTAAAATACGCTCATTTTATTACAAAAAAAAGCACTACCAGGATAAAAGGGTTTGAAAAAAAATTTGGAAAAAAATTTCCTTTAAAATTAAGGTTAACTCCTTTTTTAGAATTTGTGAGGAAAAATAAAAATAAGATAAAACCATCTCGATCCTTGAACGGACTTATTGTTGCTCCTTATTATGGGTGTATGAGAAATGTTCCACCCCTGCTTTTAAAAGAGGTAAATCTTCCCCCATTAATAGAATCGGTAATAAAAATATTGGGAGGAGAGACAATAATATGGCCCAATAAATCTACGTGTTGTGGGACTTTTCTTTCTGCGGTAAGACCAAGACAAATCACAAAAATAATAAATCAACTGGTTCAAAATGCTATTGATTTAAAGGCCCAATCTATTGTATGTGCGTGTTCTATGTGTCATTTAACCCTTGAGATGCGATGTACACTAGAAGAAAAATTGCCCATATTTCACTTCTCTGAAATCCTCAGTTTGGTCTTAGGAGAAAATAAACATATAGATTGGTTTAATAGACATCTTATCAATCCAATACCTTTATTAAAACAAAAAGGCCTTATTTAATAAGGACATTGTCTTCCATCTACCACCTTAGAACCCTTTACAAAATCAAATCCATCATTTATTTGACCTTTCATTGATCTAGATCAATTAATAACCAAAAAATATATTATATTTATAAATCATGAAGACTCAATTACCAGGGATGGAACTAGAATTTTGCAAGGGTATAGGACAAGGGTGTAAAAATGCACTCTTAACAATGCCTGAATTAATAAATGCCATGGAAAAGTTATATAAGTCATCATATTGGACAAAAAAATTCCCATCAAATTCAGCCAAACAAAAAGTCCATGAACTATTGAAAATCGGTATATCTGCCTGTCCAAATGCATGTGCCAAATCTCAAATAAAAGACATAGGAATTATAGTAAGGGCTGAAATAAGATTTGACCCAACCTTATGTGATGGGTGTTTTATATGTATAGATACCTGTGCTGACGGGGCATTGACCTTTACCCCACCATCATATGACTTAATATATGACAATAAAAATTGTGTAGGTTGTGGCAAATGTACACAAACTTGTCCTTCTCATGCCCTATCAATGCCCAGCATTTATTTTGACCTTATGTTAGGTGGCAGGCTAGGTCGACATCCAAGGTTTGCAGAATCTATACTAAAGCTAAAACCCAATGAATTTCTTGATTTTTTTTCATTCTTTTTGTCTCTATTTGAAAAATACTCCAATCTAAAACAGACAAAAGAGCTATTTAATAAACTAAGCCCTAGAGATATAAAAGATGCCTACCTTAAAAGATAAAATAATTTCATTTATTGCCCTAATACTAAGTGGATGCCATTTCCTTAGAATGGGAGATTTAAATCTTGTGGGAATCTATTTAGTGACAGGGCTATTATTGTTTTCCCAAATACCAATTAGATTCCTGCTTTGTATTATATTACTAATCTATTCATTTTTTGTATGGATAAACATTTCATACCATCTAGTAATGTTTAGAATAGCATTTCATATGCCATTTATAAGACTTATTTTAATACTTGGTACAGTTATTATATTTGAATTAATTGCAATCTTGATCCTGATAAATTCTTATACCTATATAAAAAAAGACCTAAAAAAATATACACTCCCTTTATTGACCTTTTTAACTGTATTTGCACTACTCATATTTTTAAGAAGCAAGATACAAATCCCTATACTTATCTTAGATCGTTTTGGTTTAAGGTTGGGAATATTAGAGGCCTATCTACTAGGTCTGTATGGATCATATCTTAGCTCTAAATTTATCCATCCTTCTGCACATTTTAAAATGAGAAAAAAAATTTGGTCTTTATTTTCTATTGTATTCTTTTCTCAACTATTCCTCGGTTTATTTGTAAATAAAGGATTTCTCATGACTGGGAAACTACATTTCCCAATCCCAGCACTCATTATTGGAGGCCCTATTTATAGGGGTGGTGAATTCTTTATGTTATTCTTATTTTTGTCTACTATACTATTAGTTGGTCCTGCTTGGTGCAGTCATCTATGTTATGTAGGGGGGCTTGATGCAATTGGTAGTTCCATTCGACAAAACAATTACAATAATAAAAAATTGAGCAGGAAATTTGCATGGTTTAACCTGTGTCTCACTATATTTCTTGCCCTATTTCTCAAATATACAAAACCATCTAATGATATTATACTAATAATTGTTGCAAATTTTGGGATATTGAGTTTAGTATTTATTTTATTTATCTCTCCCCTTACTGGTAAAATGAGTCATTGCATCTCATGGTGTCCACTTGGCCTACTGAGCCCTGGTCTTGGAAAGATTAATCCCTTTAGAATCACAGTAGATACAAATGAATGCAAATCATGTAGTATCTGTGTTAAAAGATGTCCATATGAGGCAATAGATTTTAAGGAAAAAGCCAAGATTAATGGC
>JALWFY010000105.1 GCA_027013815.1 Desulfohalobiaceae bacterium | reverse complement strand
CAAAGTAGATTCCTTGATTAAAGAGGATAGGAGTGTATCCTTGAATAAATTGGAAGAGTTAAAGAAAAAAGTTGGGCTTGCCTAGTTATTATAGAGATTGAGCCTTGGGTAGTTAGGGAGATATAGATTGCTCAAGGCTCCTGGTCAAGACATATTAATTCCAGGATAGCTTTGCCTTATCTTTGTGTAAAATCACCAATACTTTCAGTTCTCAATTAGTAGTAACTCAATCTTGTTTTAAAATAAATGAAATCAATTCTAGGACTTTGCCTTTTCCAAGGGAATTTTTTGCAGAAAAAAGGATGGGCTCTTCTCCAGAAAAATCAAACCAGAAGTTTTGGACCCTGGATCTTACAGACATAGACGTTTTGTCTGTTTTTGTAAGCACAGGAACTACTCGATGACCCCTATCTTGTATGTAATTATATAGTTTTATATCTGGCTGTTGGGGTAGTATTCTACTATCCACAAGTAGTATAACAGCCTTTATTTTATGGGAATTTTTGGAAAAATATCCATTTACTAATCTTGCCCATTTTTGCCTTTCTACCTTAGAGGTCTTTGCATACCCATATCCAGGGAGATCTACTAAAAATCCTTTGAGTTTTTTTAAAAAATAAAAGTTTATTGATCTGGTTTTTCCAGGCTTGGAGCTTGTTTTTGCAAGTTTTTTTTGCCCTGCAAGGCAATTGATAAAACTGGATTTGCCCACATTTGAACGTCCCGCAATGGGGATTTGTGGATGTTCAATAAAAGGAATCTGATCAATTTCATATATGGTATGTTGGAGAATAAAATCTGTTTTCATGTTTTTAGTACTTGCAAATATACTGTATATTGTATTAAAAATTTGGATTAGTGTGATACAGATATATAAAGATCTCAGTTAAAGATCTAAATTTATGAACAAGGGCATCAGCTAAATTGGGGTTTAGGTCAAAAATTTAGAAAGGTCAATACAATTATAAAAGGGGGGAAGATGAGTAACCTAAACAAAATTTTTGTGTGTTATATTTTTTTGTTTTTTGTTTTAACAGGTTGTAGCAATATTGTGTCTAAACAGAGTCCTATAACTAATTCTGAAGTAATAAAAAAAACAGTATATATTGATGTTAATTTAGATGGGACCAATTTAGAGGAAGAGTCTAATGTAAAACAGTTATTGTTGTCTAAGGGAGAACAAAAGGGGATCCTGGAGATTGCAAAAGACTGGCTCAACAAGAGATTTATGTTTCAAATTCTAGGTGAGACTAAGGAGAAAAATCCAAAAGAAATCCGATTAAATCTATTAGATAACAATTTTACACCTGTTTTTGACAATATGACAAATATTTATCAAACAAGGTTTAAATTTACCGCTGAACTCAACCCCTTGCCAACACGTGTTGCTGTGATAACTGGAATAGAGGGTGGATATTCCCTTGCTACCTCTCATGTGGCAATTGAATTGCTTGGAGACAAGCCCATTGGAAATACTTTTTTTGTGGTAGCTAAGAAAAATGATTTTAATGCTGGTTCTTATTATCAAATGATAGGTATTGGAAAGATATACCATGTGATTGGGAAAATAGCCCAAGCAGAGATATTAACGTCCACACAGGAAATAAAACAAGATGACATGATAGTCTTACTGAAAACAAAGATCTCTCCTATAGTTAAAAAGAAGATAATTAAGCAAGAGAAAAAATCTCCTTCAGTTGTAAAGGTCTATCCAATCATTGAAAAAAAAGAACAAGGTCCTAAAGAGATGAAATAATATTTTTATCTAGTATATATTGATTTATTAAATAGTTACTATAAGGAGTAAATATGGGCATGGAGAAATATAATATATTAATAGTAAATGGTCCTAACCTAGGATATATTGGAAAAAGAGAGCCAGAAATATATGGGAATAGAAATATAGAAGAATTGGCCTTGGATTTAAAAGAATATCTAAAAGATGAAATAATAAAGAGAATAGACTTTGATCTATATCAATCAAATCATGAGGGTGAAATAATAGATAGATTAGAAAGGGCTTATTTTGATAAGGTAGATGGATTGATCATTAATGCAGGGGCATATACTCATACATCGCTTGCTATTAGAGACTGTTTGTCATGGATTAAAATTCCTTGCGTTGAGGTACATCTGAGCAATCTCTGGGCCCGTAAGGAAGACATAAGACATGTTAGTTTGATTTCTCCAATATGCATAGGTGTGGTTTCTGGTTTTGGAATATTTTCATATGTTATGGCTATACTGGCCCTTGTTGAATATCTGGATGCAAACAGATAAAAAATTCTTTGTTCTTAATATACCATTGACAAGGCTTTAATTTTCCTTCACAAAAGAAAGAGTTCAAATTTACTAAGGAGGATTTTTAAATGTATAATACGTCTGATATTAGAAAGGGTTTAAAAATAGAATTGAATGGAGAGCCTTATGAGATAATTGATTTTTTACATCAGAAGTATGGAAGGGGAGGAGCGCATATCTGGACAAAGTTAAAAAATCTTTTAAATGGCTCAGTACAGGAATATACATTTAGGTCAGGGGAAAAGATAGATAAACCAGATCTAGTTACAAAAGAGGTCCAATATCTATACAGAGAAGGTGATGAGCTAGTATTTATGGACTTAGAGACATATGAACAAATGTATGTATCAGCAGAGGCATTGGACAAAAAGGCATTTTTTTTAAAAGAAGGTGAAACTAATAAGGTCCTTATATACAATGGACAAATAATAGATATAAATCTACCAGCAGCGGTTGTGTTGGAAGTAGTTGATACTGAACCAGGGATAAAGGGGGACACAGTTAGTGGTGCCAATAAACCAGCCACTCTAGAAGGTGGACTTGTAGTAAACGTACCCCTTTTTATAAACACAGGGGATAGGATCAAGGTGGACACAAGGTCATTTGAATATTTAGGAAGAGAATAGGAGTTAAATGGAGAAAAGTATTGACGCAAACAAATTGATTAGGGAAATATCATCTATCTTTATTTTGTTTATTTGTCTATTTTTGTTTATTTCCCTGTGTTCTTATTCACCAAAAGACCCTTCCTTTAACGTGGCAGTATCTACGTCACATATCAGAAATTGGGGAGGTATTGTAGGGGCATATGTTGCAGGCCTTGTAGTGGAGTTTTTGGGTTGTGTCTCCTGGAGCCTTCCCTTACTTTTTTTATGGGCTGGGATTAGTGGAATCTTTGGGATCTTCAGGATAAAATGGTTTAGACTAGTTGGCTTTTTGCTGATATTTTTATTTTTATCCATGTTTTTTGGCTCTCCTTGGGGAAAGGATATTCCAATTGGTACTATTCATGGAGGAGGGTATATAGGAAATTACCTCTTTTCTTTTGTTTATCACTACTTAAGCTTGGGCGGTACACTATTATTATGGGCATTTTTAATAATTTTAGGTATCCAATTGATGCTTTTATTTTTATGGAGGGATATTTTTAAATATATTGTGAATATTGTTTTTCTTTGTATAAAGTGGTTAGGAAAATTAATAGAACACATAAGAGCTTTATTTCCCAAACATACAATTAGAAGACAAATTAGTAAAGCTTCAAATCCTGTTAAAAAAAAGGTAGAACATGAAAAACAGGATTTAAAACACGAGGAGATTATAAGGGAGTTACCCTTAAATAAACATCCATTTGAGAAAAAAAAGGAACCACAAGACAATCATAATTATACAACACTTAAATATCCTTCAACAGAGCTTTTAGATGAGGTCCCAGACCAAAGATATGAGGTGGATCAAAAGTTATATGAACAGATGTCCAGTAAATTAATAGCCTGTTTAAAAGATTTTGGGGTGGAAGGGGATTTAATAAATATAAAACCTGGTCCAGTGGTCACTATGTTTGAATTCAGACCTGCCCCTGGGATAAAGATAAGTAAAATAGCCCAGCTAAGTAGTGACTTGGCATTGGCCATGAAGGCAATTGCAGTTAGGATAGAAGCCCCAATACCAGGCAAAGATTATATTGGTATTGAGATCCCAAATAAAAAGAGAAAGGTAGTATATTTTAGGGAGATTATTGAGACAGATGTATTTAAAAGATTTCATGAGGGACTCCCTATTGTGTTGGGGACTGATATTCAGGGTAATCCCAGGGTAGAAGACTTATCAAAAATGCCCCACCTCTTAGTTGCTGGTGCAACAGGCGCAGGAAAGAGTGTGTGTTTGAATTCCATTATTATAAGTCTGCTTATGAGATTTTCCCCTGAGGACGTGAAATTTTTACTCATAGACCCTAAAAGGATAGAGATGGCCTCTTATTCAGGACTTCCCCATTTGATCCATCCAGTGGTTACTGACATGGGGCTTGCAAAAACGTCTTTGGAATGGGCGGTCTTTGAGATGGAAGAGAGGTATGATTTAATGGCCAAGGTAGGGGTTAGAAATATACGGAGTTTTAATAATAAGGTGAAAAAAGGCGAGGTAGAAGAAGATATAGGATGTATGCCCTATTTAGTGTTGATTATAGACGAGATGGCCGATCTAATGCTCACAGTGGGAAAAGAGGCAGAATCTTATATTATAAGGCTTGCTCAACTTGCTAGGGCCGCTGGAATACATTTGATATTGGCAACACAAAGACCTTCTGTAGATGTTGTCACTGGTCTTATAAAGGCTAATTTTCCTGCTAGGATAGGATTTCAGGTAACATCAAAGCATGACTCAAGGACCATATTGGATACAGTGGGAGCTGAACACCTACTTGGAAAAGGGGACATGCTTTTTAAGCCTCCTGCAGGGAGGATCCAGAGGATTCATGGGGCCTATATTAGTGATGGGGAAATAAACAGGGTCATAGAGTTCTGGGAGACCAAGTTTCCTAAAAAGGAACACCTAGATCTAAATGAGTGGAAATTAGACAAGGCCCAAGAATCCAAGGTGGGAAATAATAATGATATAATTGATGATCCCATGTATCAGGATGCCGTTAACTTTGTCATGGAACAGGGAAAGGTATCTATATCAATGTTACAACGTTATTTAAGGATTGGGTTCAATAGGGCCGCAAGATTTGTGGAGCAGATGGAACAGGATGGGATAATAGGTCCTCAAGAAGGAAGTAAGCCTAGGGTTGTAATAAAAAAATAGAAACTTAACAGTTATGGAGTGGTTTATATGGCAAGAAAAGATATATCAAACATGCATGAAACAGCCCAGATAATTTTGGAAAAAGCACATGAGCTTTTTGTGGAAAAGGGGTATGAGAGGTCCTCTATGAGGGAAATTGCAGAAAGGGTTGGGATTAGCAAGGCAGCCCTTTATCATCATTTTAAGAATAAAGAGGAGATATTGTTCACTCTCTGTGTGCAGGCTGGGGAGATAGTTAATGAGGACATGCGAATGGCAATTTTTAGGAGTGAGTCTTCCCATGCATCCATAAGGGAACAATTGATTAATATCTTATATGATTATACTACTGGGTATTTAAAACACAAAAATTTTAACAAGGTTCTCTTTTTTGAAATAGAGTCACTGCCGCCTGAAAAAAGGGATATAATAGTTAATTACGAAAGGACAAATGTTGCGCAATTTAAAAATTATATCAAGAGGATGATGAAATTAGGGAAGTTAAAAGATACCAATGCCACTGTGCTTACTTTTTGTTTTTTTGCAACAGTACAATGGCTTTATTTTTGGTATAGGGAAGGAGGACCTCTTGGGGTTAGGGATATTATTGAGTATATTGTTGATTATTTTTTATATGGGGTAATTGGGGAAGATGAAGAATAATAAAAAAGTTAACGGATGCTTAGATGGGATTAAAGTAATAGACATATCAAGACTCTACCCTGGACCTTTTTGTACTATGGTCTTGGCAGACAATGGTGCTGAAGTCATTGCCATAGAGGATAAGAGGTTTAAATCAGATAATTTATTTTTATCTAATTTATATAGAAATAAAAAGCACATAACATTAAATCTAAAAAAAACAAAAGGAAAAGAGGCATTTTTTAAATTGATACAAGACGCAGATGTAATTGTAGAGGGTTTTAGACCAGGAGTGGCTGATAAATTGGGGGTTGGATACAATGATGTGAGCAAAGTCAACCCTAGGGTCGTTTATTTATCCTTAAGTGGTTATGGTCAAAATGGACCATTTAGAGATAGGGCGGGTCATGATGTTAATTACTTGAGTTATGCTGGGGTGCTAGATCTTATAGGCATGAAGGATGGACCTCCATGTATTCCTGGGATCCAAATAGCAGATGTGGTGGGGGCCATCTATGGAGTTATAGGGATCTTAATGGCACTTTTGGCCAGGGAAAGTACAGGAGAGGGACAATACATTGATGTATCTTTAACAGATACAGTGCTTTCCATGACTGGACTTGTCTTATTTTTTAAGAATCTTACTCAAAAAAATCCTAGGAGGTCTGATTTCCTTTTATCTCATAGATATGCATGTTATAATACATATGAAACATCTGATGGAAGGGCCATTGCCATTGGGGCAGTTGAGAGGAGATTTTGGGAAGAGATCTGTAAATTTTTTGGATGTGAAGAATATATTTCACTCCAGTATGATGACAATAAGAGACAAGAAATAATAGATTTTTTTAGGCAAAAATTTAGACAAAAGACCTTAGAGGAGTGGAAAGAACAATTAAAGGATGTTGATTGTTGTTGGTCTGAAGTACTTCACTATGAAGAGGCCTTAGAGCATCCCTTGTTTAAATTTAGGGAAATGGTGGTGTCTTTGCAAGATAAAGATGGTAATAGTAGGGTTAATTTAGGAAACCCTTTAAAATTTTCAAAGAACCCTGGTGGCATCAGGACCCCACCTGTACAATTTGGAGAGAATACATTTGAAATATTGACAAGATTGGGGTACACACCTCAAGAGATCGAGGATATAATTTAATTTTTCCAATACAAACAAAATTCATATAGGATCAAGGAGCAGGCTCAATGTTTTCTTCAGATAATTTATTTAATTTTTTCAATCAAATATTTAAAGGACAAATAGCTGCTATAGACTTGGGGGAATTTGGTAAACAAGATGGGGAGGTAGTTAAGGATTTTGGATATGGAAGACCCATAACTGTTAGTGTTGAGTTAAAAAGTGGTGAAGTAAAGGATGTAGTGGTTTCTTTTATGCGTGGAGATGAGTACGGACACCAGTATTATTGGGACAGGGCCAGGATATTGATGTTTCAATATGAAACTGGTGGAAGATTAAAAAAACATGTAAGGCCAGTGGCCTTGGGATATGTATCAGATACAGGGATTGAGCCAATTAATGGACCAAAAGAATTTTTTATTGTAAATGAAAGGGTCAAGGGAGAAGATTATTACCTTTCACTAGATAGGATCAAAAAAGGGGATTTTAAAACACAGGACCTTGAATTTGTAAAAAAGCTTGCAGCATATTTGGCTGAGATTCATTCTCAAAAGGCACAGGATAGAGATTTATATATTAGGAGGATCAGAAATTTAATTGGTGATTGTGAGTGTATATTTGGTATTATTGATGGGTATCCATATCCTTATGACCTATTTTCTGAAGATAAGTTTATTCAATTAGAAAAAGAGCTTATTTCCTGGAGATGGAAGTTGAAAAAATATGACCACAGGCTCTGTGTTGTGCACGGGGATTTTCATCCCTGGAACGTCCTTGTTACCAAAGACAATGATTTTTGGGTCCTTGATAGGAGTAGGGGGGAATTTGGAGATGGAGCCGATGATGTAGCCACAATGGCCTGTAATTACATCTTATATGGTTTATATGACAAGCCAATGATAACCGGTCCATTTAACGATATGTACATGACCTTTTTTGAAGAATATTTATCCAGGACAAATGATACAGAGATGTTAGAGGTCATTGCACCTTTTTTTGTGTTTCGAGCTTTAGTTATTGCATCTCCCATATGGTATCCAAATCATCCAATTGAGGTGAGGCAAGGGCTTTTTAGGTTTATGGTCAATATATTAAAAGATCATAGATTTGATTATAAAAATGTGAATAAATATATGCAGGGATAACATATGGAAAATGCTGGTTATTGTGTGTGGTTTGTGGGGCTCCCTGGTTGTGGCAAATCTTCTATTAGTAAAAGTGTTTATATGGCGTTAGTAGAAAAGGGGGTGGAGTCAGTATATCTGGAAATGGATAGAATGAGAAAAAAATATTTTCCCCATCCTAAATATACCAAAGAAGAGAGGGATAAGGCATATGAGTATTTTGTAGAGGATGCGTATAGGGAATTTTTAAAAGGAAGATTTGTTATAATGGATGGGACTGCTTATAGGTTATATATGAGAAAAAAGGCAAGGGAGAAGATGGGGAACAGGTTTGCTGAAATATATATAAAGTGCAGCGTAGATGTTGCTATGGAGAGGGAGTCAAAGAGAAAAAATGGGCTTGTTATGGCAGGTCTTTATAAAAAGGCCTTGGATAGAAAACTGACAGGTAAACAATATCCAGGTCTTGGAGATGTTATAGGAGTTGATGTGGACTTTGAAGAGGATAAAAATTGTGAATTAATTATTGAAAATGACCACATAAGCTTAGATGAAGCAGTATCTAGGGTATTAAAATTTATAGATTTATGGTGTTTTTCAAAAAAATTATTTTTCAGTTGACCTAAATGGATTTATTTTTATAATTTAGAAAAAGGTTGTTGCTCAATTTCAGGGAAGATTATTATTGAACAAAAGAGAGAGTAGATCACAACTGATTGCGAAATTCCTTTTTTAGATTAGACTTCTAAAGTTCTTTGACAATTTTCAAGGGCCATGTCCTTAGAAATAGGAAATCATGGGGTTATGTTTTTAAAGCCAAACCTGAGGTAACTCAGGGACGGAAAGCCACGGGTCCTGTGCAGTAGAATGTGCAGGATAGCCGGGTTGCCCACTTCCTGTAGGCCAAACCAGGGGTAACCCTGGGACGGAAAGCCACGGGCCCAATTTAATATTGGGTGGCCGGGTTGCCTACAGCGAAGCCTACAGAAAACAAAAACATATCAGCCAAACCATGGGCAACCATGGGACGGAAAGCCACGGGCCCTGCATAAGGGTAGCCGGGTTGCCTCCTATTAGGAGTTTCGCCAAACCAGGGGTAACCCTGGGACGGAAAGCCTACGGACCCAATTTAAGTATTGGGTGGCCGGGTTGCCTGTAGGTTTGCGCTGTAGACAGGAGGTGGATTATGAAAAAAAATATCTATACAAATATAATTGTTTTTTTGATTTTTGTCCTATTGGTGCCCTCATTTGCAATGGCAAGATTGGTTGCTATTAGTGATGAGGCAATGGATTCAATAAATGGTCAGTCTGGGATCCAAATAGCCTTTAAAGACACTCATATAAAAATGTCGTCTGATACCATATATTATGGTGATGATGATGGGATAAATGGTAAAGGTCCTGCTTATCTGAGCCTGTGTGATTTTAGTATGGATGCTGAAATCCATGCCAAATCTCCAATTAAGCTCGATATTGGCACAGTGGAAGATCCATTTAATAGAGGCACAAGGATTCAGGCTGTGATGATGAAGATAAGTGACCTAACAATGGATATCCATAATCTGAGGATTGGGGCTATTAGAGTAGGGTCTCAGATTGGACAGGGCAAGAGTTTTGGTTCCTTTGGGATCCAACACATGCATACAGAAATCACAGGGAATATCATGGTATGGGCACATTAAAAACTACCTGTGTAAGAGGACATTGGCCCTTGAAAATTTTAATAGTCTTTTTCCCCTATTATCTTCCACCTATTACCTATTTTTTCCCACAGCATATATAATTTTTTGGTTATATTTTTCTGTGGTGTATTATAGCTCAATATACACCACATACTAAACCCTCTTTTATTTTTTTCTACTTCAATATCTCTGATTTTAAAATTGCGAATATAATTATTATTGGAAAATAATTGTTTGTAGTATTTAGTTATACTTCCTATTCCTATATCTTTATCTTTAATTGAATAAGGGGCGTAAAAAGATTTAATGTCCTTCCAGTTTTTAGTTTCATATGCCTTAATCCAATTTATAAATTCTTTGTTAAGGTTTTTAATTTCTTTATTTTTTATAGGGTTCCATTGTTGATTTATGATTTTGTACCCTCCATTGGTCTTTTCAAGCAAAAGAGTTGTTATCCCAGTATTGTATTTTAGATGAGAACTATAAGTTTCAATAAATCTTACTACATATCCTCTTTTTGCTTTATTAATAGATATATTTGATATGAATATTTTTGTCTTTAAGTTATTTTTAAATAGATTTTTATAATAATTAAATATGGATTTTTTCCCAAGGGTCTTTCCCCATATAGTGTAAGGAGTATAATAATTTATAAGTTTGTCTAAGTCATGGGCGTTATAGGCATCTAACCAGCTATATATAGTATTTTTAATTAATCTAATGGGTGTATTTTTTTCAGCTTGTATACGCAGGTTTTTGATTTTAGATCTAGCTAGTTGCTTCCATTGTTGATTTATGATCTTGTACTTTCCATTGGTCTTTTCAAGTAATAGGGTGGTTATGCCAATGTCCTGATATCCTTTAACAGATTCAAATTTTTGTAAGAACTTGACCAAATATCCCCTTTGGGTCTTTTCTATTTTTAAATTTTTTATGCTAATTTTTTTGGGTTTGTTTGTTTTCCACAATTTTTTATAACAATTATAAATTTCCTTTTTGCCAAGTAATGTGCCCCTGATACTATATGGGGCATAAAAGGATATAAATTTTTCAATATCTGCCTTTTCCCAAGAAGCTATCCATTTTTTAATTTCATTTTTTATTACTTTTTCTGGATTTATAAAGTCATCAGGTAATTTTACTACTAATTCCTTTTCTTTGGTTAACGGTAGCTTGGGGCCTTTTTCTTTTTTTACAGTGGAATTTGACATATTATTTATCTTTTCAATATATATTTCTTCTTGTTTTTTCTCTTTGTGTCTAGAAAAGGTTAGATATGAAATTAGTTTCTTTACCATCTCTGATTGGTGGTGCATCATGTCTTTTAAGGTGGAAAATGGCATTGTCATTGTCGTAGATACCATATAAGTCTCTGTATCCTGCTCGTAGTTTAGACCAGCATATGGGTTGTATACTATGTCAGTAAACACATTGGAGTTTAGATTCCTACTAGAATTGTCTGGGATCTTAAATCCTTTTTTGACCAAATATGCAGCCCCAAGGTCTAGGATGATTTGTTTTGGTAATTTAATAGATACCCCTGCCCCAAAATAGTGCAAATCAGGCAGTGCATAGAGTAGGTCATATAGGTATCTTCTAACTGGAGTTCGCCTCCATTCATATCCAGCTCTTAAAGTAATCCTTTTATTTAAAAGATATTCTATTCCAGCGGCCCAGTCTAGGGTATCTCGAAAATTTCTCTTTAAAATAAGGTTATAATCCCCTCCAACATAACCTGACATCTTTGCCACCCTAAGGAGTTGAATGGGCCTATCAAATCGAAAATTGTCTTGTTTTATTACTGACCAATTGGCCCATTTCACATCAAACATCAAATTTATTTTATTGAAAAGGGTAAGCTTTATCCCTGCTTGGACCCTTTGGGGAAATTCGAATTTGCTTGTAAGTCTCCCAATTTGATATGGGACTCCATGTGTGGGTAAGTCAAACATCCCAGAAATATCTAACAACAGGGGAGAGCTCCCAAACCAATCCATCATCCTCTGCCATTCTCTTGAATATTTTATTATATATTTTCCCCTGAGCTGGACTTTAATAGGACTTTGATAACAGAGACCAAGGCTGAGCCATTTAAAAGGACTCCACAATATTCCTAGATTGTAATTAGGGCTAAAATCGTCTCTTAGTCTGACTTTAAGAGAAGCCAACTTGTCAAATGGTCCAACTCCTCCACCAAACCATGGAGGTGGGAGTGTGAGTTCTGAGATAACCGGTATTTCTAAATCCTTAGTTGCGTTGCCAAGGATTTTTGTTAGGGCAACTAATTCATTTGGATTTCGCATATCTACCTGTGCACCAAGGGCAGTTTGTCCCATACCCACAGCTAACCCAACGGCAAGATGGTCTGTTAATTGATAGCTAACAGCAGGTGCAGCATAAATTAGGTGTTGCTGATACACTTCCCATCCACCAAATCTAGAGGGGTCGTTTTTATTTCCATGTACCAGTCCAACTGCAAATGGTGCATAGTTTCCAATGGCAAATGTCCATTTGGATCCAGGTTTTTTATATGCAATCCCAAGGGTAGGGGATATTAAGAAATTTAATGTCTGATTAATAATAGGTATAAACATCTTTCCACTTGTATTTGTACCCTCTGCATGTCCATTTTTATCTAATAAGGGATCATTTTTAAATCCGCCAAATATCCCTGGCCAATTAGGGTCTCTATCAAATTTAGATGTCTTTTTAATAAATGGAACTGTTATCCCTTGGCTAAACCATTTTCCTGGTTTAATCAGAGAAAGTCCTGCTGGATTATAGTGTATGGACATAATCCCAGGGGGATTTGCTGTTACTGCATTGGCTAGGGAAATGGCCTTAGTGGAAATAGCTAGTTGTTCATCAAAGGCAGCATAAGTGATAGTTGGTATAGATATAAATAAAACTATTAGGATAAACTGAAGGGTCCTCGATTTATACTTCATGACTATTTTTGTAAGTTATATTCCAATGGTATTCTGAGAGATACAGAGAAATCCGGGTCATTTTCTGTAAGCCCAATCCCTAAGCCAAAAATAATAGACCTCTTAGGAGTGAGGTACCACCCAGTGCTTATACCCAAGGACGATGATACAGATGTTCCACTATTACTTACCAGACCGCTTTTATAATAATATTTGGTATTAAATGAATAAGAATATGAATAACTTAGAGAGAGAGACATGTTATACGATAGGGCATAGCCTAAACCAACACTTCCACTTAATGAACCATCGGGCTTTACCTTTTCTAAGATATCTCCGCCGCGTACTTGATTTATTCCATCTTTTTCAAAGGAATAGGTATATCCCAAGCTCGCAAATACATTTACTGGATCTATTGGCTTGGAGACTGATACAGAATTGGTCAGACTTACAAGACTTCCTCCAGTACTTAACTCTTTATTTACATCTATGTCATATACCCCACGTCCAGTGGGAAGAGTGAGGGTAGAACTAAATATTGGGGCGGGCCATTTTCCTGTGTTTTTAAAGGGCTGATATTTTACGCCAAAACTAATGTCTCCAATATCAGTAACTGTTCTTTGATACTTTGTCTTTACTTTATCATATTTATACACAAAGGGGACATTTCCTGTTAGTGTAAGGTTGTTTAGTACTGGATATTCAATGGTAAGAGTATTTACCAAACTGTGATTGGCATGATGCTCTACCTCGGATATAGACTCAAGGGTGTCATAGGAATAATAGGAATATCCTAAAGCATATTCTAGTCCAAGCCTTCCCTTGGGAAGGAGTAGATATTCCCTTCCTGCTGCTTCTAATATTTTCTCCTGTTTTTTCTTTTTTTCTTCTTCAGATACCTCTAATTTCTTTCTTGCCTCGGCTTCTTGTTGTAATTTGTTTAATCTTTTCTCAAGTTCAGCTATTTTTTGGTCTATGGTCCCATTTAAGGGTGGAGGAGTGCTAGACAAAGTAGGAGTCTTGGCGTTTTTTTTAGATAGTGTAGTCTCTTTTGTCTGTCCTTGAGTTGATGTGCTTATATTTTTTTGAGCTAAAGGCATTGTACTGGTTTTAATTATATTTAAGGTGTTAAACTTTGTTATATAAGCAAAATTACCTGTTTTTTGAACAAATTCATTTAGAAATTTTTCAGCCTGCTTCAGGTCTTTAAAATCAGAAATAGTAATTACAAATACCCGTACATTGCCTTCAATTAATCTTTCCTTTAAATAAGGATTGTATCCTTTAGATTTGAGATCCAAGAGGGCCTTTTCTGCCCTATCCTTGGTTGGATATGGGATTAATTTTACGGAATATTTAGGAATAGTTTGAGCTTTACCAAGGTGTGGTTGGGCAAACACTGGATTATGCGCATAACAAAATATAACATATAAAACAACGACTATACATATTGAAAAAAAATCATTTTTCATATGAACACCCTGTTTACTTGTTTTTATAATAATTGTATTTTGTAGGCATTCCGTCTATATCCCTTTTTGCTGGGAGGTTCCAATAAACGGAAGCATTAAATAATGTCCTCCTGGCCATGTCTTCATCTATAAATCTCAAGTCTTCATCACTGAGTTTTAAAAGGTTTACTGGCTTTCTACCATTTGGCTCCACAATAAATATCACATTTTTGTACCACATTTCCTTGAATTTGGACAAGGTGTAACTACTATTGCCTCGCCAGGGGTCTGCCACAAATACATGATTGTCATATATTCCTCTAAACACCACAAAATGTCTATAATTAAATATCTTTATTGGTATTATCCCTGGCACCTTTAGAGTCTTTAAGTCATCAATTGTAGCTTGATAACCTGCTGCCTTATAACCAAGCACAGTCACAAATTTTTTCATATCTAGGAGGGAAAAGGCCCTTCTCTTTTTGATTTTTTCAATGTCCCCATATTGCATTAATCCCATAATTACTTGATTTTCACTTAAGTTTTCCCCAAGATAAAAGTCTAATAACGTAGCAAGGGCAGCTGAGCCACAGCTGTAATCAAAATGTTGTCTTACAATATGTTTTCTTAGAAACTCTTCTGTAAAAGGCTTGACCTTTGGCCTTATAATAACTTTTTCTCCAGTATTTAAAACTAGATATATCTGACCTTTTGGCCTTGATTCCAATGGATGATATCCTGCAAGTAAACATGCACCAATTATAAATGCGATTAATATATGCATAGTGTACCTTCCTTGTTAAATAGACGTTTTATGTATGTAAATTATTTTTTAATATTTCTAGACCTTCCGTTCGGTTAATAAATTAGATAAATTTATATCAAAAATATGTGTTTTAGTAAAGAGGGAATAAAATTTTTGTTAAGGGGTAATCTTGTTTATACAGGAAGAATCTAGTAGTTATTTGTTCCATATCCTTTGTATACCAATGCCACATATAATTAAAAATAGTGCAAATATGGTGGATAGGTAGATTTTCTCGCCTATTATGTAGTGGATAAATATTAGGGAAAGAAATGGAGATAGATATATTAATATGCTTATCTTTGCAGTGGATTTTGCAAATTTTAGGGCCCTTGACCATAAAAGAAAGGTAATACCCATTTCAAATAGGCCTATATATATTGAGCCTAATACACCATATAAATTTAAGGGATTTTCCTTTACTTGAGCTAAGAATACAAGGCATATGCCCAAACTACCCCATAGAAAATTAAAAAAAAGCCTAACAACAGCCTCTAGCCTGTCTCTTGTATTTAATACCCAATATAGGGCCCATATAATTGTGCTAAGTAAGGCAAGGAGAATACCCTTTGGGCTGGTTTGAAAATTAATGACAAAGATATTTCCCTTTGTTGCAATCAAAAACACTCCAAAGTAACTAAGTAAAAGTCCTAAAATATCTCCTAGACTTAAACTTTGACCAAGTATAAAATACGCCAGCACAGACAAGGTGATGGCCCAGGTATAATTTATCACCTGGGCCTCTTGTGCCCTTAAGAGATCATATGCAGAGAAAAGTACTATATAATATAGAAATGGGTTTAACAGGCCTAAAAGGGCAGAATAAAATATTTCTTTTTTTGTAATGTCTTTTAGTAAGAATAATTTTTTTTCATAGACAATGGTTAAGAACAACACAATTAATGATATAATTGATGCTACAAATAAGAGATTAATTACATTTGTAAACCTCAATGATAGTTTAAATGCAGTGGCTACCGTGGACCATATTCCTACTGAACTCAAGGCATATATATATGCTTTTTTTTGATCTTTTATCATGGCATTATCTTATAAATACTTTTTTACAGTCACAGTAACTTTAGGATATACTATAAAAATAAATTTCAAAAATATCAATAAATAAAAGATAGGAGATTATGATATGGAAAGAGTTATAGTAAAAATAAAATATCTAGAAGAGTCTTTTAAAGGAAGATTAAAATATTCTACACCCCTCTCAATGGGTTTAGATCTTATGGCCAATGTAAGGGGTGAACTTATAATAGAACCAGGGCAAAGATCAATGATAGGTACTGGAATTGCCATTGAAATTCTCACCCCCAATATAGCTGGATTTGTTTTTTCAAGGAGTGGATTAGGCACTAAACAAGGACTAGTGGTTACCCAAGGTGTAGGGGTTATAGATCCAGACTATAGGGGAGAGATCAAGGTCTCTATCTTAAATATCTCTAATTCAAAGAAGATAATTCATTATGGCGATAGAATTGCACAGCTTATATTTATGCCAGCATTCCAAGCAGATATTATTGAATCTAATAAGTTAAGTGATACAAAAAGAGGTGCAGGGGGATTTGGACATACTGGTATATGAATAAAAGAAAAACCGACCTCAAATTAAGTGAGGTCGGTTTTTCTTTACGTCCCCAAGGGGATTTGAACCCCTGTCGCCGGCGTGAAAGGCCGGTGTCCTGGACCGAGCTAGACGATGGGGACTTATTTTTCTGACTGGGGGACAGGGATTCGAACCCCGGCTACTGGGGCCAGAACCCAGCGTCCTGCCGCTAGACGACCCCCCAATCAACAAGAAAAGCAATGTATATATATTTTATTTGCTTGTCAAGAAAAAATTAACTTGCTGTTGCCAAAATTCTAGTTTTTCTCCTAAGTTTTTTTATCTGTTTTCTGATCTGATCCCTTTCTTTCCTTTTTTTTCTAGGTATTGCCAGCTTGGCCTCTCTAAGCCTTTTTATCTCTTTTTTGAGTTCAATGATCTGTTCTTTGTATGGCGATACAGTCCCTTCTTCTTCTAGTCCCAGAACTTCTTTTATTTTACCAAGAAGTTCTTCCTTTTGCATACTAGATGCCCCCACTATTTGTGGGATCTTTTCCATGGCAAGTTGTCTAAGCTCTTTTGCCGTCATTTTTTCAAGTGGTTTTTTTAGGTCCAAAGACTCTAATGTAATTTCATCACCCATTATAATATTCCTCCTTAAACTTTTTTATGTGGGCAATTAATTTAATATAACTTTTATATGCCCTGTAAACAGGATTATTTTCAGGGATTGTGTTAATTAATTTTCCTACCTTGTTTGGAATATACACATTATATTTTGACCTTTTCTCCCTAAGTTCCTTAACTACAATATCTAATGGAGTCCTGTCTTCTAACAATTTATACTTTATTTTGTCAAATGGTTGATTACCAAAAAATTTGTTTATTTTTTCCAAGATGTCAGATGAATAAAATGATAGCTCCTGCATCAAGATACTATCTTCCACACCAATAAATAGGGTAGTTCCCTTAGATCCAATTGGTTTTGCCATTTTTGACAGGGTCTGGCCTAATATCCTGTCCCAGTTTTTACATAGGTCTATGAGTTTAAATTTGTTATCTATATCTTTTCTTTTTATTATTTGTTCAATTATTTCAGAGGATTTTCTCATTTTTTAGTCTTTGAATCTAATAATCTTTTTATATTGCACATATTACATAATTCTAAGTGAGTGGGGTACCCACAATTTATACATTCTCTAAATTTACCAGTACTATTTGGCGGAGAATTTCTATCTATATATCCAAAGAGAAAGTTTCTCTTGATTCCAGGCATCTCTCCCTCAAGAAAATTTAATGCCCTTTTAAATTTCCTTGAGGTTGCTCCCTTAGATAGGGGACAATCAATTTCAACAGGAGTGATTTTATTAAGCTCAGCATATATTAATAATTCCTTTATTTCTAATCGGTACAGGGGCTTGATCTTGGCTGGTATTTTTGGATGAGGGGATGGGAGGTAGGGATATTGTTTTTTCACATATTCATCCCTATGTCCCATTAGATTCCCAAGCAACCTCCCTGCTTCGTCATCTAGGTTATGACCAGTTGCCAAAACATCAAATCCTTCCTTAACTGTGGCAATATCTAGGAGTTCTCTCTTTAATTTCCCACAAAAAGAACAAGTTTTTCTCTTAAGTATATTATGTACCTCTACCATATTATAGCCTAAAAGATCCTGTAAGGAATATTCTACCCACGCATAGTTTCTTTTTGAAGCAAAGGCTCTGATTGCCTTTTTTGATTTTTTTGAGAATTCATTTATCCCAAGGTCAATATGTAATCCCTTTGTGGAATATCCAAGTTTATTTAATATATCCCAAAGGATCAGAGAGTCCTTTCCACCAGACACAGCAACCATTATTGGCATATCCTTGGGGATTGAAATTTTTTTCATTGCCCTTTGAACAGCGGTTTTAATGAAGTGTTCAAAACATTTTATGCAAAATCTTGCATTGTGTGAAGGTAGTCTTATTATCGCCTGTTTTTTACACCTGGTGCACTTGGCATTTTTGGGTAATTCTTTGAAATATCTTCCCATTAAAATTATCCTATATAGGTTTTATTAGTTTGAATTCTTAGGTTTAAGGGGTTGTAATATTTTAAAAGGTAATTTGATTGTATTTTTTATTATCCCCAAGATCTCTGAGCCAACTGCTTTAGGAGATAAGGGGATCACTGTGGGATCATCAATATCACCTGTTACCTGGAATGGGATCATTATCAAATTTCCACCAGTTATATTTCTTATTATTGGTATCTTCTTTATCAACCTGTCAATTGTCTTTAAAGGAGCAAAAAATACTATCATATTGACCTTATTAGTATTTAAATTTATTTTTCCATGAAATAGTATTTCCATGGAATCGCCGTTTATATAAGATTTTTTAAAAAATATTATTCCTTTTTTTATATGTCCAATTGCATTTGCTTCTTTATATCCAAAACCCTCTCTGTCAAGATCTGGGAACTGTCCAAAGAATATTTCTGTAGAATTAATAATAGACAACACCTTTGATATTAAGGTGAGCCTGTAAATCCTGCCTTCAGTTGCATGAAACAAGAATTTTCCATTAAGTGTGGTTTTGATTTTAGATCCCTTGGCAAGAGTTCCCTTTAACTTGATATTAATATCGCCTGTACCTGACATAATCTTTTTTTTGTGCGTTGGGAATAAGCAACATAAGATTTTTTTGATAAAAAATTTCTTAGAGTTTATATTAATTATAAAACTATTGTTTTTCTTATAAAGAATAAATTTCACTGGAAGATTGCAAAATCTGGCCTTGACAATTTCTAATTTCTTAAAACCCCTATCTAATAATATGTACCCATTAATATTTTCTAGTTTTTGATCTTTATATAATGCAGTATGGATATTAAATTTTATTTTGCCTTTTATTTTTATAGAGCCCTTATTTTTGTTTTTTAATTGTATGGATTTTAGTAACTTATCAATATTTATATTATTACTCTTTAATGACAATGAGATTGTGTTTAAATTTTTGTTTATTTTAATATTTCCATTTAGATATATTTTATCTTTATTTATAATAAATTTTGAATTGTCTATAAATATAATATTTTTGTTTGACCTAATGTGTAGATATTCAGCTAGGATACTAGGATTCTCATGTAATAAAAAATTTTTAATAAGTAAATCTCCTTTAAATTCTTTAAAAAATATTGGATCTAGATTAATCTTTACAATGCAATCTCCTTTTAAATCTCCAATTATATATTTATTATTGTCTAATAATCTATTTGCTATAGATCTAGTCAATGACCCTTTAAATTTTAGGAATAGATTGTGTCTTGATTTTTTGAAATATATAAATGAATGCTCTCTATTATATGATAGCATTAAGTTGCCAAATACTTCCGTATTTTTAGGTTTTGATATTTTTATTACTGCATGTACTCCATTTAAAATAATATCACTATTTACTTTTATAGATTTATTGGAGATTAAATCTAATTTAATGTTATTGATATGCCAACTATTAGATGAATTTATATAATCAAGTATTGAAATATTTTTTTTAAGGATTTTTTGTAATTTTTTCTCAATGGTTCCAGATAATTCCATATTTACTGTATTATAAATTCCTTTATTAAATATAAATTTTTTTATAAATAGATTAGACTTTAATAAGTATAATTGTAAAGAATTGAATAGTAATTTTTTCTTTGTTATATAAAAATTTCCATCTGATATTGAAATAGATAAAGTTTTTATATTTTTTATCTTTTCTTTTAAAAAATCTTTTAATAAAATATTATTTAATTTTAAATTATTAAATTTTCCTATGAAGGAATAGTGCAATATCTTGTTACAAGAAAAGTCATAGGTGAGAAGAGATTTTTTGAAATATATGCTTCCTGTAGCTTCAAATGGAAATTTATCTTTGTAAAAAAGATAAATTATATCTTTTGTTTCCTGGGTGTTTAACAGTGTATTATTTAGTTCCAATCTTATATTTTTTTTGTCAAAAAGGATTTCAATGTTGGCCTTGTGTACCTTTGTATAGGGCAAAAAAATAGATGTATCCATTGATTTTAATATATGTCTGTTAATCCTAAACTCTTTGCACCTTATCTTGTAGGGCATTTTTAATCCTTTGATATTACCATTTACTGTTAAATCTCTGAGGTCAACATCCCAGTTGTATACTCCATCTTTGTTTTTTATTAAGTTAAAATTCCCAACAGTAGTTCCAGAATCTATATGAAATTTATTGAGATTTCCTATTATACGATGAGATACCCTAAGAGAGATGAGTAAAGGCAAAAGGTCTTTTAGATTATATTTTAGGTTGGTTTTTATATTAAACGGAAGTAATTGTTTATTTAATCCAAGTAGTAGATAACCCTCTTTAATCATAGAATTTCTATATTTTCCAGATATATCCCTACATTCTAATATATTATTTTCTATTTTAAGGTGTCCAGATAGGTCATATAAAGATAGCTTAATATGTGGAATATCAATGGATGTATTTTTTGTATTTCCTGTAAAGGTCCAATTCATCCCGTGTTTATTTTTTTTAAGAGAGAACCTAGAATCATTTAGTACTCCGCCTTGGACAATGTCAAAGATCTTATTCATTAACTTAATATTGATATTAGAATTTAAATATGTGCTTCTTAGCTCAGATATATCTATTTTTTTTGAAGACAAATTAATGTTAACATTGTTTTTAGAAAAATTTAAATCCCCCCCTAGATCTATATAGGGCTCATCAACCCTAAGCCTTTTAATAGAAAATTTTTTAGAACTAGAATCTGGATCAATTATAAAATTACCCAAAAGGTCTATTGAATCTATTCTAGATATAAAAAAGATAGAAGGACTGGTTAAATGAAAGATTCCTTTAATTTTATTTTTAATAATATTGGCATTAATGTTTATATCCAATGCACCAGAGGTTCTTTTTGATTGAAAATAAGATTTTTTAGGTAAAAATGAAACTATCTTTGAGAGAACAACCTTATTTAAGTGTAGATTGATGCTTTTTTCTGTTTTTGAAATATTTAAATTCACATCAAAACTGTTTAGTATATTGGAGTTTCCCTTACCTGTAATACGAATTATGTGTCCATTAGATATAATTAGACCATGTATTTGAAATAGATCGATTTTCTTATGTCTTAGAAAAAAAACGGCTTGAAGGTTATTTATTTCTATAAATCCAATTGGAATTTTAAAGATAGGGATGGTAGTTCCTTTTTTATTTCCTTTTATATTATAAATAATGATTTTTCCCCCTTGTACATTCGCGCTAATGAATTTATGAGAAAATAGACCTAAAAAATCTATAGAGATACCTAATGATTCTATATTGGCGTTAATTTCAAAGGGCTTCTTGTAGTCTATATTTTGTATATTTATATGTGGATAGGGAAAGATTTTAAGTTTGATATTTTTGATACTAAGGCCTTTGGGGAGTCCTTTATTAATTTTAGATATAAATTTGCTATGTGCCAAACCTACACTTAATTGAAGGATCAACAGATAAGAAATAATACAAAGGGTTAAAAGGCCAAGGGTTTTAATTAGTCTATCCATTGTTGCCCTGTATATTTTAGACTTAATAGTTTGCCAAACTCTATAATTTTATACTCCTAATTTTAAAATGTCTAGATTTAAAGAATCTATAAATAGGCAAAGGGCTATTTGTTAAATTTTGAATTATAAAAATTTTGAATTTTGAATTAAATAAGGAACAAAATCTCTTTTAAAAATTAATTCAAAATCCAAAATTCAACATCCAAAATCATATTGGAGCCCTTTCGCCATTTGTCTCCTATTTTTACATAAAGGATTAATTTTTAGGTTTAAATATTTTTACAGTAAAAAAAATTAAACTTTGTGCAAAATTTTGCTTGATTTTAAAAAAAAAATATCTATTATCTCCCGAAAGAGGTAGTGGCGTCAGGTGTAGATAAACAAAAAGCAGAAGGAGGAAGAATTTATGAGGAAACTGTTACTTGCTCTGCTAGTTGGGGTATTTGTTTTTTCTTATACCCTGTCAGCATCAGCAACTGAGCTCAAGACCTATGGTTATTTTAAGGCATATGTATCTCATGTGACAAATTATAATTTTGATGACAAAACTGATGGAAATGAGTTCACAGCAGCTCAGAGGCTGAGGCCTTATTTTGACTTTGTGGCAAATGAAAACCTAAAGGCCACCTTAGGACTTGAGTTTGACACTACATGGGGTAAGAAAAAAGTAACTACTCATTACAAAGATGCAGCTGGTGCAGCTGGAATGGATGTTGCTGGTGTTACTGAGCTAAAAAGGGCATGCCTTACGTTTAAATGGCCTAATACCAATATGGTATTTAAGATTGGTGCCCAGGGTTTGGACTTACCAAGTACTTTTGGTGCAAGTCCTATTTTAAATGGTGATATCACAGGTGCTATTATGAGTACCCCTGTAAATGATATGGTATCAGTAACATTAGGATGGGCAAGGCCATGGTTAAATATAGATGGCAATGCTGCTATTGGCTCTGGCAGTGGTGATGCAGTTGATGCTTTCTTTCTTGCAGTACCTGTAAAGTTAGATGGTGTAAACATTAACCCATATTTTGTATATGCATTTTTAGGAAAAAATATTGTTCCTGATGACGGAAACATGGCTGAAGTATATGCCCTGTCAGGGGGTTTAAATGCAGCTATCCATGATAAACTAAATGGTGATGAATTTAAACTTGATAAGTCAACTCTGTGGTATGCTGGTATGGCATATACCATTTCTATGTTTGAGCCAATTACTGTAAAAGGTAATATTGTCTATGGAAGCCTTGATAGTGATATTAAATACATGGGTAATGATGATATAGGTGATAGGTCTGGATGGTATGTAGACTTGGCTATTGATTACAAAATGGATATGATGACACCAAGCATTTATGGATACTATTTCTCTGGTGATGATGATAATCCATATGATGGTAGTGAGACCATACCAGTACTCGCAAATGATGGTTGGGGTACACCAGCAGGATTCACAGTAGGCACTGTATCTACTTTTGGCCTTAATGATAATAATGATGCCTTATATCAAGATACTCCAGCTGGTGTTTGGCTAATTGGTTTTGCTTTAAAAGATATTTCCCTAATTGATAATCTCACATCTACCTTTGCAATTGAATATGCAAAGGGTACAATTGACAGCAAATTAGTAAAGAATTATGGACCTGATTTTGTTGCTCAGATGGATGGATCTCCTTTGACTGATGAAGACTCTGCTATTCAGCTTATGTTAAAGTCTAAATATAAGATTTATGAAAATTTGGCAGCAGTATTAGAACTGGGATATGCATCTTTGAATATGGATGAAAACACGTGGGGAAAAGATTATATGGACGATGCTGCCTATGAGGTTAATTTTGGCTTTACTTATAACTTCTAATAAATCCTGATAAAACCTGGCGCCGCAAAGGGGCGGGCAATTCAAATTGCCCGCCCCTTTTTTATTATGGCACTGTTATTAGGGCACATCCAAGCCTATCTCTTACTAGTAGGAGTATTTTGTTGGTATTGGGTACAAAAGTAAAATCCAATATATCCTTTGCCATTGGCCTTGACCTCCATGTCTCTATTACCTCTTGTCCATTCCATTTCACTCCAACTAAACTATCTTCAGCATTTTCATTTAATATAGCTTGTTTTATTTTTGTTATGTCAAAGGAAGAGCTTCTCTGTTTGTCTATTAAAAAGCTCTGGTTCGCGTATTCATGTTTTAGGATAAAACGCCTAGGTGCATAATAGTCCTTTGAAGTTTGTTTAGAGAATCCCCCTAGGAACTTTGGTTCTTTTAGCCTAACCCTAAATGGAGTGATTTTAAAATTTCCATAGGACCTATCGGATATTGCCACTACTTTTTCTGTTGGCACATAATAGACAGATAGGAAATTGGTGGGTTCTAAGATAATTATGTGGTCCTTATCTCCTGGGATGAGGTTGAATTGATAAATAGAATATACGTCCTTTGCTGGTCCATAGGGCTTTATATTCAAGTTATGGGTATCCCTATCCCATGTAAGCCTAAAAATATCTCCAGTGTAAGGATCTGTTTCTCCTTTTTTTTGTGCCAGCAGCACTTTATTTCCAGATCTATCTTCTATTACCCTGAGATAATATGGAAAGTTTCTTACCAGAGGAACTAAGGTATTATTTTTAACACTCAAGATCATAGAACAAAGTTTGGTATTGTATGAGTCCAGTTCATTGATTTCTCTGCCCAAGGTGACCATTATTTCGTCCCTGCCATCCATATCAATGTCCATTGCATGGAGGTTTATGGGGATATCTCCTTTTTTTAAATTAAAATGTGCTTCAGGGACTATTCCATTTGAAGTATATCTAACTATATATACACCCCTATTATTTAATAGGGCGAGTTCTTGTCCATTTTTAAATATATTACAAGATACTACCCTTACATAATTTTTTCTAAGTCTTATAAAACCCCCTGGATTGGGAAGGGAGGGTCTTGTGAAACTATTTTTAGTTTCCTGGGACGAGAACTGAGGCAGGGTATAACTTAACTCTCCTTGAGCGGTTAGTGGGGATGGTTTATTTGATGTTTGAGCTTGTCTAATATTTTGTTGGGCTAGGTTTTTGGGCTGTTGTAATAGAATAGGAATCCCAGGGCTCTCATATGTTAATAGTTCTTTCTTATATTTAAAGGTTTTTACAAATAAGGTATTTCCTGTGTATATAGAACATATCTTGGTTGTAATTTCATTATTGTCATATTCTAGGCGAACTAGTAATCCATATTCTGGAGAAGGGGTTATGAGATTGTGTTTATATAATTCTACTACCTGATAATTTGCCCTTAAGAGCTTTTGTAGTAAACTCTGGTATATGAGTACACTATTTTTATCTTTTATATTTGTATATAAATAAATCACTGGTGCAGCAGGGATAGTAATTGGATCTCCTATTTGAGGCTTAGGCCCTAGCTCATACATAATATGCCCAAGGACCTTGTTTTGAAAAAAAGATGTAATCTTTATTACTGCAGATTGTGGTAATAAATATAAGGGGATATTTTTTTCTCTATGTAATACTAATAACTCCTCTCCCCTAAATATTTCTTTATTTTTTTTAGGAAATACGATCCTTTTACCATATTTCTCTGTTATCTGAGATATTAGAGAATATTTAGGAGGATAATGTTTGTTTAAATACCTTATAATAGAATCTACATTAAAGGGAGTTGCAAGACTGATTTTAGGGATACACATAATAATATAGCAAAATATAAGAACTTTTTTCATCATACCTTATCCTTTGTTTAACTCTTTGAAACAATTAGTACAAAATTTAAAAAAGGGACTGGTATCCAGCCCCTTTTTTAAATAACCAGTTGAAATAATTTAGAATTTCCAGATCATTTCAACTGTATCTATTATAGCTGCATTGTCATAGTCATTCCCATTTAAGCCATAGGCTGTAGCTAAGTCTTTAACTGCATCATTTGGATCAAAGTATGAGAATACGTTTCCAAGGGAGAAGTGTTTGTTAAAGTGATAGGTGAGCTGTAAGTCATATTCCCAACCAACACTGTCGTCAATGTTCTTGTTGTAAATATCTTCCAATGCACCTGTTTCTTCAAACCAGAAATACTGGAACTGGGTCTTGTAAGAGAATTGGTCCATTGCACCCTTACAACCAATACCAAGTGAATACATGCCAGGGTTAAAAGAACTACCAGAAGCACTGATTCCACCATAACCGTTCTCACCACCTAGTTTGGCAAAATCATTTGCATATAAGTGGGAGCCAAGGATTGGTATATATTTATAGATAAAAGCATTTTCCATACCAAAGGTTGGCGCATATCTCGCAATATTTGTTATTGGGTTATAGGCATGGATTTCATCGTCATTTGCATCGTCATCACCAGACATATAATAACCACCAACATAAGGCTTGAATTCTTTTGATAGGTCAAGCTCTATGGATGCAAAGCCTGCATATGCAGATATATCTAAATCTTTATAAGTGTTTCCATTTGGGGTAGTGAGTTGTTCTTTGTTTCCAACTGCATATACAAACTCTGCCCTTGGAACGATCATGCCTATCTTTCCATATACCTCTGCCCCAAAATAGTTGACAATTGCGCCCCTTTTATCATTATCGCTGTAGGCATAAAATGGAGAAAAATTCAGTCCTGCAACAGGAATAGTTAACTTTAATGTGTATACATTCCAATCTAAGGAATTTCCCTTGTATATTTCTGCACCACTATCGTAACCAACATCATTATATACAAATAGGTCTAATATTTCATAAGAGATACCATTTATCTTACCTCTTAGTCCAATATATGGATGGTCATCACCATAGAGCACACCACCGGTTTTTAGGTCTAAGAACTTGGTCTGCCAACCAGTCTCTAAGGTTGTAGGAACGCCTAGGGAAGAGAAGTCATATGTGAATTCAAGTTTTTCAACAGCAAAGCTATTACCAGACATACCATTTTCCCTTTCTATGTTCTCAACTCCACCTGACCTTTCACCTCTATCAGTATTTCTCTTGTCATAAGCCAAATCAGATTCCAAGATACTTAGAAAACTCCAGTTCTCTCCACCACCTTTGAACCCGATCCTGAATTCACTTCTAACACTAATATCATTATCTGGTGCAGCACCATCCTCATCCAGGGTCCAATCATATGCAGTGTCTTTGTCATTAAAATCTACGTTTTTAGCATACATTGGATAAGTTTTTAAACTCCCAAAAATAGAGATATTTACGTCTTTACTTGCTGCAGTGACTTTACCTGTACCCATCTTGGCAAATACCAAGACTGGAGAAGCCATTAAGATGATCAAGCTAAATAAGAGTATAGACTTTACCTTATGCATTTACACTCCCTCCTTCTTTTACATGCACAATTAAGCAAAAAAACTCTACCTCCTTTTCCTTCAATAAATTTTAACTGGTGTCCCACATATCCCTTCCTCCTATTTTTTAAGGTTTAACAAAGTAGTTAATACCTTCTTTGTGCTTTACACCTCTCTATAATCCTAAACCTTGTTTTTTTCAAGATATTTTTGAAAAAATATTATAGAAAAAAATTTTAGGATAAAACTACTTAAAACCATAATTTTAAGAGATGAGATGTTTTTTTTAAGATTAAAATTTAACATAGCTTGAGATAATATTTTTCTAAAATTTTATTGAATATTTTCAATTTAATAACTAGAGTCTAGACCAAAGAAAAGGCTTGCATTGATCTTAAACTAAATAGAGGAGGTATAGAGATGGTAGACTTTATGGAAACAATTAAAAGCAGGAGGAGTATCAGAAAGTTTGAACAAAAAGATGTGGAGCAGGACAAGATTGAAAAGTTGTTAGACGCAGTTAAATGGTCTCAGTCTTGGGCAAATACACAATGCTGGGAGGTGATTGTGGTACGCGATGAAAGGATCAAACAAAGGTTACAATCTACCCTCCCAAAAAGCAATCCTGCCTATCCTGCCATTGTTAAGGCCCCTGTGCTGTTTGTTATGATAGCAAAACTAAGTGTATCTGGTTATTATAAAGGTCAAGTCACCACAAAGTTTGGGGACTGGTTTATGTTTGACATGGGCATTGCCAATCAGAACCTTTGTTTAATGGCCAGGGCCCTGGGACTTGGAGGAGTAGTCGTTGGTCTGTTTGATCATGACAAGGCCAGAGAAGTTTTAGATGTCCCAAGTGGCTATGAAGTAGTTAGTATGATCCCAATTGGATATCCAGCCCAGGACCCAAAACCTCCTAAGAGAAAAGATATCTCTGAGTTTGTTCATTATGAAAAGTTTTAAGATAGACTTTGCCAACAACATCTGAAAATTTAGAGTATAGGGGCCATTCTATGGCCCCTATACTCTCATGTATCACAGTCCTAAAAACGCCAATGCGCAAAAAGACATGGATTTTCCTTTTGCCATTGTTAAAAAATCGGTTGGTGGAAAAATCATAAATATGTGTCAGTAGTGATATCGACACTGGACAAAATCTATTCTGTCATGACTAACGGCATAAACCAATCGATGTTCCTGTGTTATTCGGCGTGACCAAACGCCAGCACCTAAAAACTTTAAAGGTTCGGGTTTACCTATACCCTGAAATGGATCTCGCATTGTTGCCTCGATCAGTTTAAAAATTCGAATGGCCGTCCTGCGATCTCTTTCAATCCAGTATCGCAAATCCTGCCTGAACTCAGGCTGGAATACGGCTTCTCTTTTTTTCTTTGATTTAGATGGGTTACTCAAGACCGACCTCTTTCCTGAGTTCATCGATTGCCTGAGGAGCCCCTTCTCTTTTCTTTACCCTTTCAAGAGCGGATCTGAGACGTTCTGCATTGGCAGGGGATCTAAGAAGGTGTGCAGTCTCAAGAATGCTTGCTAATTCGTCCGCTGCAATCATGGCAACATCCTCTCTGCCACGACGCCTGATAAAGATAATCTCTCGGTTTTTTACAACTTCATCAATCAACGATGCGAACCTAGCTCGCGCATTTGTATATGTTGTTTGTATTGCCATATTTGCCCTCCTTTTTTTATCTGTACATCATTACTGTACATATTTAGAGCCAATCTGTCAAGGTACCAGGCCTCCGTCAAAGTCGGCATTTCCAAAAATTTCAAGGCACACCTCATTCCAAAAGGATGCAATTATGTTTTTTATTTCAAAAGCGTGAAAAAAATTTACGTTTTTTCTAAATCCTAAGTCATTGTATATAATGGCCAAGGGATATTTGTTAAATTTTGAATTATAAATTTTGAATTTTGAATTAAAATAAGGAACAAAATCTCTTTTTAAAATTAATCCAAAATCCAAAATTCAACATCCAAAATCATATTGGAGCCCTTTTGCCATTCGCCCTTAGCCTTTAGCCATTAGCCTAAATAGTTCAGATTGTGCTTCCCTAAATTTGCGCTCGCTCTCACAATATAATAACCCTATTCGTTAAATTAAGTTCTTGAATTAGAATTATATTAAACTGTTTACAAACTGATAAAATAAGTATATATGGAAAAAAATTTTTTAGATAAAGCTTGGTGATTATAAGGTGTTATAAAAGGGATACCTTTGTTTTATAGTTTGAAAATTCCTTGGAGGGCCTGAGTTTATATGAAAAAGACGTCAACTTTTTTAAAATTAAAAGAAGAGGAAAGGGCTCATAGAAAAGAGCTCATCTTAGAGGCTGCAATGAAACTTTTTTCTAAACATTCCTTTTATGAAATTGGAATGAGGGATATAGCAGAAGAAGCAGGTATATCTCCAGCCTCTATTTATAGATATTTTTCCAGTAGGGATGAGATAGTGGTGGAGATATTGGCCCATGAAGCAGAAGAGGGGAGACAGAAACAATTAGAAAGGATTAGTTCTGGTAACCTTAGTTTAAAGGAAATTGCAGAAGGGATTATAGATTTTCTCCTACAAAGGCCGTCTACACTTCAGATGCTGGGACATTTCTTATTAAGTGAAGAAATAGATGAAGGAGCGAAGGAGAGGTTTGCATTTATTCAGGATTATTATATGAAGGAATTTAATAAACAGCTACTTGATTTTGGTTGTTTAGAGGAGGACTTAAATTATTTTGCCAAATCATTTTTTGCCACGATTCTTGGGATTATTGTTGATTTTAGGAATTTTTCCCCACAAGACAGAGAGGGGACATATGCCCACATTAGTCGTTTAACTGACCTAGCGGCAGATATCTTTGAAAAAGGGATGTCAAAAACAAGGAAATAATAAAAATAAAGGGAGTATCCAGGTTTACCCCACTATATAGAATGCACATAATAGCGCGCATAAAACTCCTTTCAATCTAATAGGATAAACCTGGATACTATAATAATTGGGATGTGTTATGCTGAAACTACATCAACTAACTGGATTTCAAACTTTAGATTTTTTCCTGCAAGTGGATGATTTGCATCCAGTGTTACAATTTCGTCATTCATCTCAATTACGCGAACTAAAACCTGGGTATTTTGAGGGGTTGTAAGTTGAAGGACCATTCCAATTTCAGGTGTTATGTGTTCAGGGAGATTAGACCTGGGGACCTCGATGCGGGCCATTTCATTATATTCCCCGTATCCTTGGTCTGGGGCTATATCTACTACTTTAGTTTCTCCAACATCCATTCCTATAACTGCACTTTCAAAACCAGGAATGATCTCTCCATTTCCAATAGTAAACTCAAGGGGGTCTTGATCAAATGAAGAATCAAAGACAGTTCCGTCGTCTAGAAATCCTTTATAATGAACCTTCACCTTGTCTCCTTGTTTTGCTGTACCCATGAAAAATTCCTCCTATTTTATTAAAATTTTTTTAAAGAGAAGAAATTCTATCTCAATTGAAAATAATATGCAAATAAAAAGGAAAATATAAATATGAAAAAATATAAAGGAATGGGTATTGTTCTCATCTTAGTTGTATTGATTTTAGGGATATATTTTGGCTTTTTCCTAGATAGGACTCCTCCAGTAATTAAAATCTTGGGAAAAAAATATATTGGACGTGAAGATCCTATTATTCAGGTTTATGTAACAGATAAAGATTCCTATATAAAAAATATTCACATAAAACTAACCCAGGGAATATGGTCGAAGAAGATAGATCTACCCAATGTTAAAGGGAAAAAAGAATATAAATATAAAATAAACATACCCAAGCTAGGGATCAAAGAAGGGGTCTTTTCTATAAACGTAAGTGCCGCTGACAACTCAATAAATAATTTTTTATTGGGAAATCAGAGGATATTGAATAAGAGTTTTATTTTAGATACGACTCCTCCAAGTATCTTGATGAAGACATATAGGCATAACCTAGTGGTTGGTGGGGCTGGGGTTGCTGGCTTTATGGTTTCTGAACCAGTGTCAAAAATTGGTATTAAAGTAGATAAATATTTTTTTCCTGCATATCCTTACAAAGGATCATACTGCTGCTTTTTTGCAATTCCCTATGATGTGGATCCCAAAAATATGACACCTTGGGTCATTGCCATTGACCGTGCTGGGAATGAGATGAAAATACCTTTGAGATGTTATATTAAGACAAGGAGATTCTTAAGGTCAAAGATCAATATTACAGACAAATTTTTACAACAAAAGATGGTTCAATATGAACAGGATTTTAAGGGACTTACCCCATTGCAGATATTTTTAAAGGTAAATAAAATTATTAGAAAAGATAATAGAGCCAGGCTAAGAAAGATTGGACTGGATACAGAGAAAAAAATTCTGTTTTCAGGTCCTTTCTTAAGACAACCAAGGACCGTCAGAGAAGCCAGCTTTGGTACCAAAAGGACATATATATATAAAGGAAGGGTAATTGATAGAGAAACCCATTTAGGTGTAGATTTAGCATCTACTGCAAGAGCACCTATTCTTGCAGCTAATAACGGTAGGGTAGTATTTGCTGGCTGGTATGGTATTTATGGAAATGCAGTAATAATTGATCATGGGTATGGAGTTCAATCTTTATATGGACATCTTTCTTATATAAAGGTAAAGAGAAACGACCTTGTAAAAAAAGGTGAGATAATTGGAAATAGTGGTGCCACTGGGTTGGCTGGTGGGGATCACCTACATTTTGCTATATTGATAAGTGGGGTCCCAGTGGATCCAGTTGAATGGTGGGATAAAAATTGGTTGAAAAATAATATCTTATATAACCTTAAGCAGTTATCCTCAAAATAATATTTTATAAAAATCCTTGGAGGTAGAACTATGTTTGAAATTGTTAATCGAGAGGAAATGGCACAGGGATCAGTGATCTTAAATGAAATAAAGGCACCTTTAATAGCAAAAAAGGCGAGACCTGGCCAGTTTGTTATTTTGCGGGCCCATGAAAAAGGGGAAAGGATACCTCTCACCATGGCAGACACTGATCCAGAAAAAGGTACTATTACAATTATTTATCAGGTGGTTGGAAAGACTACTGCCTTGTTTAAGACCTTGCAGGTGGGAGATAGCTACCTTGATATAATAGGTCCTTTAGGTAAACCAACACACCTGGAAAAATATGATGGAGACGTAGTGTGCGTAGGGGGGGGAACAGGAGTTGCTGTATTACATCCCATAACCAGGGGGTTAAAACAAAAAGGGAATAATGTAATAGCCATAATAGGCGCAAGGACAAAGGACCTTTTAATACTAGAAGACAAGATGAAGGCTGCGTCCCACGAGTTGCATGTGTGTACAGATGATGGATCCTATGGACATCATGGATTTGTTACTGATGTTTTGAAGGAAAATCTGGAAAATAAGAACGTAAAATTAGTTGTGGCCATTGGGCCTGTACCTATGATGAAATTTGTATGTGCCATGACAAAGGAATATGGGGTAAAGACCTTAGTTAGCCTTAATCCCATAATGGTAGATGGTACTGGTATGTGTGGTTGTTGTAGGGTAAGTGTTGGTGGAGAGACAAAGTTTGCTTGTGTTGATGGTCCTGAATTTGATGGCCACAAAGTGGATTTTGAAGAACTTATGAAGAGGTTGAGGTCTTATTTGGAACAAGAAAAAGAGTCATATGAAAAATTTAAAGCATCATTGAACGCTTAAAAATAAAAGGAGAACTAACCATGGCTGAGAAAAAGGAAAAACTTCCACGTCAACCAATGCCTGAACAAAAACCAGAGGTTAGGAGAAGGAATTTCAAAGAAGTTCCATTAGGATATACCCCTGAGATAGCCATGAAGGAGGCATCTAGGTGTTTGCAGTGTAAAAAACCTTCTTGTAGGGAAGGATGTCCAGTACAGGTGGATATCCCTGCCTTTATTAAGTTGATCAAGGAAGGGGATTTTACAGGTGCGATTAGAAAAATATGGGAAAAGAACAGCCTACCTGCAATATGCGGAAGGGTGTGTCCACAGGAATTACAGTGTGAAGGCCATTGTATTTTAGGAAAAAAAGGAGAGCCTGTTGCAATAGGAAATCTTGAGAGATTTGCAGCAGATTATGAAAGGGAACATGGCACTGGTGAGTTGCCTCCAAAGGCCCATCCAACTGGGAAGAAGGTAGCAATTATTGGTTCAGGTCCTTCTGGACTCACTGTGGCAGGAGACCTTATTTTAAAGGGCCATGATGTTACTGTATTTGAGGCATTTCATAAAGGTGGCGGTGTCCTTGTATATGGAATTCCAGAATTTCGTCTACCAAAGGATATAGTTGCCTCTGAAGTAAATTTTTTGGAGAGGCTTGGGGTAAAATTCGAATACAATGTTGTTGTTGGCAAAACTATCACCATTGATGAATTGTTTGATCAGGGATATGACGCCATATACATTGGTGTAGGTGCTGGTTTGCCCAGATTTTTGAATATACCTGGGGAGAACTTAGTTGGAATCTATTCTGCCAATGAATATTTAACTAGGGCAAATTTAATGAAGGCCTATCTATTTCCAGAATACGATACTCCAATTGTAAAGGGTAAAAACGTTGTTGTGATTGGAGCTGGAAATGTGGCAATGGATTCTGCAAGAACGGCTATGAGGCTTGGTGCAGATAGTGTTAAAATAGTCTATCGTAGGTCTAGAGAAGAGATGCCAGCAAGAAAGGCTGAAATCCATCACGCAGAAGAAGAAGGAATTGAATTTCACTTATTGACTAATCCAATAAGGTTCTTAGGAGATGAAGAGGGCAAGGTCAAGGGAATGGAATGTATCAAGATGGAGCTTGGAGAGCCCGATGAATCTGGTAGGAGAAGGCCAGTTCCAATCAAAGGCTCTGAATTTCAAATGGAATGTGACTTAGTGGTTATTTCAGTGGGTGCTGGAGCAAATCCTGTGCTTACCAAGGCAACAGAGGGATTAGAACTTACTAAATGGGGATATATAGTTGCCAATCCTGAAACAGGAAAGACCAAAAAGAAAGGAGTTTGGGCAGGAGGAGACATTGTAACTGGACAGGCCACAGTTATCCTTGCTGCTGGTGCAGGACGTAAGGCCTCTGATTCTATACACGAATATCTTACCTGGGGTTGGTAATACCAATTGAGAATTGAAAATGGATAATTGGATTAAAGACAAGAATGGAATTGGTAGTGTATAATTATTAGAGTAAATTAATTAATAGATACAAAAGAAAAAGGGGCCAAAAGGCCCCTTTTTTATTCAGATATAGAAGAGAGGGGATAATTTTATTGATCATAGGCCTTTTTTATGCCATGCAAATATGACTGTATGCAATATCCCAATTCTTGATGGTTGTAACCACCTTCTAAAATAGAAAATATCCTCCCATTGGTTTTATCCCTTGCAAACCCTCCAAGGATCTCACCAAGGAGTTGATATTCTTCAAGGGTCAGAATTCCTCCCCAATCATTTATATATCTGTCAAATCCAGCAGATACACCGAGTATATCAAATTTCTTACATGATTTTAGAAATTTTTCTAATGATGGGATAGAATCCATATGGTGATACAACACTCCACTATCCTCTAAAAATATACCATTTGTTCCATCTCCAAAATGTAGGTCAAAGTCAACAATTAGTGCATTTTCTATCTTTTTGTCATGGATTAGTCTCTTTATGGCAACCGCAATATTATTAAACCAACAAAATCCCCAACAAGAATCCCTGCTTGCATGATGGCCTGGGGGCCTTATAAGACCAAAAGCAGCCTCTCCTTCCATTGCAATTTCTGAGGCCAATATTGCCCCACCTGCTGCTAATAAAGATAGGGTAAACAAATGTGCAGATTTTGCTGAAATCCTATCAAAATGTTCTTTTGTATGAACTAGTAATATGTCATCCTCAGTGGCAATCTCAGGTTCAACAAATGTGTATTCTTTTTTCAAAAGAGAAACAGCACCTTCCAATCTCCCGTGTGTAGCTGCGGGATCAGATGCATAGACCTCAAAATATTTTGGATGAAATACTATTTTCATATTGTTTTTAGGGCCAAATGTTATATTTTTTTTTGTTTTCAACCATTTTTTGACCAAGTTCAAATGCCTTTAGGTTTTGGTCTAAAAATTGAGGAGAGATGCTTTCTTTGAGTAGGTTAATTATGGAATCAGGTCTTACTATATTAGTGATCCCAATTAGTGCCCCTAGGGTGCAAACATTTAACCCTAGAGAGATATTTAACTCATTTTTTAGTGTTGAATATAATGGTAGGGTGTATATAATTGCGTCAGCACTGTATTCTTGGTGTACTAGAAAATCATCTACAATAAGGATTCCACCTGGCCTGATAGTTTTAAAAAAATTATTATATGCCCTTTGTGTCAAACAAATAAGTATATTGGGCTGAATGACCTTTGGAAAATATATTTCCTCATTGGATATTATCACATCCGATCTGCTTAACCCGCCTCTAGCTTCAGCCCCATAGCTTTGAGATTGAACGGCATTTTTGCCTTCATATAAAACAGCAGCCTTTGCAAGTAATATTGCAGCTGTAATAATCCCTTGACCACCTGACCCAGCAAATAGAAGTCTGTATCTTTTCATTCCAGTCTCCTATGTCAATTAGTTTTATATGGAGTTTAAAATCCTTTTGATACGAGGCTCTAGTGACGGTTTTTCCTTGACTAATATTTTGTTGTAAATAAATATTCCAATAAAAGAGATTATTAGACATAAAATTCCCATCAGAGAAGAAGATAGATCTTTATTATTAAATGGATCAATGAAATTTCCAATTAAGGCCCCAACAATGAACAGTATCAATGGAATTATATATAAAATAACTATGGCCTGTCCTTTTCTTACCAATTCAAAACTAACCTCTACTTCATCCCCTATTTTTGCCATACATAAATTTTTTGCGCTAATAATCATATAGTCTTTTCCAAAGGGATCACACAGCGACCTCTGTGAACATCCAATACACTGCGAATGCCTTTTTATCCTTATCTTTGCCATATTTGGGGGCAATAACTCTATTACCTCTCCTGTTTCTATTTTTTGATTAAGCTGCATCTGCTTTTTGGTTTTCCTCCTGGTTATTAGAACTTATATTGATTAAGTCTACCATAGCCCCAGTAGGGCATTTTTTTACACATTCAAGACAACCATTACACCTTTTGATATCTATCTCAGGTAGATAGTTTACCATTTTAATGGCCTTTTCAGGACATTTTTTTGCACATATACCACAACCAATGCAACCAACACTACATACACTTTTAACCATTTTACCACCTGCATGGGAAGAGCAAAGTGGTGCTACTTTTTGAGACGCAGGAAATAATTTAGGGATATTCCTAGGACAAGCTTCCACACAGCTACCACAACCAGTGCATTGGGTCTCATCAACTACTGGGATTCCATTATCCCCCATGCTCAGTGCGCCAAATGGACAAGCCTTAACACAAGATCCAAGACCTACACATCCATATTTACACGCCTTATCTCCTCCTGTAGAGAGTATTGCAGCATAACAATCATTGGCTCCTTTATATATAAAATTTTTTTTGGCCTTCTCATTGTCTCCCCTGCAACAAATTCTAACTATTTTTCTCTCCTCTAAGGAGACCTTTACTCCTAAGATAGAACATATGGCTTCAGTTACATTGGCCCCACCAGCTACACATTTATTTGGAGGAACATTATCTTTTATTATGGCCTCTGCATAGTCACTACAGCCAGCATATCCACATCCTCCACAATTTGCACCAGGAAGTAAGTCAGCTATTATCTCTATCCTTGGATCTACCTCCACAAAGAACAGTTTTGCAGCAATACCTAAAAATAAACTTAGACAAAATCCCAATGCTCCCATAACTAAAATGGCTGTAATAACTGGAGACATCTTTATTTCTCCTTATTTATAATTATTATTTTTCTAGATTCTATAAGTACACTTTTTTCTCTATATAAAATTTTCATATAAGTCCTATAAATTAAAAATTATTATTGCCCTATTCCCACAAATCCGTAAAAACATAGTCCCATTAGACCAGCAGTAATCAAAGCCACTGGAAATCCCTGAAATAAGGTAGGTATCCTGCCCAGGGAAAATCTTTCTCTAATACCAGCCAGTATAATTAATGCTAGATCAAATCCAATTGCAGTGGCTATTGAATATACTAGAGTTTGCATAAATGTATGTTTTTGTTGTACATTTAATACAGCTACCCCAAAGATCATACAATTAGTAGTAATTAATGGAAGATATATACCTAGGGATCTATATAATGCAGGGGCTACCTTTTGTAGGATTATTTCAACTAATTGAACCAATGCAGCTATTACTAAAATAAAGGCCACGGTCTTTAAATATTCAAGTTCCAAAGGAACAAGGATAAAGGTATAGACCATCCATGTAATACAACTAGACAATACATTTACAAAAAGGGCTGCTCCAGACATACCTATGGCACTATCTAGATTGGTAGATACACCAACAAAAGGACAATTCCCAAGAAATCTAACCAGGAGGATATTGTTTGCAAAAATGGCTGTGACCATCATTAGAATATAATTATTCATCTCTCATCACTCCTACTTTATTTAGTTTTTTGTTGCTTATATAATAAAGTTATAACTTAGGTTTTAATTATTCCATTCAAAATCCATAATCCAAAATTATTACTAATATAACAGGGTTTACGTTAGATAGAATATTTTGTTAATAATGGTTTATCTTGCACACGCATGGGTTTCTTTTTTTTCCATTCTCATAGAAATAAAATTCATTGCAGCTAGAATTAATCCCAAACAAATAAATGCCCCTGGAGGTCTTTGTAATAGTTCAAATCCAATATACGAAGCTGGCATTACCCTTATCCCAAACCAGGTCCCTGCCCCTATAATTTCCCTAAAAGATGCAAGGAACATAAGAGATAGGGTGTATCCAAGCCCCATGCCCAGTCCATCTGCAATGGACAAGATAATATTATTCTTTCTGGCAAATGCCTCAGCCCTTCCCAGTATTAGACAGTTTACCACGATAAGGGGTATCCATATCCCCAGTACCCTATATAAGGAATAAAAATAGGCCTCCATTGTGAGCTCTACAATTGTAACTGCAGATGCAATTATAACTATAAATACAGGTACCCTGATCTTTGATGGAATAAAATTTCTAAATGTGGCAATCAGAGAATTGCTCACTAACAACACAAAAATTACACCGCATCCCAGGCCCAATGCACTACTCACATGTCCAGTAACTGCTAGGGTAGGGCATAGGCCAAGAACAAATCTAAAAGGGGGTACTTCCTTCCACAGTCCTTTGGTAAATTCCTGTATAAACCTGGCCATAGAATATACTCCTTAAGTTTAAGACTGTTTTGTTATCCCAATTTTGTTTTTGATTTTTTTATAGATATTCACTGCATTTTGTACTGCTGTCATAATCCCTTTTGATGTATAGGTAGCTCCGCTAAATACATCAATAGCACCACTTCCAGGTAAAAAATTTGTTGTAATAGGCTTATTTTTAAATTGGGATTTAAATTTTTTGCTTTTAATTGCCCTTGTCCCAACTCCTGGGGTCTCAGAATAGGTAGTTATAGCAATCCCTCCAATTCTTTCAGATGGTATATTTATAGATACCATAACCCCTATATCTCCAGCATAACCTGCTCCATATGCCTCAAGGGCCACAGCAACAATTTTACCGCCTTTTTTTGCCAAAAAAATGTTTTTATATATCTCTCTTCCCCTTTTGTCTTTTCCAATAACTACCTTGATCCTGTCTTTTACTGGATCATTGTCATAGGGAACAGTAATTGCCTTTTTTAAGGCAGGGGCCTTGATATTCTTTATTCGTTGATATTCTATTTGAGGAGCAGTGAGTATCTTAACAAATGAAAGGGCACCTCCCCAAACAGCACATACCACAGTCAATACAAGAACCATTCGTAAAATCTCTTTGGCATTCACAACTACTACCTCCCATAAGGTTCTGTCACTATAAAGTGAAGATTTGCTTCACTTTAAGGGCTTATGCCTATTATGATGAAAAATTTTGAATTTTAAATTTTTTATTTCAAAAACGTGAAAAAAATTTACGTTTTTCCTAAATCCTAAGTCCTTGTATATAAGGGCGAAGGGCTATTTTTTAATTTTAATTTTGAATTATAAATTCTAAATTTTGAATGAAAAAAGGATTAATCCAAAATCCAAAATTCAACATCCAAAATTATATTAATGGTTTTCGCCTGTTGCCACCTTTC
>JALWFY010000104.1 GCA_027013815.1 Desulfohalobiaceae bacterium | reverse complement strand
ATAGTATTGATTATCTGGCACCACTACTTCTAAGCTCTTTTCTTCTTCATCCACTGTAATACTTGAAATCCTTGCAGGGGCAAGTGCATTAACTGCATATGTAGTTATGTTTGGGCTCCACACAACCAGGTCTATTTTCTCACCCTTAAATTCCTGGATAATCTTATTTATCCTAGACCCCCTGACCCCAACACAAGCGCCAATTGGGTCTACATCTCTGTCCTTTGAATATAGAGCCACCTTTGCCCTGACACCAGGATCCCTTGCAATACCCATAATCTTAATCGTACCATCACTTACCTCAGGGACCTCTCTTTTAAACAAAGATTCCATATAAGCTGGATGAGAACGAGACAAAATTATTTGAGGTCCCCTACCCTCTTTTTTTACATCAACAATATACCCATCTACCCTATCTCCCCTTTTATAATGTTCTGTTGGTATTTGTTCTTCTCTAGGAAGCAATGCCTCTGTCCTTCCAAGATTAATTATCAAACCAGACCTTTCTTTTCGTTGAACAGTTCCACTTACTATCTCACCAATCCTATCTTTAAATTCTTCATATATTATCTCTTGCTCTGCATCTCTCATCCGTTGTATGATTACTTGCTTGGCAGATTGAGCAGCTATACGTCCAAGGTCTTCAACTTCTAACTTAAAACCTACCTCATCATCTAATTGTACATTAGGATCCAGTTCCTTTGCCTCTTCTAAAGATATTTCACGAAAAGGGTCCTCAACTTTTTCCACCACTATTTTAAATTGATAAACCTCCATGTCCCCTGTCTCTTCGTTATAATTTACCTCTATCTCCAATTTATTGTGAAATTTTTTATTCACTGCAACCCTAACTGCCTCTTCTAAGGTATCTATTAATACATCTTTTTCTATCCTTCTTTCCTTACTTATGGTGTCTATGGATTTTTTTAATTCCAATCCCATAAAATACTACCTCCAAGATTCCAAATATCTACATAGTTTCATTTTACTTATCCCAGTATATCAACTTGATGTTCTCTATGTCCTTCCAGTTAAATAAAATCTCTTCTCCCTCCCACTCAAAAATAAGCTCCTGAGAAGATAAGTCCACTCCTTTTAGAGACCCCTTCCATTTTTTTCTATTTTCAACAGGCACCTTTAATTTTATGCGCATACTCTGACCAACATATGGCAGGAGTTGGTCAATAGAAAAAAATTTCCTATCTAACCCTGGAGATGAGACCTCCATAGTATAAGGTCCTTTAATTGGATCCTCTATATCCAAAATAACATCTAGATGTTTAGAAACAATTGTACAGTCAGAAATACTCACTCCAGAGGGAGAGTCGATATAAATCCTAAGAAGTCCACCCCTCTCTGTACCTGAAAATTCAATACCCCATACCTCATACCCAAGGGATTCCACAGCATTCCTTATAATATCCTGCAATCTATTTGTAAGCTCCTCTATAACCATATTCTTTTATCCCCAGGTAATAATCTTCAAAAAAAAAGTGGACCTAAAAGGTCCACTCCGTTATTCAAAATAACTGTCTCACTATAAATTTAGGAGTGGAGCGGGTGACGGGATTTGAACCCGCGACTCCAAGCTTGGGAAGCTTGTACTCTACCAACTGAGTTACACCCGCTCAAAAAACTATCTTTCTTTTTATACAAAATACCAGATCAAGTCAAGAAAAACACTTAAATTGAATTATAGATTTTAAATTCTAAATTAAAAATAAATATTAATTATTGATACAAAATTTAAAATCCAAAGCCTTTAAAAAATCTGTCAAAATTTTGTCTATTAAACATACTTTTATAATTTTAAATTATGGATTTTGAATTCTAAATTGAAAAATTAAAATCAAAAACAATAAATTTTTCCCTTTCGCCTCCTATGTCTTTTACTCCACTATGCAGTTTTCGGAACTTTAGTTTGGTAAATATTAATCCAAAATTCAACATCCAAAATTATATTAATGGCCTATTTTTTGCTTTATCCATAAAAAAAGGAGGTTTTTTCCTATGCAGGACAGTGTGTACAATGGAGTATTTGGTGCCCTGACCCAAATGTATAGATTAGATATAATTGCTAATAATCTAGCAAATATAAATACCATTGGATATAAAAAAGATAAGGTAGCATTTGAAGACGTGCTCACCCATTATGCCCATGACTTTCTTGACCCTAACCTTGGGATAAAGGGAGGTGTTAGGTGGCCAGAAAGAGACCTATTGGTTCAACCAAGGATAGGAGAAAAGGCCATTGACTTCTCCCAAGGTCCTCTTAGACAAACTGGGAACCCCTTAGATCTTGCAATTGGAGGCAAGGGATTTTTTAAATTAAAGACCCCAAAAGGCATATTTTACACCAGGGCTGGAAATTTCACCTTAGACCAAAGAGGTTATGTAATAGATCCCCATGGATATAAATTAATGGGAAAACAAGGCCCAATACAGATAACTAAAACAGGAAAAATTGATATTACATCAGATGGGTCTGTTTTTATTGGCAAGGATAAAATTGCCACTTTGGATATTGTAGATGTAAGTAACAGTTCTTCTCTAAAAAAAATAGGGGGAAATTTATTTAAATTACAAGGGAATGCAACAGAAATACCACAGGAAAAACCAAAGATCTACCAGGGTTATTTAGAGTCATCCAATGTCCAAGTGGTAAAAGAAATGATCAACATGATTGACACATTAAGGATATTCCAGGCCCTTCAAAAATGCATGACAAGCACAAATAATGAAGACATAAATCTAATAAATAAGGTGGGGAACCCCACATAAAGGAGGGATAAGTCATGATCAGATCCTTATGGACTGCTGCATCAGGCATGATAGCTCAACAACTGAATATTGATACCATTGCCCATAACCTAGCAAATGTAAACACATTGAGTTTTAAAAAGAGCCGAGCAGAATTTGAGGACTTGATGTATCAGACATTAAAGATCGCAGGGCATCAGAACCAGGCTGGACAGACTATACCCACAGGAATCCAGATAGGTCTTGGGGTACGTCCTAGCACAGTTCACAAGTTCTTTAAAGAAGGTAGTCTACAAAATACAGGAAACCCCCTTGACCTTGCAATAGAAGGAAACGGCTTTTTCCAGGTAGATGTAAATGGACAGATTGCATATACAAGGGCTGGAAACTTCAAGCTAAATCAAAACGGCCAGATTGTTACCCCTAGAGGGTATCCACTGCAACCACCCTTTACTGTACCTACGAACACTCAAAATATTGTAGTCACAAACGATGGGCATATATCAGCTTTGGACAAAGAAGGTAATGAACTGGCGGGTACAGATATTCCAGTCTATCTTTTTATAAATCCCGCAGGGTTGAATGCCATTGGAGGCAATCTCTACCTTGAGACCCCAGCCTCAGGAGCTGCCCAACAAGTAACCCCTGGCACTGACAATGCTGGAAGGATTGTCCAGGGTTTCTTAGAAATGTCCAATGTGGAATTGGTAGAAGAAATGGTGAATATGATCATGGCACAAAGGGCATTTGAAAGCAATTCAAAGACAATATTAACCTCTAATCAACTACTTCAAATGGCCAACAACATTGTGAGGTAAAAAATATGGCAAGGATATTTGGTCTTATCTGGATTATCACATTGCTTATAAACACTAATGTGTATTCCTCTCAAATAATAAAGATAAGGTCTATTGCAGTAGTTGATGGTAATTATTTAAGGCTAAAAGAGATTGCCATGCCTGAAGGTGATATAGAAAACTGGGACAAGGTTAAGGATATCCCATTAATAGATCTTCAAGGGTTCCCCACTAGCAGGATCATTTCACGGGAAACACTGGACGAGGTCCTTGCCCATCGCCTACCTCTCAGTATTTTTTCCATGTGTGAAGTGCCAGAAAAAATTCGTATTATTAGGGGCCAGTATTTGCTAGACAAATCAAAGCTCATGTCAATTATTATGGAATTTGTATATAAAAACACCCCCTATATTACAGGAGAAAAAAGGGTTAGAGATATATCCACCCCAGAGTATATGGTACTTAAAAAAGGAGAAAAACTATACATCCATCCAATTAATAATAAGGTCCTTCCAGGCTATAACTCTATTAGTTTTGTTGTGGTGAAAAACAGGCAAAAAGTGAGGTCCAGGCCAGGTAAGTTCTTTTTAGATGTATGGAAAGAAGTCCCATGCGCTTCAAGACCACTCAATATTGGAGAACTACTTACTCCTGATAAAGTAACATTTGTAAAAAAGAATCTCGCTTATCTCCCAAAGGACATATGGAATGGCCGCACAGGTCCATGGAGGATCAAGATTCCTATTGGAAGGCTTCAGGTTATCTCCCTTAATAAACTGGAACCAATGCCAACAATACAAAAAGGACAAAAGATCAAGCTCATATTTGAGGGACATAATGTATATCTTTCTGTAATTGCCCAGAGTTTAGAAGATGGAAAGATAGGGGATATTATAAAAGTGGTAAATCTACAGAGCAGACGGGTGGTATATGCAAAGGTTATAAATAAAGATACCGCAAGGGTAGAATAAAAAGGGGAAAAAGATGAAAAAAATTGTAGGGATCATAATAATTATGTTTATGGGCTTTTCATGTGCCACAAAAACACCAACTTATTTACCCAGATTGACCCCTCCTTCCCCTACACCTATTGCGCGCATAAAGGACCCAGGCTCCCTCTTCCAGCCTGAAGAGGCACATTATTTATTTGAGGATAATAGGGCCAAACGTGTTGGGGACATTGTCTTAGTCAAGATAATGGAAAATAGCAGCGCATCAAGCGAGGCGGATACTTATTCAGAAAAAAAATATCATATCTCAGCAGGGTTCAGTAGTTTTTTTGGGAGGGGAAAGGTGTTGGGACTGCCCATGCCCGTTGGTGATATCCCTATATTAAAGTCTTCAAATGAAAACAAATTAGATGCCTCAGGAGATACCACAAGAAAGACCACTGTTGAGGCCACTATTGCTGCAAGGATCATCAGGATATTTCCAAATGGCCTAATGGAACTCCAGGGTTATAGAGAGGTACTAGTAAATGGAGAAAAACAAATAATAAATGTGCAAGGACTTATAAGGGCCAGGGATATTGGCCCTGACAACACCATTACTTCAGACCAACTGGCTGATGCAAAAATATATGTTTATGGGGATGGGGTATTATCGGATAAACAAAAACAAAGTTGGATGGACAAATTGGTGGATAAATTATGGCCATTTTAATCAGTTTCTTAAAAAAAATCTTCGTAGGATGGTCTATCTTTGTTTTAGTCTGTCTTTGCCCATATAGTAACTTAGGTGCTGAACCAGTACGTTTAAAGGACATAGCCCATTTTAGTGGGGTCAGAAAGAACCAACTTATTGGTTATGGATTGGTAGTAGGCCTTTCTGGCACTGGAGATAAAAGGGGATCTCAATTCACAATCAGGTCTATTGCCAATATGCTTGAAAATATGGGGGTAAAAATAAATCCCTCCAAAATACAGCCCAAAAACGTTGCTGCAGTGATGGTATCCGCACAAATGCCTGTGTCTGCAAAACCTGGTGATAGGTTAGATATTACAGTCTCCTCTATTGGAGATGCATCCAGTCTATTAGGAGGAGTCCTGTTACTCACTCCATTAAAAGGTATAGATGGGAAGGTATATGCCCTGGCCCAAGGACCTCTATTACTTGGAGGATACTCTATTGGAGGGCAGGCCACTGCAGCGGTAAAAAACATCCCTACTGTGGCAAAAATCCCTGAAGGTGCCATTGTAGAGCGGCCTACACCCTTTGAATTTAATTCCCAGGACAAAATAACCATTTCCCTTGAGGTAAGGGATTTTTCCACTACCCAAAATATAGCAAATAAAATAAATCAAAAATTAGGTGGGAAATTCGCTGTACCAAAAGACATATCCACAATTGAACTCAATATACCAAATCAGTTCAAGAACAACCTGGTACCACTTATGGCAAGTCTGGAGAATATATATGTGAATCCTGACTCAAGGGCAAAAGTAGTTGTAGATGAAAAAACTGGTACCATTGTTATGGGCTGGGATGTGAGGCTTTCTCCTGTTGCCATAGCCCAGGGAAATCTACAGGTGGTGGTAAAAGAAACGCCAAAGGTTTCACAACCTGCTCCATTTAGCCTAGGAATAACCACAGGGGTACCCAGGACTCAAATAAAGACAAAAGAAGAAGTCAAAAAACTCAACATAGTACAGGGTTCCAGTTTAAAAGAACTAGTTGATGGCCTTAATGCCATTGGCGCCACTCCAAGAGACCTTATTTCTATCCTAAGGACATTAAAGGCAGCAGGGGCCCTCCATGCTGAATTGGAGGTGTATTAAAATGAATAAATTTGGATTAGATCCAAGGATTATAAACATAGACCCATTAAAAAACAAGATCCAATCTGACCTCAAAGGGATAAAAAAGCAGGGTACACACGACAAAAAAAGATTAAAAAAGGTATGCAAAGAATTTGAGGCCCTTTTTATTGAAAAACTATGGAAGGAAATGAAGAAAACAGTATCTCAATCAGGACTATTCAATGATCCAATCAGTAATAAATATCTTGAAATGTTTGATTATACCTTTGCCATGCAACTTGCCAAAGATGGAGGGATTGGCCTAGGGAATTTTCTCTATAATAATCTGGTAAAACAATTAGAACAAAAGAGCAAAGGAATATGTGTAGAAAAAGATATAAACAGTTCCACTTATAAAAGGCAAAAAATAGACAATACCAATATCCAACAACAAGTAGACACGTTAGCTAGAAAGATCGAAGAGTCAGACAAGGCAAAGACAATAGAAAAGATCGACTTGCCTGTTGCAGGGGAGATCACATCAAGGTTTGGATGGAGACGAGACCCATTTTTTGGAGACATAAGATGGCACAATGGAGTAGACATAGCTGCTCCCATAGGCACACCCATTAAATCAGTTATAAATGGAAGAGTAATATTTTCAGGTCAAAGCCATGGATATGGCAACCTAGTAATAATAGAAGATCCCAACGGGACTAAAACCTATTATGCACACAATGAAGAAAATCTAGTGAAACAAGGACAGTACGTAAAAAAAGGTGAGGTCATAGCAAGGGTAGGAGAAACTGGACGGGCAACAGGTCCACATGTACATTTTGAGGTTAGAATTAACAATAAACCAATTGATCCACTTAAATTAGCAGGTCCTTTTTATGCAACATATCTAAAAAGCCACAAGGGATAAAGAAATAGGAGATTTAAAATTTATTTTGAAATACTCCAGATGAAAAGATTAGATAGATCCTTATATAGGAGGAGAAGCATATGAAAAATATTATAGTATCTTTAAACAGGATAATAAAGGCACTGGATCTGCTTTATTCCTTACAAAGGGAGGAATATGAGTTACTCCTTGGCAGAGACAAATCAGGGCTTCAAAAAAATCAATTCGCTATCCAGAAATTACTAAAACAAATACACACAGAAAAAAAAGGACTCTACAATATGCTCCATGGGTCCCTTGGGATCAAAGACCTTAATGATATTCAAAGGGTAATACCCTCACCTGTAAAACAAGAGGTACTGTCCTTAATTAACCAGGTAAAGGTCAAAGAAAAGCTATGTATGGAACAGGCAACTCAAAATGCAGACCTGGCAATTGCCCATCTGGAACAGACTAAGGACCTTGTCAATTTTTTGTACGATCAAATAAGACCTAAAGCAAAAAATGTATACTCCAGGTATGGGAGATTAAATCAAAAGACCATGGGGCCGTGTATAATAAATGGGAGGCTTTAGATGTCAGGGATTGGATCAGTACTAAACATTGGCAAATTGGGACTTTTTGCATCTCAAAGCTCCATTGAAACCACAGGCAATAACATTGCCAATGTAAATACCCCTGATTATTCCAGAAGGAGGGTTATATTAGAGGAGGCCCCTTCCATTGACTTTTCCCCTGGTCAATTGGGAACAGGAGTTCTTGCAAAGGAAGTAACTAGAATATTTGATAATTTTATAGAAAAACAATATTTAAATAAATATTCAGATCAAGAGAGATGGCGCACTTTATATGAGAACTTGGACAGTGTTCAGACCTCTTTTAAGAACAAAGAAGGTGCAGGACTCTCCAGTGCCCTTGAAAAGTTCTTTAATAGCTGGCAATCTCTGGCCCAAAGGCCAGATGATACTAGTGTGAGGACATCAATCCTTGGCGACACCTATAATCTAATCCAAGCTATAAATATTGCATCCACAGACCTTGAAAGAATGCAAAGTCAAATAAACGATTTTATACAACAAGACGTAGATCAGGCCAATAAATTAATCCAAGAAATTGCAGAGGTAAATAGACAGATAACTGCCCATGAAGTACCTGGAAAAAACAACCCCAATGAGTTATATGACAAGAGAAACAAGCTCATGAGAGAACTTGCAAAGCTTATGGATATAAATGTAGTGGATCATGGAGGAGGAGACTTGCTCATAAGCACTAGGTCAGGGTATACATTAGTAGATGGAGTAGAACATTATAGATTATCCCTGGAAGGTCCCCAGAGTTCACAGTCTTTGGTACCTACATCAAGTTTTGACGGCCAGGTATATTTTACAGGGTCAGATGAATATGAATATACCCTTCAGGTAGATACTGCTGGCACAGTAGGCACAAGTACATCTACCCCTGGGGTGGCAAGACTAAAGATATCTATAGACGGTGGAAAGACATGGTTAAAGGATTCAAGTGGCAATTATATCACCATCCCTGCCCTTGATTATAACAATAGGGTATCCCTACCAAATAGTGATGTTGAGGTATGGTTTGGAGATCCATCAAATCCATCTACTTATACAGGTACCAACCAACTACAGGTAGGGGATACCTTTACTATTGTCCCAAAACATGGATTGTACTGGTATAAGACCTCCTCATCAAAGGTAAATATTACCCCCATGATAATGGGCAATGGAGAGGACAATACCAGGAGATTAGTTGGAGGTACCCTCACTGGTTCTTTTAATTTTAGGGATAATTATATTGGACAAATCAGAGAACAATTTAATGAGTTCACCAAAGAGCTTATCTGGGAAGTCAATAGGATACATTCTCAGGGAGTTGGACTAAAAAAATTCGCTGAAATAAGCGGAACATATTCAGTAAATAATACTTCAGCCCCTCTTGGCTCCAATAGTTCAGGTCTTCCCTTTTATGACAAGCTCCAGGAAGGAAACATTGAATTTTATATTTATAACAATACTACAGATGAATTAACTAGTGGTCCATTATTCCTAGACATGGATGGGAACTATACAGACAATATCCGTACAAACTTTGATCCTTCAAAACATTCCCTTAGGGACGTTGCAGATGCAATAAACAATGATCCCAGACTAAACACCTTCTTAAGTGCATCTATTATGGACAATAAATTGATCATCAAAACCCGTAATTCAAATTACAGGGTTTGCTTTGGCAGGGATTCCTCAGGATTATTAGCAGCCCTTGGTCTAAATACCTTTTTTGAAGGAACAGGTGCATCTACCCTTGCTATGAATCCCAATGTAAATAAAAATATAGACTTTATCTCCACTGGTAGGGTAAATGGAGGTGGAGAGACAAACCCAGGAGACAATACAATAGCAAATGAGATCGCTGCCTTACAACACAAAAAGGTATCTTTTACCACAAAGGCTGAAGGTACTACTTCTGATACCCTTGAAGGATATTATAATTCCCTGACTGCAAATGTAGGTGCATATACCTCTAGGGCTGATTATAATTATAAATTTTACCAATCCCTGGCAAATGACCTAGATGCAAGACAAAAAGAGACCTCAGGGGTAAACCTAGACGAAGAGATGAGTAATCTATTAAAATTTCAACAAGCATATACTGCTGCAGCAAAACTCATAACTATCTCTGAAAAAATGATGTCCACTGTAATAGAGATGATCCCGTAAATATATATTTAGGTTTTAGGTATTAGGCTTTGGATTTTGGGTCTAAATGAAGTAGAGGAGTCATAATATGTCCAGCAGGATATCACAAAGCATGTTATATACAAATTTTATTAATTACTTAGATCAAACCACTTCCTCGCTCCAAAAACTATATGAACAGGGCTCAAGTCAAAAAAAGATAAATAGGCCATCAGATAATCCTGTTGGTATGGCGAGGATTTTAACTTACAGGGATTCATTAAAGGCCATTGAACAATACAGGGATAACATAAACAATAGCAAGGGATGGTTAGGCCTTGCAGATACTACCTTAAGTCAGGTGGAAGACCAACTTTCCAGGTTAAAGGAACTTACTGTACAGGCTGCTAACGGAACAATGAATGAAAAAGACAGGAATGATATATTAAAAGAAGTTAAACAAATATATGACCAGCTTCTGGCCCTATCAAATACAAAATATGAAGGTCGATCAATCTTTGCTGGACATAAAACCAATAAAGATGCGTATGTAAAGGGTCTTGCAGTGTTTTCAAATAAAACAGACGACACTGGAGAGGACGATGTTATACCTTATGTAAAGGATATACAAGGAAGTTCAGACGATGTAATAGTAGTACAATTTAGTAAAAGCGGGAACGCTACCTCTCAGATTGGGATAGATAATGGAATCCAGTATACTGTTACAAAGGGAGGATCTAATATAAAAACCACAGGTACCCTAAATGCAGGAGATACAGAACTTGACCTTGGGGGTGTAAAGCTCTCCCTTAGAAAAGGGTATAAGGTGGTTACTGACAAGACCCTTGCAGGAGAAGACCTCACCAAGCTTATTATCTGCCCCACTGCCATATACCAAGGAGACAACGATAGTGGTATTGGGGTTGAAATAAATACTCTGCCTACTTCAGTTCCTTCAATAAACAATTATTTTTTAGACATATCTCCTGAAAAAAATGGGAGTTTTGACTCAAGTGTGAAGGTACAAATTACCTCCAATAGTCATATAGGAGATGGAAGCCCTATAGAATACAAATACAGCCTAGATGGAGGTACTACGTGGTCTAATACATTACAGGTAGATAATCCAAATGGAAGTCAATCTGTAGACCTGGAGCTCCCAGGGGGTAAGGTTACGCTACAGGATTCAAATGGAATATCTCAAGATATATCAGGTCTAGAGTTTACCATTGGAGGCACAGAGGTAGATCAGACTTCAACTAATTTGTACTCTTTTGCCCAAGGAGATATAGATAAGGAAATAGTTGTAAGGATAGATAACGACTCTAGCTCCCCTGTAAATTTTACTGCAGGAGACACAATAAAATATTCATATAGCCTAGATGGTGGCCAGTCCTGGGACACAGGCCATGAAATAAAGGCCACAGGAACAGGGTATGAAGACCTTCCAATCCCAGGCGGTATTTTAAAGATAGCACCATCAGGTAGTTCCCCATCTCTAAATGGAGGGGAAGAATTTATCATACACCCAAGAGATGCATCCATGGATTCTGAAATATCGCAAGGGATAAATATATCAGTAAACCATGTTGGAACTAAAATCTTTGGGGGATTTTATAAAAATTCCAGTGGATATGAGATGGCATTTGCAAATGATGAAAAAAAGAACCTATTTGTGGGCATTGGAAAGCTCATCTCTGCCCTAGAGTTAAATAATCAAGATGAAATTAGAAACTCTTTAGATTACATAGATTCTGCAATAGCACAAGTAGGGCAAATGCATGCTGATATTGGTGCAAAAATAAACAGATTAAATACTTCAGATTCTATTTTATCAGACCTTCAAGTCAATCAAACTGAGAGGAAAAGCTATATTGAGGACGTAGATTTTGCAGACCTTTTGACAAAGATCAGCCAACAGCAAACCGTATATCAAGCAATCTTAAAGTCTGCCTCAATGATAATGAAAATTAGCCTTGTGAATTATGTGTAGCCTTTAATTTGTAAAGCAATAATCTTCAACTAACCTTAAAAATTATCCCGACTTTGACAGTTAACGGAGCAAAGAATTAATAATATTAGTCAGTTATAATTTTAGAGATGAGGGAATTTTCCCTACATGGTTTTTTGGGACATAGAGAGGTAGTCTTTTATTTCTTGTT
>JALWFY010000103.1 GCA_027013815.1 Desulfohalobiaceae bacterium | reverse complement strand
ACAGCAACTTCGCATTTCTTTGGACTTACCTTTGATTTAAGCTCAGAGACAAAATCCCCCTCTATATTAGACGAGACATTAAATGAATACGCATTTACACAAGAAATAAACCAGATAAAAAAAATTAATCTTAAAACTGCTCTTATATCCATATTACACCTTTTCCCAGAGATTCTACTCTCTTAGGAATTATATATCAAATTCTATACCATGGAAGTAGGTCTTTAACTGTATATTTTATGATATCCTTTTTTCTCCATATTATCAATGCTCCCTTACAATAATTCTAATTCTCATAACATTTTTTTTGCTTAAACACCATGATAATAATTTCATAGTCACTATTTTTATCAATTAAACAGGTTAGATATATGTTTATCCATTATATATCAATTCCCAAGTTCTTCACACTGGCCAGTCCTCCAAGCAAGGTACATATATTGGTAAAACCCTTATGGTGTAAGATCAAATATGACTCATAGGACCGAACACCAGTATTACACACCAAAACGACCTTTTTATCTCTTGGGACTTCTGAGATCCTTGTCTTTAATTCTCCTTGGGGAATATTTATCCAGTACTTGGAATATTTGTCTACATATGGCCTTGCATTTTGCTCTTCCCTACAATCTAAAAAAACAACCTTTCCCTCTTCCCTATCCTTCCACAATTTAACAAATGTAGTTAGGTCAATTGGCTGTGCACGGCCTTCGAGTATATTTTCTGCAACATTTGCCACACTATTTAATATATCCATGGCTGAAGACATTGGTGGAGAATATGGAAGTTCAAAATTGCTTATATCAGAGACATGGATGTTGTATTTAAGTAGCCCTGCTACTGAACTAATCCTTCCCATAACTGCATCTTTGCTCTTTCCCAATCCATGGATACCCAGGACCCTTCCTGTACCATTTTCTACAATTAATTCTAAAAACATGACCTCTTTTTCAGGATAAAAATGGGCCCTATCTAGTTGTGCAACAAATACACTAATTGCATCAAGCCCTTCTTTTTTTGCCCGTTGTAAAGATAACCCAGAACTCGCAACTGCAATATCAAATAGTTTTATAACAAAACTCCCCACTGCACCATCAAATTTTGCTCTACCACCTGCTATATTAGTCCCAATGACCCGTCCCTGTCTATTTGCAAGGGAACCAAGGGGAAAATATCCAAGTTTCTGTGTTATCAAGTTCTTAATGGCCACACAATCCCCCCCTGCATAAATATCAGGATCAGAGGTCTGCATAAACTCATTTACTATGATACCACCAAAGTTAGAGACCTCAAGACCTGCCCCTTTGGCAAGTTCTGAATTTGGAATAACCCCAATGGAGACAATTACTAAATCTGCATCTAATTCCCTCTTGTCTGTTATTACCTTTTTGACCCGTGTATCGCCTTCAAAAGACAGCACCTTTTCCGATAAATAAAACTTCACCCCATTTTCTTCCATATGGTGCTGGGCCATCTTTGCCATGTCATAGCTCACTATACCAGGTAGTATTTGGTCCATGACCTCAACCACTGTGGTTTCAATTCCCCACATATCAGATAGTGCTTCTGCCATCTCAAGTCCTATGGCCCCAGCACCAATTACCACGGCTTTTTCAATGTGTCCGTTGGTTATCTCCTCCCTTATTTTAATCGCTTTATCTAATCCTGAAATTGCATATATACCCTCAAGTTCATGTCCAACCACTTCCAAGGTCCTTGGCCTATTTCCTGTACCAATAACCAATTTTTCATAATTAAATTCTTTTTTTGCCCCAGTCTTTAAATCCTCAGCAATGACCAATTTCTTTTCTCTATCAATACCAATGGCCTTCGTATTGATAAATACATTAACTCCCTTACAGTCTTTAAAAAACTTTGGATCCCTTACTACATGAAAACTTGTACTCCTGAGCTCGTCAAAACTACTTACATCCCCTGATACAAAGTATGGGATATCACAACCCCCATATGATATAAGATCCCTTTGATCTAACATTACTACATTTGCATCTGGATCTAACCTCTTTACCCTACATGCTACCTTTGGTCCAAGGGCAACTGACCCAATTATCACTACATTCTTTGACATGACAATAGATCCTCCACTATTCTTTTTTAAAAAATTTATAAAATATCTTGGTGTTGACTAAAAAAAATATAATGTCTTACAAAAGAAAAAAAACAAAGAGGGATATTAGGCCCATATAAACCATTAATCAAGGATATATTTATATTAGAGCTAGTTATTCAAAAAAGGAAACAAATCAATGACTTTTAAAGAAAAATGCACTTTTTGCACTATTTATAAAAACAAAAAAGAAATTATTTACCATGACATGTACTTCTTTGCCATCTTTGACAAATATCCAGTCTCCCCTGGCCACGTAGAAGTCATCCCCAAAAGACATATTCCATCTATCTTTGATCTGACCCAAGATGAATGGAATATGCTCTTTCAAACAATATCTCATGTAATAGAGATTATAAAAAAAACAGATTTAAAAAGATTATACAAAAAATTTATTGAGTGCCCATTGAATAATAGGTCTATTCAATTCTGCAAAAAAATGATAATTAACTTAGAAAACAATAACATCATCCAGGGATACAATATTGGCGTGAATGAGGGATATGTGGCAGGTAGGACAATTGATCACCTCCATATACATATAATTCCAAGATATGAAAAGGACGTACACGATCCCATAGGGGGCATTAGAAATGTAATCCCTGGGATGGGGAATTACAGAAAACCCGTATCTTCATAGTAATATTAGGAGGTCTAAATAAATGTTAAATCTATTATGGCTCCAAGGAGCAAGTTGTGGAGGCGACACCATATCTTTCTTAAATTCAGAGCAGCCTTCAGCCCTTAATGCCTTTAAGATGTTAGACATAAACGTGGTGTGGCATCCATTTCTCAGCAAAGAACAAGGAGACGAGGTATTAAAAATATTTGAGGATATACTAAATAAAAAAATACCAATTCACCTTTTAATAATTGAAGGGGCAATTCCCCTTGGACCTGATGATACAGGGGAGTTCTTTTTATTCCACGAAAGGCCTTTTAAAGATTGGGTCATGGATTTTGCCCATTGTTCTGAACTCATAATGGCAGTTGGGACTTGCGCTGCCTTTGGAGGGGTGGTTACTGCTTCAAATAATATCAATGAGATGTCAGGGGTTCAGTTCTTTCACAACAAAGAGGGCGGGCTCCTTGGACGGGACTTTAGGTCCAAGAAAGGTTGGCCAGTAGTAAATGTACCAGGGTGTCCATCTCATCCTGATTGGATAGTTGAGACCATGACTGCCCTATTAAAGGGTTGGATAAAGCAAAGCGACCTGGACAAATTCCACAGGCCAAGGGTCTTTTTCAGTAAACTAGCACACCACGGATGCCCCAAAAATGAGTTTTATGAATTCAAGGCCTCAGCAGTAAAGTTCTCCCAACAGGGATGTTTATTTGAATTTCTTGGGTGTAAAGGCACCTTATGTGAATCTGATTGTAATGAAAGGCTTTGGCTTGGACGCACAGGGAGCTGTACTAGAGGGGGATTTCCTTGTATTGCATGTACTTCTCCATTTTTCCCAGACAAACAGCGCCCATACTTTACCACTAGAAAGGTTGGAGATATACCTGTTACCCTTCCTCAAGACGTGCCAAAGGCATGGTTTATTGGTATCGCTGGTATGTCCAAGACAGCATGTCCTGAAAGGCTTAAAAAAAACGCAGTTTCTTTTAAGCAAGTACCCTAAAATAAAGGAAGAAATACATGAAGAGAATATTAGTCCTGGACCCTGTTAATAGATTGGAAGGAGACCTTAGG
>JALWFY010000102.1 GCA_027013815.1 Desulfohalobiaceae bacterium | reverse complement strand
ATAAACTTCAAATATGCAATAACGTCTTTAATATGCGCTGCTTCAGAAAATTTCATGCCGCCAAATTTTTTGTACTTTATCCCATTTTTATTTAACAAGATTTCAAGAGGGTAGGACTGATAACCAGCCCTAAATAACACTGCCATCTCATTTAGGGGATAATTATCTTTGAGTTCAATTATCTTTGAAACAACCAAAGATGCCTGGGTCTGATCATTTATAGAATATATCACTTGTGGAGGTGTGCCTTTCCCCTTCACTGCAACCAATTTTTTTTCATACTTTTCATGGGCATTTTTTAAGATTTCATTGCTAAAGTCTAAAATAGACTGCACTGATCTATAGTTTTGCTCTAATTTTATTATTTTTGACCCTGGAAATGACTTTGTAAAATCCAATATATTCCTGACTGTTGCTCCTCTAAAGGAATAAATGGACTGTGCATCATCCCCTACAGCCATGATGTTACCATCCTCTCCTGCAAGCAAACATACGATCCTGCCCTGTACCAGGTTGGTATCCTGATATTCATCTACCATAATAAATTGATACCTGATTCTCAAAAAATCCAGTATATCTGATCTAGTAGATAACAATGACTCTAAGTTGATTAATAGGTCATCATAATCCATTAAATTATGTTCTTTTTTAAATTTATTATATTCCTTATAAATGGCCTCTATATCTTCCAAATACAAAAGGAGGTGGGGAGAAGAAGATACCAATGCCTCTTCTAAAGATATTTCCTTATTTCTCATCCTGCTAATAATAGAAAAAATAGTACTTTTTTTTGGAAAACTCTTGTCTCTTTGTCCTATCTTTTTATCGTCTTTTATTTGTTTTATAATGTCTTGAGAGTCTGATTGATCCAATATGGTATATTCTGGACTATATCCAATCTCCTTTGCAAACCTTCTAAGTATTATATTGGCAAAAGAGTGAAAGGTCCCTCCATTTACCCCATCTACCTGGGTCCCCAAGAGCCTTCCTGCCCTGATAAGCATCTCTTGGGCAGCCTTTTTTGTAAAGGTAAGGAGCAAAATAGACGATGGACTGATATTTAAATTAATTAGGTGTGCAAGCCTGTACACTATGGTCCTGGTCTTCCCACTACCAGCACCAGCTATCACCAAGACTGGTCCATGAATAGTGGTTACTGCCATATATTGAGATTCATTTAAGTCTTTCTGTAAATCAATCATAACTAATTAAACTCATTATTATTTAAATTCTAAGTTAACAATATTTTATCTTTCAAAAAATAGGCCAATATCTCCTGTCCAATATCCCTTACCCTATTAACATTCGAAGAATCCATGGAATCACAAAACAATACATCACCTGCAAAATGGGTCCCAAACCGCCCATAATTCCCAAATATCTGATCTCTGTTAAACTTGGCCTTAAGATCAAAGCCCTTTTGGGGGACAAGTACAATATCTGGTGTATCTTTAAACACAGATCCAGGGTATATATCATCCTTTAACAACACTTCTCTAACTACCTTCTTCCCCTTATACTCAAGCCCCTTAATACAGGATATAATATCTTTTAAAACTGACTTATACTCTGATCTATCCACCCTGCCCTTAGAAAATATTTCTTTTTTGTGTATATATATCCTTCCTGGGTCTAGGGCAAAACAGTAAGATTTATTGGATATAACTGTTCCATCTAGCTCTGAATGGGCTCTTTTTTCCAGTCTCAAAAATCCTGCTTCCTTTAAAACACAATTTATATCAACCTCTGTTATTAGCTCACAGAACCCATGATCTGCAACTACCATGAGCCGTTTGTTTTCTGGGAGGTGATAATATCTATCAACTAGGTCCCCTATTACCTTGTCTAATCTTTCAAAAAAAGACCTACAAAGGCCATGATAAGGATGTGTTTTATCAAATATTGCAGGATATAAAAAATGATTTATCCTATCTATCTCTGTAAACACTATTATAAACAAATTCCATGCAAGATCAGGCCATAATAGGTCAATTGCCCTTTTCCTAGACTCAAGGGTCTTGTTTAGCTCTTCAAATAAGTATTCTACATCTTTTATCCCTCGCGTAGTATCTGCCTCTAATTGATAATTTATTTGTCTTAAAAAAGGGATATATACCTTAGGATAAACACTGTATCTTAGGTCTGGAGCCACAAAACCAGATATCAACACCCCTTTTATCTCAGGGGCTGGGTATGTATTTGGCAAGTTTATCACCCTTGATATGAAATTGTGTTCACCTAATTCATGAAATATGGTCTTAGAGCGCACCATATTAAAATCTGATATACTAATATCATAGGTCTTTGGGTCAAGATTTACAAAGCCAAATACTCCATGTCCTTCAGGTCCTTTTCCAGTGAAAAACGATGTCCAATTTACAGGTGAGAGCTCTGGTAGCTCAGATTTAATGGACCTAGATCCCTGCATCTGGATTAGTTCCGTGAGATTGGGCATGGAAAATTCTGTACACATAAACCTTGCCTGGGAAAGGCCCATCCCATCTAATCCAATTACCAAAACCCTTTTCTCGTGTTTCATGGACGGAGATTATATGGGCATAACCAAAAAAATACAAGAAAATACAGACAAGGCCAACCTCATATTTCTGGACTTTGGAATTTATTTGACTATAATTTTTGTAAATCAATATAAGGAGGTCTACGACTATGCAAAATTTAAAAACATGTGCTCTGTTACTCTTAGCTCTATTTTTTCTAGTCTCTATCCCCTATTCTCATGCTACAGACACCCATTCATATGGGGCAGTGGTCTTAATGGACAAGGTAGTGGATAAGTTTGATAAACAGGGGAAAGAGATATGGTATGAACACGAAAAAATAAAGTTATTGAACCAAAAAGGCATACAAGAACTTGGGGAAGTAGTTATCCCCTTTTCTTCAAAATATCAAAGGTTAAAGGTGTTAAAGGCAATAACCATCCTACCAAGTGGTAAGACACTTAAACCTGCGCAAAATGCATATAATATAGTCTCCCCTCCCTTTGTAATGCAGGCACCTATTTATTCTGATCTAAAATATCAGACTATTTCAATGCCTGGTCTAAGGCCTGGGGCAATAATAGAATATAGTTATGAATTAAAGACAATAAAGCCGTATATGCCAGGAAATTTCTGGTCCAAGGACTCCCTTGGGGGCAAATATCCAGTAAAAAAGGCAAGCTATACCTTATATGTACCGAAAAACAAGATACCCAAAATAATCTTAAATCACATAAAGATAAATCCTAAAAAAATAGAAAAAAGAGATAAAATAATCATAAAGTTCATGGCCAGAAATTTACCTCCCATTGATGAAGAACCATATGGACCACCTATGGGAGAATTGGCACCATCTATTGCAATCTCTACCGTGAGGACTTGGGATGATGTTGCTAACTGGTATATGAAATTGGCCAAAAAGGCCCTGGAGCCAGACGAGCTGGTCAGAAAAACAGCTATAAAAATTACCAAAGGGATAGACTCAAAATGGGAAAAGATAAGGGCAATATATAATTATGTTTCCCAAAACATTCGATATGTGGGAGTGGAATTTGGGATTAGTGGATACAAGCCCCACCCAGCACCCCAGATATTCAGACTTAGATATGGAGATTGCAAAGACCATTCTACCCTACTCATAGCCATGCTAAAGGCAATTGGTATTAAGGCATACCCAGTGTTGATCCCAACTGCTGAAATCGCCAACCTAGATAAGAGACTGCCCATGCCAGGGGCATTTGACCATGAAATCACTGCAGTGAGACTAAAAAATCAATATATTTTCCTAGACAGTACAGCAGAGAGTGCTAGCTGTGGAGACCTACCACCTTCTGATCAGGGAAGACGGG
>JALWFY010000101.1 GCA_027013815.1 Desulfohalobiaceae bacterium | reverse complement strand
GTTCAGGCACAAACTTTGCTAAAAATTCTTCTTTGGGAACTATGGACTTTGGACCAGATGGTACAAAATTTTTATTAATAGGCTGTATGACAACCTGTTCCTTGTCAATTTCTTGTGCATAAAAAAGCAATTGATGTGTGGTTTTTTTCTTGCTTTGCCAGGTCCCTACTTCTCCTATTTTAATAGTGGAAAAGACCCCATAAATATAATTTTTTTTATCCTTTTGTCTCATATAATGTATTCATCCATGTTGTATAGGGTTTCATCCTCTTTTGGTGGTAATAATTTGGATATGGTTTTTTTCTTGAAATCAAACAAAGCATTCTCATCCTCAAATAATTCCCCCATATCTTCTTCTATTTTTTCTGGATCTTCTCCAGCCTCAAGCCGTGAAAGGGCTTCTTCCATAGATTGTCCCATTTTTAGTCCAGTTGTTTCAAAGAGTTTTTTCATCATCTTGGCCATATCCTTGGGATTGTCCTGATCAATGGATTCTGCTTCTGCAGCCAGAGAGGCAAAGGCCTTTTCTAACTTTGACTCATCTACTTGGGAGAGTATTTTATCTAAAGGATCTCCTGTATCCTCTCCTTCTTTGTCCTTAGAAGATGAGATAACAGAAAATATGGAGATCTTTTTTTGCATGTCTTTGGATCTGCATTTAGGACATATGGGGGTATCTTTGGTATTTATCCTTTTTGATAGAAAATTGAATATCATATGGCAGTGAGGACAATAAAATTCATATACAGGCATAGGTAGACCCTCCTCTTTATCCAGGATTTTATTTTCTTAGATTACAGGCTTTAGATTAATTATTTTAGTCCCTGTAATCTAATACCTGTTGTAAGGGGAGAGCTCCTCCCCTTTACGATGATTAAGTATGAAATATTATAGGATCTATGATATTATGGCTTCTTTGCCAAGCTGTGCAGCCCTTAGATTTATTTCATGAATCTTGGGTGATAAATATTTTTTTATGCCATTTTTCAGGTCATTAAATAAAAATGGAGAGTCTTCAATTGAACAAAATGCACCCAATAGCACTGTATTTGCGCATTTTGTAGTCCCCGCTTGTTGGGCCAGTTTAATACATGGAAGTTTATAATGAGATCTAGCGCACTCTGTGATCCTTTGTTCTATATATTCCATGTCAGGGTATTTTTCCATTCCTGTGGAAACCCCCACAGGATAGGTTGGATCTTGGTTCCAAATAATAATACCCCCTTTTTTTAGATATACCAGGGCCCTTAAGGTTTCAAGGGGTTCAAATCCCAAGAGCACATCAGCTTCTCCATGTTCAATCTTGGGACTTAAATATCCCCCTAGCAAAAGAGTAGATTCAACGATTCCACCTCGTTGGGCCATACCGTGTATTTCTCCAGAGGTTACAGGTATGTTTTTGTCCAAGGCCATTAGTGATAAGAGATTTGTGGCAGTTAAGGTACCCTGTCCTCCTACCCCAGCAAAGAATATTCTAATTTTGTCCATTATTATATTACTCCTTTTTCTTGGCCTTAATATATTTGGTTATCTGGACGCAAAACATACATCCAGAACATAGGTTTTCATCTATCAGGACCTTGCCATCCTGCTTATAAAATGCAGGACAAGCCAATTCTTTTAAACATGTTTCAACCTCTTTGTGTTGTTTTTCAACATACGCAACAGTAGGCTGTTTTTTCTTAAGGACCCTTGAAGCAAAGAGCGTACATGGGTCTTGGGCAATAATCACTCTAACACCTTTTAGCTCTTTAAACCCTTCTAACACTTCTAAAGTTTTTTTGAGATTTAATGGCCTTACTTTTTTTACATGTTCTACCCCGCACCCACGAACAATAGCCTCTATGTCCACTTTATGTTCATTATGTCCAAATTTGGTATATTCAACGCCAGGATGGGGTTGATGTCCTGTCATTGCTGTTGTTTGATTATCTAAGATTATGACCAGTATATTATGGTTATTATGGACAGCATTGATGAGTCCCGTGATTCCAGAATGGAAAAAAGTGGAATCTCCGATATATCCTATTACGGTCTTGCCTGTTGCCCTTGCCATGCCTGAACCACCAGATATAGATGAGCCCATACAAAACAAAAAATCACATGCCCTGTGGGGAGGTAAAAATCCTAATGTATAACACCCTATGTCAGTGGCATAAATAGCATTGTCTCCAAATACCTTTCTCACTGAATAGTAAACAGCCCTATGAGGACATCCTGCACACAGATTGGGTGGCCTTCCTGGTAATTCCATCTCAGCTTTACATGTCTCTATCTTTACACCAGGTCTGTCTAAAAATTTCAATACTGCCTTTTGTATCTTTTGAGTAGAGTATTCAAATAATCTAGTTAGGTCCTCATCTTTTCCATGTACCCTGGTCTTTAGATTATTTTTTTGACATATCACCCTAATATCATTTTCCAAGATAGGTTCTAGTTCTTCCAATATCAAGACATCTTCCATTTGGGAAATAAATTCTAGGATTAGTTTTTCAGGCACAGGATATGTGATTCCAAGCTCAAGAACAGAGACCTCTTTTTCTATGTCTAGGTCGTGTAATACATCGTGAAGATACGCACGACTAATTCCCGTTGCGATTATCCCTTTTTTGGTGTTCAAATTGTATTTATTAAATGGATGATTTTCTATTTCCTTTCTTATATTTTCCAGATTCCCTAATAAAATAGGGTGCCTCTTTCTAGCAATTACTGGAAGGGGCACAAACCTAAAAGGGTCTCTGGGAAAGTTGGGTTCAGGGGTTTTTTTGACCTCTCCAAATTCAACTGGCCCTCTTAAGTGGTTTACCCTTGTAGTGGTCCTGAGCATTACAGGTTGCTGCCACTTTCTTGATAAAATAAGTGCTTCTTTTGTCATATCTTTGGCTTCTTGGGCAGTGGATGGTTCAAAACATGGGAGTCCAGCAAGCCTTGCATAATATCTATTGTCCTGTTCATTTTGACTTGAATGACATCCAGGGTCGTCTGCACTCAGGATCACCAGTCCCCCAGGGGTACCAATATAGGCCAGACTCATTAATGGATCTGCTGCCACATTCACTCCAACGTGTTTCATGGTAACAAGGGTAGGCACCCCTCCAAGGGCTGCACCACCACCTACCTCAAGGGCAACTTTTTCATTTATAGAATATTCAAAATAAAAATTTCCCTCTTTTGATAGGTCGAAAAATGTATCTGGGACTTCAGAGGAAGGTGTGCCTGGATAGCATGAGACAAATCCTACTCCTCCCTCGATTGCACCCCTTACAATGGCCTGATTTCCCAGTAAAAGATGTGTTGAACCCTCTGGTGCATTTAGAATTATATTTTTCATAATCATCTTCCCTTATTAGTTTTGTTATAGTTTTGCTTCTAATTGTGCTATTTTGTATTTATAATACATATAATTAGGGTCTCTGTCCTGTGATATGGAAGTGAGTTCTTTATATGCCCAAATTGCTTGTTTATAGTCTTTTGCAGCCTCTGCTATCTTTGCTATTTCAGTGAATATAGTTTCATTATATTCTTTCTGAGTTTTAAGTGAATCTAAAATTTTAATGGCGTGATTATATTTTTGTTGCATTGCAAGAGATTCCGCCAATCCCAACCTACTGATAAATTTTATATCTGCGTCTTCAGTATCCTTGTATATATCTTCCCATATCCTTTGGGCATTTTTATAATTTTTATCTTTAAGATAAAGAGTGATTAACTCAAATCTAATTGCATCCTTAATCCCTTCTGGGGCCTTGGTAAGAAATAAATTTAATTTAGTTATTTCTTGTTTTCTATCTTTTTGCATTAGAATAGATTTGAATTCTTTTTTTGCATTGGACAATCTTTTTTGTTTGTATATCTTATATC
>JALWFY010000100.1 GCA_027013815.1 Desulfohalobiaceae bacterium | reverse complement strand
TATCCCGCAACTTATCAGCCCTCCCTAAATTAACAATAGTCTTATGTCTAACATTCCCCAAATGATCTCTATAAGAACGAACAATTCTAAGATACTCAAAACCTTTGACTCTGGAAACCTTTAAAAATATGATCTCCTCCTGTTTTACTTCAGGAGAAGTATAATAAATTCTTTCCAACCCGTCAATACAATAATAATTTATTTTAAATAGTTGGGACTACAAAATTTTAAACAAAAAAAATTAACTGCCCAATATCATTAAACTTATATCCCCAAAACGCCCCCCCCTCAAGACCTCCGAAAACTCCTTAAACTGTCAAACTCGGGATAAAGGACTTTAGATTGGCGTTGGGGCGAGGCATGGCTGAGAAAATTATGGTAAAATAATTTTTTTTCGTCTTTAAGTTAGATTATTATAACTTTCTTCATTCAACACAATAATCAAAACTAAGCCCTTCATAACCTCCATTATAGGGCATAAGAAGAGGGAAGATCAGGCTTTTCTCCTTCCTTTATTTATAATCTGTTAAATAAATTTTTTAATCAAATAACTATTATTTTGTAAAATTATTTGACAAAATAACTATATTCTAATAAAAAATTTGTATGGCAAATGATTTCAGCATAGATACTATTTTAAATTTCAGTTCTATTGCAAAACATCAGGCACAAAAGTATCCCAAAAAAAGGTTCTTGTATAAAAAAATTTCCTCAGCAAAAGATAGAATAATTGGAATTATTGGACAAAGAGGCACAGGAAAAACTGTTATTTTAAAACAATTATGCAGTGATATTGAAAATTCATTATACATATCATTTGATATTTTCAATTTAAAGAATTCCTCAGCAAATGAAATATTTGAGAGCCTTATATTCATATCAAATCAATTTAAGGTAAAAACATTTTTTTTTGATGAGATACATTATTTTACGGAATTTCCTCAACTTTTAAAAATTATTTATGATTTTTCAGAATTAAGAGTGGTATTTACATCTTCTGTTTCTATTCAACTGTTTAAACTTAAAACAGATTTATCAAGAAGGGTGAAGATTGAATATTTATATCCATTTAATTTTATAGAATATCTTTACTTTTATTATGACATTAAATTAAGTCCCATCTCATTAAAAAAATTAATTGATTCTAAAATTAGCATTCCAATGAATTATTATGGGTATGAATTAAAATTTAAAAATTATCTTAAAGGACAATTATTTCCATTTTATCTTGACGTTAGTAATTTTCTGGACAATTTAAAAAGTATTGTTGATAAGATTATTAATGACGATATTCCCCAATTATACAACATATCTATAAGAGATATTCAGGATATAAAAGATATTCTTAAATTCATTGGCAAGTCTGAAATAGATGGGATAAGTTACTCTTCAATATCTAAAAACATTGGCATTACAAAGTATAAAGCAAAGCAGTTTATAGAAATATTTGAAAAAGGTTTTCTGGTAAATACTGTTTACCCAAAAGGGACAAATATAAAAAAAGAGCCAAAGATTTTGCTGAGTCCACCACTGAGGTTATTATTTAGAGACTACGAAGAATGTCTTGGAGGATTGAGGGAAGACTTTGCAGTACATATGTTAAAAGAACAGGGAGTAAATTTTTATTATTTAAAAGGGAAAAAAGGAGAAAAAAGACCAGATTATCTTATAAAAATGGACAACATAAAAATTGTCATAGAAATAGGTGGAAAAGGCAAAGGGTTTAAACAATTTAAGGGAATTTCTGATAATTATAAAAAAATTGTCTTTAAGCAAGATTATAAAATCTCAAAAGACTTCACTTTTCCATTATATTTTCTTGGAATGATGCAGATATAAAATCAAGACAGTCTCAAATCTTGCCTATTTTGCATCTGCCACAGCATACATAGAATAATAAAATCTATAAAAGGTGCTGATAAAGGTCCCCAGGATCCGTGTAGGGGATCTCAAAACTTTGGTCTAATATTGCTCCTAACCTTTTCATAACTAGATATAATATTAAAAATATCACTATATTTATTGACTTTATAAATATATAGTCATATAAGCATATGTAGTTCTTTCGGTATATAAAACATACCCCAAAGGAGACTTGGGTCATGAAAACATTTAGCTCTATTATGATATTTCTTTTGGACTTGAGTTTACTTTTACCAACCATGGTAATGGCAAAGTCTATTTACAACAATTCCCTATATTTTGGTACAAATATAAGATTTAGATATGAATATCAGAACAATTTTAACATAAAATCCTATTCAGACCATCCAGTTGTGGGCAAGGCAGATGATGGTTTTCTTTTAGGTAGATTTAGAACAGGTATAGATTATTGGTATACCAAGAACCTACATCTAAAGCTATGGCTCCAGGATTCAAGGGTATGGGGGCTAAATATTTCAGACAATAGGTTCTATAAATATAACTTTAACAGAGAACATAACCCATATAGGGACCCCTTTGAACTATGGGACTCTTATTTAGAGATCAAATCCCCCTTTGATGTACCTCTAAGAATTAGGGCAGGAAGACAAAGGATATATTTTGGGGACAACAGGGTATTTGGCCCTGGTCAATGGGGAAATACAGGGAGTTGGATATGGGATGCTATTAGGGCATCATATACATTTAATCAGGACGCCTTTGATGTGTTCTATGGTAGGACAGAGATACACGATCCCCATGATTTTAGTTTAAATCATAGACATGGTTATGAATGTCTAGGTTTTTATGGACATCTTAATATATATAAAAAATTATTATGGATAGAACCATTTTCCATGACCAAAAGAGACACACACAAGAGATACAAAGGAGAAGACGGCAGGGTTGGGGACCTAAATTCTTACTATATTGGAATGAGGGGATATATAAATAACTTAAAGGGATTTTTCCTTGACCTAACATATTTAACCCAAAGGGGAGACTATGCTAGAGACACGATCAGGGCCTATGCATACCATATCCTATTTGGATATAAATTTGATTCACTATATTTCAGGCCTAAGATCTCTGGTGAATACAGCTATGCATCTGGAGACAGCAACCCTTATGACCATACCCACGAGACCTTTGATGCTGCCTATGGATCAAGAGATAAGGCATATGGCAGGATGAACCTATTTAAATGGGAGAATCTAAGGGATGAGGAACTAAATCTTGAGCTCTACCCCACTAAGTCCACATATTGCAAATTAGAATTTCATAGGTTTTATTTGGCAGAAAAAAAAGACGCATGGTATTTAAATCCTAAGGCATATAGAGACAAAACAGGAAATTCAGGAGATAGGGTTGGTAGTGAGTTCGATATAGTCACAAGGTTCAAGATCCACAAAAAAGATGAGATCCAGATGGGATATGGGCATTTTTGGCCAAGTGAGTTTGCAAAAAAAATTTCATCTAACAGCCAGGCTGATTGGGTCTTTGTAATGCTAGTATATAATTTTTCCACAAAATTATTTTAACCAAACAGACAAAAAAATCATGTATATCTCATTAAATTTAAAGGATTATTTCTTATCCCTAAATACAAAAGATCTTTCTTGACAAATAAATAAAACAGATTAAACATTACTAAAAAGTGATATGGTAATATATTGAACTCAAAACAATTTCAAGGAGGAATAAGAATGGATGAAAGGGAAGTTCTAAAAAAGGCCTTTGAATTTCATGGACATATTTGTTGGGCATCTGCAGTAGGGGTCAAGGCAGGACTTGCTGCCCTAAAGGCCTTAGGAGTCAAGAGGACAGGTACGTCTGGGGAACTCCACTGTATCCTGGAGATAGGAGAAAATCATGGGGCACAGTGTTTTGCAGATGGGGTCCAATATGCGACAGGATGCACCTTAGGTAAGGGAAATATTGAAAAGGCAGGATGGGGTAAGCTTGCCCTAACCCTTATAGACAAAAAAAATGAAAAGAGTGTAAGGGTTTCATATAAGCCCACAAGGCACAAGCTCATTGCTGAATCAGCATTTATGAGGAAAAGGGCCCAGGGTATTCCCCCTACACAAATACCAGAAGAAGAGGCCATGGCAATGGTAAATATTATTTGGGATGCACCTGAGGAAGATGTGCTTAGTATTGAAGAGGTAAAGGATCATCCTTATGAAGACTTTGGCGAAGTCATGGGGCTCATACCATGCGATAATTGTGGTGAACTAGTTGCCAGAGCATATCTTAGAGTGGTTGGAAACAAACATATGTGTATCCCCTGCTCTGGCTACGATAGGTAAGAGATATGGAAAAACAAGCCACGGTTAAAGGAATGGGCAAAAAACACCAAAAACATACCCTAATGGGTAAGTTAATACATTTTTTTGGATGGTGGCTGGGATTTATGGGGCTTTATTCTTCTTCTGCTGTATGTCCATTTTGTGGACAGGTAGGATGTCCTGTGGGATTTGCGTCTGCAGGGATATTTAGTGCCATTTTTTCAACTTTTGCCTTATATTTTAAGGACCTTTATTTATATTTAAAAAAAATTTTTTTAACCTTAAAAAATGTAGGGGGTAAACATCATGGAATTTAATGAATTATACGAAATGGGGCTAAAGTTCCATGGACACAGGTGTCCTGCAATGCCTATGGGACTTAGGGCTGGACTAGCTGCAATGAAAAAGTTAGGGGTTGAAAGGGCCAAAGACAAAGAACTCATGGTCTTATCAGAAACAGGTACAGGCCATGCTGCAGGATGTTTTTTAGACGGTATAATGGCTGCAACTGGATGCACATATGGAAAATCAAATATAAAAAAACTATATTACAATAAAATGGCATTTACTTTAATTGATACAAAGAAGGGCAAGGCAGTGAGGGTCTCCCTTAAACCTGACTTCTTTGAAAAGGCATTAAATTCACCATTTGTACAAAAGAGAAAACAGGGGATCCCTCCCCAGGATATTGAACCAGAAATCGCAGATCCATTAATCAAAAATGTACTAAAAATACCAGAGGAAAAATTTCTAGACATAGGAGATGTCTTTGACTTTGACATACAAAAAGGCAGGTCTGTATTCTCCGCAAAGAGGTGTGAAAAGTGCGGAGAGCTCACATTTGTAAATAAGCTCAGAATATTAGAAGATGGCTTCCAGGTATGTATACCCTGCAGTGGGTACGAGGATTAAAAAAATAGGAGAACACACATGATGACTTTAATCTCCAGCCTCTGTGTTTTGGTCCTATCTTTTATCTTTGCCATGCTAGGGCTAGGCGGGGCCATGCTCTATATCCCTGTATTTCATTGGTTGGGATATGATTTTAAGAGCATAGCAATTCCCACGGGACTCCTACTCAATGGAGTGACTGCGCTCTCTGCTGCTATCTTTTATCTAAGGGCAAAGATGGTAGATGTAAAAGGATCAATCCCCCTTATTATTTCATCGTTTTTAGGTGCACCAGTAGGGGCATATTTTACCAAATTCGTATCTACTAAGTTACTCATATTGTTCTTTGTTATTGCCATGTCCTTTGCTGGGATAAGGATGCTCATCTCCTCTACCCATGAAGACAAGGACAAACAAATCTCCTTTGGTATAAAGATGATATTAATGGTCATAGGTGGATTTTTTATTGGATTTATTGCTGGACTCCTTGGTGTTGGTGGAGGTTTCCTCTTTGTTCCAATGATGCTTGCCATGGGCTACAAGACCAAGCAGGCTGCTGCAACAAGTAGTTTTGTGGTTATCTTTTCCTCTTTTTCAGGGTTTGCAGGACATATAGCAGAAGGACATTTTAACCTACCCTTTATGTTGGCCACAACAATAGCAGTTATAATCGGCTCCCAGATAGGGGCCAAGGTAATGAAAGAAAAGATGAAGGCAAAATGGATAAAACAGATGTTTGGGGTTATCCTACTTGGAGTTGGGATAAAATTGTTCTGGAAAAATCATGTCTATTATATAGAACTAATAAAACAACTTCTTCATACCGTTCATTAAATATATATCGTGGATTATTAATAATCCACGATATATACCCCCTCTAACAATCCTAATATATTAATAAAGATTAATACACAAATCTTCTTATGCACATCATTTGTAAAATATTATTAGCTATAGTCTTTAGTAATTATATTGACTAAAGAGACAAAATTGTATAGGTTCCTTGGAACAAAAAATTTTCAGTACTAAATATCTTAAAAATTGGTGGGAATAATTTTATTTCTTTAACTAATAAAAAAGGGGGATAGTAAATGATAGACACAAATTTATTGTTGGATGACGTAGAATTTTCTAAGGAGATGTTAAAAAAAGAAAGATTTTCAAATGCAGATCTAGTATTCATTTTGAGAAATATCTACAAATTTAAGTATTACCCAGTTGCAGTAAAATATTTTTACAAAGACGAGGAAATAGAAGATTTTAAAAAGAATAATGAATTTAAATTAGCTGTAAAGCCTCTAACTTTTTGCCATTATGTAGCTGCATCAAGACAACAGGGGGAAATTTTATTCAGCGAACAGGAAAAAATGGGATGTTCCAATGCCAAATTTGTCTTAGGGTGGAAGGAATTTGATGAATCAGAGATAAAAGGACATTTAAAATACACAAAAGACAAAGACCAAGCCATTAGATTTGTAAAGACAAAAAAAAGATTACAACCAGGACTCAAGGCATTTGCCACGGCCCCTCTTCACAAGGCAAATTTTGAGCCTGATGTAATCCATATGATGTGTGACGTACTACAGTCCTATCATATAGGAAATGACTGGGATGCTGCTTTTGATAGTCATCCTTTTGAAATGACAATGACCATGAATTCATCTGTATGTCATGGTTGTGTAGCTACATATGTCACTCAAAAACCCAATATCACTCAAATGTGTAGTGGAAGCTATACCTCTGGTAAGACCGAACAAGGTGAAATAAACATTATAATGCCTTATTCCCACCTAGAACCTACTCTAAAATGGACCCTAGAGAGGACTGTTAGGGATGGGGGTGCATCTTACCCAAGAACTGGATATACTTATCCAGGTTATGATGTGTGTAAATTATGTCCCCTCCTTGTATTTACAAAGCCCAGAAAATAAAAAAACGGGGGGGGCATGTCCCCCCTTAAATTTAATCTTTACTCAACCTAGATTCTCTGTAATTCCTTCTAGTTTCTATTACATTCCTGATATACTGCCATATGGTCTTCAACATAAAGTAAGAAATCGCTACCACAAAATCAATTCCCGCAGTACCTCTTATCTTGTGCTTTAGAAAATAGATGGAAAAAATAATGTAAGGTGAAAATAATAGGAAGAAAGAGGTTGAAAAAATAATCAACTTCCTAAAGAACACCTTCCAGTAAAGCTCATCTGCCATCTGATTGAGTCCCTTATATGCATCCTTATCCTTTGCAGCTAAAGCAAGTATCATGAGCTCCTGATATTCTAGTATCTCATATTCTCTTTCTTCCATGTTCTTTAAATGGGATTTAAATATCACACCTACAAGTTTAAAAGTAAGTCTCTCTACTGCAAGCACCACTAAAAAGGTTATAACGTAGTAAATTATAATATACACAATTATTATCTCTACATTAAATAAAAAAATAAGATTTCTTATCTAACTCTTTTATTATGGTTAAAATTTTAAGCTGGTGGAAGTTTAATACCCCAGAACCCAGCCAAAATATATCTAAGGCCAACATAAAAAGCCAAAACTCCAAACAGACCATACATAAAACCCATTGGAAGATATTTCTGAGTCCTAGGACCAATGTATGAACCTATTAGGATCCCAAACCAACCAACAACCACTGCAATTGGAAATATTTGACCCTGCATAAACCACCCAGCAACTGCAGATATTTGATTTAATATAACAGCCAGAGCAGATATGCCAGGGGCTATGAACATTGGTAGTCCAATTGCAGTCAAAAATGGAACCAATAAAAATCCACCGCCAACACCAATTAATGTTGCAATAAATCCAACTAACAACCCAAAACCAAATGGTACATAATGTTTTACTTCAAAATGTTCATTAAAAAAATCAAACTCTGCGGCCTTTGATGTGAGTTTTAGATTTTCAACTCCCTCTAATTCATGGAGCCTTCCTTGAGCCTTTAGTTCCTGTACCCTTTTTTTAAATCTCTCAGCAGCGGCCTTGCCAGCAGATTTTTGAGACTTAACATGAGGGGTAAGTTGATAAAACATATAAAGGGAAACAAGGATAGTACAAATACCAAATATACCTTTGTAAACTTTAATGCCCAAGGCACCACCTGTAGTCCATATTGCCACCTGAGCACCTAATATAGCTCCAACACCAAGGGCAATACCTGCAGGCCATACTAACCTCTTTTGAGTATACCAATTAATTGTACTGGATGTGGAGTTTACCAATGTCAATAAGTTGTTAGAAAAACGAATATTGTCTGTCACAAATTTACCAGCATCATTATAATGACCAATCTTAATATGAGTGCCTTTTAAAGAACCTGCCCACTTACCAATTCCAAGAATAGATAAATGACCAACACCAGCCATGATGCCGCCAAATGCACCAACAGAAGAAAAGATCCATCCTACCCATATGGACCATAAAAAATACACCAAGGCACTGATATGGTAGGTCTGCCCTGCCACTTCCAACCATTTAATATCTAGCATAACCTGTACCTCCTTTAATATAGGGTTAGAGTTTTCAATTGAATAATAAAATAAACTCTTTTATGTCAAGATATTTTTAAGTGTTAACTACTATAAAAAAAATATAAACTTGCATAAGTGGAAATTTTTCTAGTCTAATAATTATTATAACTACTAGGTTAAACCTTGTATTTCTTATATACTATCACATTTTCTTAATGGTAAATTTAAAAAAGATATGGATACCTTTATAGTATTCACGAAGTTGATCTTTTTATTATGGCTAATGTTGATAGTCAAGCTATAAACCAATTATCTTAAGCCAATTTTATAAATAAAAGCAGCATATTGTTTATTTTACTAATTCAATAAAATAATATTATGTAAAAATAATTTAAGATATATCCTATTCTGCTCTAACTTAAGATACTGTTTAAGTAATAATTTTTTCCTTCATCTCCTTTGCCACAAGATATGGATTCTTGGCACCACAAATAGCTGATACTACTGCTATACCTTTAACCCCTGTTTCTATCACCTGAACACAATTTTGAATACCAATACCGCCTATTGCAACAGCAGGTTTATTAATCAATCCAACTATCCTCTTAAGACCATCAATATTTAACGTTGGCTTGGCATCTTTTTTCGTAGATGTATGAAATACTGGTCCTATTCCAACATAGTCAATGTCTAGTTTATTTGCCTCTTTTGCATGTTCTATTGTATTTACACTAAGTCCAATAATTAAATCACTTGGAGCAAACCTCTTTATATCATTGGGATGAATATCCTCCTGTCCAACATGCACCCCACTAGCCCCCACTGCCAATGCAACGTCAACCCTATCATTAATAATCAAAGGCACATGAAATCTATCTAAAAACCCCTTTACCCTTTTACCAAGTTCCACATATTCCCTTGAGCCAATCTCCTTTTCTCTCAGTTGGACAATATCCACTCCCCCCTCAATCGCCTTATATAGCACAGAAAAGATATCCTTCCCTAGACAGGAACCCCTATCTATTACTAGATATAAAAATGGACAAGTTATATCTAGGTCTTCCATAATAACTACCCCTATATTTAACATAAAAAAGGCCCACGATTTTTAAACACGCGGGCCACCTTGATCTAAAAAAACTCCAATTAGCGATATACAATCTGTTAAATAATTAATCTTCTTTTTCTGAGACACCTGCCTGTTCAAAGGTCATGACCTCATTAAACACATGACATGCTGCATCTACTATATTCATAGCAAGTGCCCCACCTGTCCCTTCCCCTAGCCTCATGCCAAGGTCTAGTATAGGTTTCAATCCAAGATAATCTAGCATTATCTTGTGTCCTGGCTCTTCAGAACAATGGCCTGAGAGCATATATTCAACTGAGGTAGGACAAATGGATTTTGCAATCAACGCACCTGCAGTTGAAATAAATCCATCTATCATAACAGGGACCCTATAATATGCACATGCCAAGATACAACCTGCAATTCCGCCGATCTCAAAACCCCCAACCTTTGAGAGGACATCTAGACCATCTGTTGGGTCAGGGTTATTTATATCAAGTCCTTTTTTTACTGCATTCACTTTTTTCCTGATCCCATCATCATCTACCCCAGTTCCAGGACCTACCATTACCTCAACTTTCTCACCTGTAAAAACAGCCCCTATAGCAGATGAAGGCGTGGTATTTCCTATTCCCATATCCCCTGTACCAATTATCTTTACTCCTTGTTTAATGGCCTCTTCACCCACAGAAAATCCCCTTAATATGGACAGGGCTGCTTCTTCTCTGGACATTGCTGGACCTTTTGCCAGGTTCTTTGTTCCTCTCCTTATCTTGAGGTTTTTGAAGCTCCTTTTTTGCTCCTCTGTCTCAGGTTCAAAATCCGGGATAATGCCCATATCACACACTAAAACATCTGCGCCTATAAATCTAGTTATAGCACTTATCCCTGCCCCACCAACCACAAAACATTTCACCATCTCAAGGGATACAACCTGGGGAAATGCAGAGACCCCTTCTTCTACTACCCCGTGATCTCCTGCAAATACAATTATCTTTTTTTTAGATACATCTGGTTCTAAACTCCGTTGAATTGCACATATTTTTTCGGATATATCATGTAACCTACCTAGGGCACGTGGGGGCATAACCAATCTAGAAGTATGCTCTTTTGCTTTACTTAAAATATCCTGATCAATAGGTAAAATCTTATCAACAATTTCTTTAACCTTTGCCTCACTCTCCATTTTTTACCTCCTTGTGATTTGCTAACTCATCCAATTTACCATCTAATTGTCTCTTAAATAAAGAATAATCCTTAGCCAATCTTAAAAGCCCTTGTTCTATTTTTTTTAATCTAGCCTCTAACTCATTTATATGATTATAAATATCCTTCTTTTTTGATAGGTCTTTTGCCAAGATCTCTAGTATTTCCCCTTGTTTTTGCAGAATCCTTTCTGTTAAATCCTGATCTAATCCCCCTTTAATTTCAGTCTTAGATATTGTGTGCAATAATTGACTTTTTATTTGTTTAAAGGAAAGGTCCTGCTCATAACCATCTATAATTAACCGAAATATCGCAAGTGCCTCTTTTTTATACCTCCTCTTTCTTCCCTTACCCACATAGGGGATAAATTCTTCAAACCTATCCCTATAATATCTAAGGGTACTTTCAGGTACATTTAAGACAGAGGCTATTTCCTTTATTGTGTAGAGCTTATCCATTTTTAGAAAGATAAGGCCCAGCTATTTCTGGGCCTAAAAAGTTAGTCCTTATCCATTCTCCAACTTAACAAATGGATTATAGGCCAGGATGTTAATTGGATGGAAATTATTGGCTGGATCTTCTCCATATCGTGCTGCAAAATGTCTCTGATCTTCCCCTTTATTTTTAATATTATCAGAGGAATTTCGATAAAACTTACATTTATTATTAAAACACACATAAATATATCCCCATCCTGTTTCAGGAGGGGCAAGCCAATACTCCATTTCCTCATGACAATAAGGACAATACCTTTTCTCTGCCATAGTTATGCTCCTTTTTTTGTTGGCCAATATTAAAGACAAAGCAAATACCAAGTCAACAACTATTCAGGCCTTATTTCTTCCTGGTCCTGCACCTGCTCTGATACTTGAGTAGGTGGAGTAGAGTAATTTGGTATAAGATTTTTAAAGAGATCTATAGGTATTGGCAAAATAGTACTTGCCTTGCTCTCATAGGACATCTCTTTTAATGTTTGCAAATATCTAAGTTGTAATGCCATTGGTTTTTTTGATATAATTTCAGCGGCCTGAGCAAGTTTTTCAGCTGCTTGAAACTCACCTTCAGCACTAATGACTTTATATCTCCTCTCTCTCTCTGCTTCAGCTTGTCTGGCCATGGCCCTTTGCATATCCTGGGGAAGGTCTATAAATTTTAGTTCAACATTGGTAACCTTAATCCCCCACGGATCAGTATGTTCGTCTAAGATCTCTTGTATCTGAGAATTTATCTTATCCCTGTGAGCCAATATCTCATCTAATTCCACAGAACCACAAATAGACCTAAGGGTAGTCTGGGCGAGCTGAGTGGTTGCAAACATATAGTCTTCAACCTCTAAAACCGCCTTTACAGGATCCATTACCCTAAAATATACAACTGCATTTATTTTAACACTCACATTGTCCTTTGTTATTACGTCTTGAGATGGTACATCTAGAGTAACTATCCTAAGAGATATCTTGGTCATTTTATCTATCATGGGAATCAAGATAATCAGACCAGGACCCTTTGCCTTTATAATCCTGCCTAAGCGAAATATAACTGCCCTTTCATATTCATTTACAACCTTAATTGCAGATGCCAAAAACAAGACTAATATTATCAAAATTGGTAATATTGAAAACATAACTTCCTCCTCTTTTTTTATTTTTAATTAACTGGCTCTATAATCAATGTGAGCCCCTCACATGCTATTACCTTTACTCTAGTTCCTTTTCTCAGATCTGAATTACCCCTAAGAGACTGGGCCTTCCATATCTCTCCCCTTACCTTTATCTTACCCTTGTTTCCTTCCCACTCTACCACCTCTCCAATCCTACCTACCATAGATTCCAAACCAACTGGACTGGGATTTACCTGAGCCCTTGTGACTAAATACAAGACCACACCAACAAATACTCCTATACCCAACACAGATGGCAGAATAGTCTTCATGGTCAATCCTGGAGAAGTTAATTCAAATTTAAACAAAATAGTAGATCCCAAAAAAAGACACACAAGCCCTCCAATTGTAAGCATCCCATAACTGGTTACCTTTATCTCTAGCACAAACAACACAAATCCCAGCAATATCAAAAGTAGCCCAGCAACATTTGTGGGCAGGACAGAAAGCGCATAAAGGGAAAGTAGTAAACATATCCCCCCAAATACACCTGGAAATACAGCTCCAGGACTAGATAGCTCAAAAAATATACCTGCTATTCCTCCAAGTAAAAGCAAATATGCTATTTGAGGATCCAGAAGCCAAGCCAAAAATTTATATCTCATAGAAGGGTTAAAGGTATTAATAACAAATTCCCTTGGACCAAACCTAACCCTTTGACCCTTTATATCAATCCCCCTCTTGCCTATTTGTACCATTAAGTCTTTTGGGGATATTGCTATTAAATCCACAACCCTCTTAATTACTGCTTCCTCAGCATTTAGGGATACTGCCTCATCAATTGCCCTTTCATACCATAGAACATTTCTATTCCTTGACCTTGCAACAGCCCTGATCAAGCTCATGAGATCATTTTTTATCTTTTTTTCCAAGGTCTTAGGCACATCCCCGCCCCCCATTCCAACTGGAGACGCAGCACCAATACTGGTCTGGGGTGCCATAGAAGCAATATCTGAGGCTGCCACTAAAAATACCCCTGCTGAAGCAGCCCTAGCTCCCTTTGGCCCTACCCAAACAGCCATTGGAACAGGAGAATTTAATATAATCTTTACCATCTGTCTCATGGATTCTGCAAGCCCACCAGGTGTATCAAGTCCAATAATTATTATATTGTAGCCCTTTTTAACAGCCACCAATTTTGCTTCTTCTAATAGATCTACCTGGGCTGGGTTTATTGTTCCAGATATCCTTACATATAATGCTCTCACCTTATTTACACGAGAATACACAAAGGGACAATATACAGATAAGATTATAATTAAAAAAGCTATATAACAAAAAATTTTTTTCATATTAAATCCCATAATGTCACAATTAGTTTTACTCTCTTAAATAACAATCATAGCCTTTTGCCCTGAGTAAGGCAATCAAATACGGTTTATCTTGGTCAAGAAAATAAATAGAATTATTATCTAGCCCATCCACTCTATTAACCTTAATAGAGATACTTAGCTTATTTTTTTCAAATCCCATCCTTATTGTTTGCAAATGATACCTATGGAAACTCAAATATCTTTTGCCCTTTTCAGAAATTTTTGGAAGATATAAAATATTGCTTAAACCAACATGGGGCTCTATAAAACTATTTGTAGTATCTCCTAAAAAATATATATGGATATTCTCTTTTGACAAAAAACTTATTAACAATTTTAAAGGATATGTGATCTTAAAATGGTCCAGAAAAAAGATATAATAACTATTATCTCCATTTATTTTCTTCTTTACTACCTGTAAGTCCCCCCATGATTCTAAAACAAAATTATCTCCAATTATTATAAGATCCTTACCTCTATCCCATAATTTTATGGAATTTACATAAGTTGATATGTCCTTGAGCACCTCATAGGGTTGCCAATCTAATAATCTACAAAAGATAATGTTACTGCTATATACGTTATCTTTAATATAGTACCCATAAGTCTGATTACCACTTAGTAACACAATCTTCTCCCCTTCATGATCTTCTACAATAGGAGTGTTATCACAATTTATACTAATCCAGTCTCCATCTTGCAAGGGATATATTATAGTACCTGTACTTCTTATACTAAATCCTAATTTCACCAAAATATTTAAACTCAAATCTTTCTGTATATTTTCTGAATTAAATAAATCCTCTATTTTGGATACGGGATTTAACGAAGTCGACATACTGTTTAAGGGGTGCCTAATGGGCAAGATAATGGTGGTACCTGGAGCTATGTTATTTATATCCTTAATATAAGGATTCAATCTCTTGAATATATACAAATACTCATTAAATATAAGATTTTTGGGAATACCTCCTATTCTATTTAAAAGTTCTACAATATATTCTCCTTTTTTTATGACGTATTTTCTGGGGACATATGGATATTTTTTTATGTCTATCTTATATGAAATATAACTTATAGGTTCATTCTTGGGCAACACATCTATTGGTATCTTTATACATTGTCCTGGACAAAGTTTGCTTAAATCCTTTATCTGTGGATTTAACCTTTTTATTTCTCTTAATACATAACCGAACCTATTCTTTGGGATATTTAATGACCTGAGTATAGAATATATGTATTCTCCTTCTTTTATACGATATTTAAAAAAAACCTTTTTTGTATTCTTGGTCTTAATACTTTTTTTAAAAAATAAAATAGGAGGAGAAGATATTGCAATTCTTTGATAAAAAAACAAAAATATTATCAAAAAGATAATACATTTTTTCATATAAACCTAACTATTATCTTTAAACTGCATTCTATATAATTTTTCATACAGCTTACATCTTTTGAGTATTTCCTTATGTGGCCCAACGTCTATTATCTGTCCCTTATCCATAACAGCTATTCTGTCTGCACTCAAGATAGTAGACAACCTATGGGCAATGATTATTGAAGTCCTGTTTTTCATAAGATTATCAAGTGCATTTTGTACAATTCTCTCAGACTCTGTGTCCAGGGCACTAGTGGCCTCGTCTAAGATCAAAAGAGGAGGATTCTTTAAAAGGGCCCTGGCTATTGTGATCCTCTGTTTTTCCCCACCTGAGAGACGAACACCCCTTTCTCCAACTATTGTATCATACCCATCTGGGAGTCCCGATATAAAATCATGTGCATATGCAATCTTTGCAACCTCTACCACCTTCTCTTCATCCACATCCAATATCCCATAGGTTATATTGTCTTTTATAGAGGCATTAAATAAAATGGTCTCCTGGGAAACGATACCTATAAATCTCCGAAGACTGGTCAAGGTATATTCCTTGAGATTGTGTGAATTTAAGATTATTTCTCCCTTTAATGGATCATAGAATCTAGGAATCAAATTTATTAGTGAAGTCTTTCCAGCACCAGAAGGACCAACGATTGCCAATTTTTCCCCTGGCCTGATATTTAGATTTATTTCCCTAAGTGCCCATTCCTCTGGGGTATTTTGGTACTTAAACCACACATCTATAAATTTTAATTCCTTAATTGGGGGTCTTAGCTCAACACTCCCCTGATCTTCAATACTTACCTCTTTTGAATCCAATACCTCAAAGACCCTCTCTGCCCCTGCAATGGCCCTTTGCAGTACCATATTAGACTTATTAAGTCTTTTTATTGGATCATACAACATCATAACTGCAGTTAAAAAGGAAAAAAAGGTCCCAGGGGTTGAATGGCCAGCAATTACCTGGCTCCCACCATACCAGATAACAAGACCTATTCCAAGGGACCCAATAAACTCCATAACAGGGGAGGAAAGGGCATTATAAAAAATGCTCTTTAAGGCTATTTTTATCAACTTTCTATTTTGTACCATAAATTCTTTGGTCTCTTTTTTCTCCATTGCAAATGCCTTGACCACTTTGATGCCACTAAATATTTCCTGTAATATATTTGATATATCAGCAATCTTTTCCTGGTTTTTTCTACCCAGTTTTCTGAGCTTTCTTCCAAAATACACAATTGGATATACTGCAACGGGAAAGATGACTATTGCCCATGTGGCAAGATATGGATCCCTGTAAAAGGCCACAAAGGTAAGACCTATAACTGTGAAAAATTCTTTAATAAGATTTATAATCTCAGGCACGCTATTTCTAAGCAGATTAACATCATTTATAATCCTGGACATTAGCATGCCAACCCTATTTTCTTCAAAAAAAACCATAGGGAGCCTTATAATTCTCTCATATAAATCGTTTCTCAAGGTCTCTAACACCTTCATTGCACAATACTGCATCTCATAACTCTGCACTACCCTAAAAAATCCCTTTACTGCAAATACAATTATAACTAATATGGGTATGGTCTTTAATGCGTGTACATCTTTTTGAATAAATATCTTATCTAAGGCTGGTTGAACAAGATATGCTGCGTAAGCAGTACAACCTGCAACTATCATCATGGATATAATGGAGAAAAAAATTCTAATTGTATAGGGCTTAAAATATTTTAAGGTCCTTTTAAAATAAAACCACCCAGATCTAAAATCTCTATCTTTCATCTTCATAAATTATAAACAACCTCTATTTTCCAATAAATAATAAAAATCAAGTAGATCCTTTGCAATCAAATCAAAACAATCTATTGGTCCTTTTTTTAAACTATATTCACCATAACCAGTCAACACCAATGCATTTAAAATAAACCCTGCATTTCGTCCCATGAGTACGTCAGACAATTTATCCCCTATTACCACGGTTTCATGTGAAATCAGATTATATTTTTTCTGTAACTTTTCCCACATATATGTTTTTGGCTTTCTACACCTACAATTATCATCAGGAGAATGGGGACAAAACTCTATATCTTTAATTTGCACATGGTACAAAGATAGGATATCACAAAGTCTCTTATTAACCTTGTACAGATCCTGGACACTAAAATAGCCACGGCCAATACCTGATTGATTTGTTACTATGAATAAATTAACACCCTTTTCTACAAATTTCTTTAAACCATCTACTGCATTTGGTAATAACTCTACCTCATCTGGGTCCTTGAGATAATGTTTTTCAACTATTATAGTCCCATCCCTGTCTAAAAAAAGATTTTTTATCTTCATATCTCTCACTTAGCTGGTTCGATGACCTCAATTCCACCCATATAAGGTTGTAGTGCCTCAGGTATGATCAGGGAACCATCTTCTTGTTGATAGTTCTCTAAAATTGCAACCAATGTCCTCCCCACTGCCAGGCCAGAACCATTTAATGTGTGCACAAACTCTTTTTTCTTTGAACCTTCAGGCTGAAATTTTATATTGGCCCTCCTTGCCTGGAAGTCTTCAAAATTAGAACAAGAAGATATCTCCCTATATGTATTTTGTCCAGGGAGCCACACCTCTATATCATATGTCTTGGCAGCAGAAAATCCAAGGTCTCGTGTACACAGGACAACTACCCTATAATGGAGTCCTAATCTTTGGAGTATAGATTCTGCATGGGTGAGGAGTATCTCAAGTTGTTTATAAGAAGTATCTGGATGCACAAACCTCACAAGCTCCACCTTATTAAATTGGTGCTGCCTAATTAATCCCCTGGTATCTTTTCCATATGAACCTGCTTCAGATCTAAAACAAGGGGTATATGCAGTATAGGCAAGGGGAAGTTGCTTCTCTTCAATTACTTCTCCCCTGTGGATATTGGTTACAGGTACTTCTGCAGTAGGTATAAGATAGTAGTCCCATCCCTGTAATTTAAAAAGATCTTCTTCAAATTTTGGGAGCTGGCCAGTACCAAACATAGAGTCATAATTTACTATAAATGGTGGCAAGACCTCTAAATATCCATTTTCCCTGGTCTGAACATCTAACATAAAATTAATAAGCGCCCTCTCAAGCCTTGCAGCCCAATCAAAATAAAGTGCAAATCTTGCACCTGCTATCTTTGATGCCCTCTCAAAGTCAAGACCACCTAAACTTGCACCAACATCCCAATGGGGCCTTGGTTCAAATGAAAATTCAGGCCTTTTACCCCACTTTTTGATTTCTACATTGTCCTCATCACTGTCCCCTTCTGGCACATCTGGAGCAGGGATATTTGGAATCTGAGACCTAATGTCAAATATTGTAGCCTCTATGTCCTTTCTCTGTTTCTCAATCTCCTTTATCTCATCTGACAATTGAGACAATTCCCTTGCCTTATCCTGTATATCTACCCCTTTGGCCTTTAGCCTTCCAAGTTCTTTGGACTCCTTATTGAGCCTAGCCCTTAATGACTCAACCCTTTGTATCAAGGACTTTCGTTTATTACACATCTCTAAAAATCCATCTATATCAACATCTACTTTCCTCTTTTCAAGGGCCCTTTTTATTATATCAGGATTTTGTTCTATAAATTTTAGATCTAACATATATCTCTCCTACGTTTATTTTTGCTCCTTTTTAACAAACAAAATAACTGGTGTCTATATCAGCCTTATCCCATAAAAAAAGGGACACATAGGATGTGTCCCTTTTTTTAGGAACCAGACACCCAGGGGCAGGCCTGCTACCGCTGCTCCCTTTCGGGCCTGACGGGGTTCACAGCGCCCCTGCCGTCTGGCTCCAAACGGAGAGGGAGGGATTCGAACCCTCGGTACCGGTATTTCCGGTACACACGATTTCCAATCGTGCTCCTTCGGCCATCTCGGACACCTCTCCAAAGAACGAATCTTTCTTTTAGTATAAATCCAATTATTTGACAAGTAAAAGTTTTGGAAGTTTTTCTAATTTGTCCCTAAGAGTTTACTAATCCATACTAGTGTCTATTTTTTACCCAAAATCTCTCTTTTCTGAACATAGCCCCAGGCCATAAATCAACCCTCCTATACAAGCCCAAAAAAAACGATAATCTGGATGAAGAAGCCTAAAGTTCGTTAAACCACATAAAATTATAAGGGCAAGGGAGCCTATTAAAAATAGGTAGGTATCCTGTGACAGGGTCCCTTTTCTATATGATCTTGTTAACCGTCTAATTAATATTATCAAAGTACATAACATAAGGATTGCCCCTATTACGCCAAAACGAACAAGTATCTCTAAATAATTATCATGCAAATGATCCAACCACTCATACCCACTGCCAACCCTCACTTGTAACCGTGGATGAGTGGATGTCTTTATAAGGCAGGGGGTAACTCCAGCACCCCAACCGAAAAATGGCCTTTGCTCAATTTTTTTGATCGCAAATTTATATAAAAAATATCTTGCCCCAGTAGAGGAATTAAGATTAATTGCACTTTCATGTCCCTCTAAAATGGCTTTAAATGTTGGATACTCCAACAACATTCTATTTTTTATCAACTTAAAGTTAAAAACAATAGAAACCAATATTATTGTGAGAATAGCTACAGTCCATTTAATATTTATCTTTCTATAATTTAAATTCTTTCTATAATATATTATTAAAATTATGGGTAGTATTAATAATATAGAAAACCACGCTGTCCTTGAACGGGTAATTAATAAGGCGTCTATCATAAGTATAAGATTTATACACCAAAAGATTAGATAAGCATAAAAATAGTTCTTATCTTTAACACTAGAATACATCCTTTGGCTAAATATTGATACCCCTAGAATCGCAATACATAGATAAAGAGAAATTGACAGGATTTTATGTCCAAATCCTACCCTTGGCATAGTTAATAAAACGGTTGGATTATTTAATAAATAGAATATAATCGAAGTAAAAAAACCTACATATAAAAATTTTAACACGTTCAAACCTACTTTCTCATCACCATTAATGACTAGTCCAACACTCAAAAAAAGCCATAAACGGATCCAATCCAAAGTTTCTCTTATTTGAATATTTTTACAAAAAGGCAGATGAATATATCCATAAATACCGCTCAAGATTACATATATATTAGACAATACAAACAGGATGAAAATTGGATTTTTATAAAAGAGGTGCCATCTATTTTTATCGCTCATAACAATAAAGGTTAAGGTCCAAATACATATTGTTGCCCCTGCAATAGTGATCATACATAAAAAAGCAAAGCTATATAAAAAAAATATCTCAATATCTCTCCTGTTAATTCTATTTAAAGCTAATCTCATAAATCCATCCTAATGGTTATTCCAGTTTTAGTGATTCAATGATCTTAATTGCCCTTTTTTGCCATGTATATTTACTTGCCTCTTGTTGTGCCTTTGATCCAATCTCCTCTGCAAGTGAGTGATTGGACATAAGTTTTTTTACACAGGAAATCCATGCACTTGGATCAGATGGATCACATAACAATGCATTTTTTTGGTGTACCAGGACCTCTCTAATCGGGGGTATGTCACTGGCAATAATGGGCCTGCCTGTGGCCATTGATTCAAAGAGTTTTAAAGGACTTATGGACTTTATATGATCCAAATCTTCTTGATATGGCAACAATAAGATATCGCTTTGTTCATAATATTTAAGCACTTCCCTATGAGGCACATGCCCGTGATAAATAAGATTATCTATTGGTTTTATTGTGTCCTCACTCTCCCCAACTAGATGGACCCTTCCCAACCCTTGTTTGGCTATAGAGGTAAGTATTTCAAGTCCCCTATCCCTGCTTATCCTTCCTATGTAAAAGATATTGGGGAAGTTTAACTTACCCGCATTAAAGGGTCTTATGTTATTAAAAAGAGAGAGATTTACCCCTGATGGGACTACTGTTATTCTATTTGGTTCTGCACCTGAGTTCACAAGGAATCTGGCTGCAGACTTACTAATAGGAAACATGTGTTTAATAATATGCCCATTATAATAACGTATTATAGGCTCTAACCAATATTCCTTATAGAGATTTTCTGTATTGTGGATCTCTAAGCAATGGGGGATATTTTGCTTTGCCAAGGATAGGCTGAGCCTTGGGGACCTAACATAAACAATCTCTGCCTTGTTAAATATCTTTTTATAAAACCAAATTAAAGGTCTATAATCCACTCTCTTCCACCTAGAATGTAAAAACTGAGTGAACCGTATGTCTATATCTACTGGCACCCCCATCTCCCTCAATCTCTTTCTTATGTCTATTTTCTTTTTCTTTGGGGGTAAAAACAATGTGATATTTGCACCTTGCTGTTTAATAGCAGATACAGTGTGTAGGGTTTGAATCAAATTCGCCCTGTTCCTATGGATCCTGCTTACACCTAAGTATAAAAAATCCACTATTATATTTTCCCTAACCCTTATCAATTAATTTTATAATTCCAATGCCTCAATATATGCCTGAATACTATTTTTTAATTCAAATCTCTTTACACCTTGTTGTATGATCTCTCTTCTCATAGGTGTGCGCAAACTATGTAAAATAGCTGTGGCCATTTCTTTGGGACACTGCATGGGCACTAATTTACCATATTTGCCATTAGCTAAGATCTCCCTTGGTCCACTTGGACAATCTGTTGAAACAACAGGAGTACCCAAGGCCATTGACTCAATAAGCACATTTGGAGACCCTTCCCAAATAGAAGAGAGCACAAATAGGTCTGCACTCCTCATAAAACTATAAGGGTTCTCTCTAAATCCAGGGAGCCATACCTCATTTGATAGTCCCAATCCCTTAATAAGGTCCTCTACCTTTGTCCTCTGTCTTCCATCTCCCAAAATAACAAGCCTTGCTTGAAGGTGAGACCTTACAATCCCAAAGGCCTTTATTAAGGTTGGAAAGTCCTTTGCCCTTCTAAATCCCCCTGCACCTAATATAATTGGATATTTTTTCTCTCTAAACCACGGATGGTCCACTTCCTGTTTAGCCAATTCAAAGATCTCTGGAACTATAGTAGGGTTTGGAAGGATTTTTACCTTTTTCTCTTGAATATTAGTTAATCTAATTATGTCTTCTGCCACTCCATTTGACACTGCAATTATCAGGTCTGCCTTAGGTAAGGTCCTTTTTAATTTATATCTTGAAATAATCCTCTTTAAAAAAAACCTATCTTTATCCCTTTTAGAAAAGGTCGTGCCATGTCTAAGCACTACTTTTACATCCATATTTCCCTTATATTTTGCCTCAATTGCTTCCCTATCCCCACCTTTTGTGGAAAGAAGGACCTTGGGGGTATTTTCTCTTAAATAATTGATGAGTTGAGATACTATATTCTTTTTGTTCCCTTTAAGTCGAACAATACGAATATGTCTATTTAACATTTGTTTAAAAGGGATATCTCCACTCCTTACCACCAAATCTACCTTTTTATTGGCTTCACTAAGTCCCCTGCACAAGTTAATAGTCATTCTTTCTGCACCACCACTACCAAATGAGGGCATAAATACAGCAATGTCAACTTTCATGATTAACCATTCCAATATAGAGGTAGTCCAAAAGAGGTTAGATATGCATCTGTACTTTGCTCAATTGTATATGGCCTTGCTGCCTGTTTTAAAAATTCTGGGTCCTTTGGATTTTTTAATGTTTCAATAATTGCCTCAGCCATTTTTTCTGGGTCTTTTACAGGCACGAGTTTTCCATATTTTCCATTTTCTAAAATTTCTGCAGGGCCACTTGGACAGTCTGTAGATACCACTGGGGTTCCTACTGCTAATGCCTCTATTAAAACAAACCCAAGCCCTTCCCACAAAGAACTAAAGGCAAACAACTTTGAATGCGCCATATAAGGATATGGGTCTTTCACAAAACCAGGAAAATCTACCTTATGGTTGAGGCTAAGGTCATTGACCAAAGACATGAGTAAATCCCTTTGTTTACCCTTACCCAATATAACAAGCCTTGTATCCATATGTTCAGTTACTATTTTAAATGCCTTAATCAATGTAGAAAAGTCCTTTCTCATTCCTAACTCTCCAACCCCTAGTATCACAGGAGGAGAGCCTGGTTTGAACCAAGGGTGAGGAGGAAGAGGTAGCCTTTTTGTTAAAAGGGAAGCGTCAATTACTGGGGAGGGCAAAACTTCTATTAGTTCTTCAGAAAGTCCTGTGTAATCTACCATATCCCTTGCAACTCCCTGTGAGGTGACCACTACTTTATCAGCATATTTATACAAGTTACCTATGGATTTTCTCTGAACCCATCTCTCCACTATACCCCTACTCTTCAAATTTATTGAAACCGTTGTCCCAATACTAACAACCAATCTTGTAGGGGCCCTTGTGATTAATTTTGCACAAATAGCACATCTATTTACCCTATCCTTATCTGTTAAAAATACATAAGGATGATATTTTTTAAGGTATCTCAATAAATATGGAAAGCTTGAATAGACATGAGAGGTGGGTAATTTTATTATATTAACCCCATCTGGTATAGAATCTAGATATGGACCATGATTCTTAACTTTAATGAGATCCACTTCATATCCCCTAGATGCTATGGAGGGGATTAAGTTCTTCATGGCTCTATCCACGCCACTGTGTCCTGATGTAGCCAGGAAAAAAGCTATTTTTGTCTTTTCCTTCACCCCTATATGTCCATCTCCCATAAAAATATAAGTCCTAATTTCTCCTATTTCCTTTTGGTTTTCTATGCTGCATACTGCAACTATTTTTTACGCCTCAGCCTCCAATACCCATTTTAGGTAAAACTATACCCAACACGATCCAAATAACTATAAGAACTATTAACCCATAAAAAATATCCATGATAAATTTCCTTTTACATTAAAATAAGCTTTTTATTTCAAAAACGTAAAAAAAATTTACGTCTTTTCTGAATCCTAACTCATTGTTTACATTAGGCTAATGGCTAAGGGCTATTTGTTAAATTTTGAATTAAAGTCCCTTTTAAAAATTAATCCAAAATCCAAAATTCAACATCCAAAATCATATTGGAGCCCTTTAGCCTTTCGCCCTTTGCCGCCTTTTATATTAACCTGTAGATTTCGGAACTTTAGTTTGTTAATCTTTCCCCAGTTAACATGTATAATGCTTCCAAGTATTTATTTTTTGTGTTCTCTATTACATCCTCAGGGAGCCTTGGCGGAGTCCCTCTCATGTCCCAATTAGCCATCAGCCAGTCCCTTAAATACTGTTTATCAAAGCTCTTTTGCCCCCTACCAGGTTCATATTCATCCTTTGGCCAAAACCTTGAAGAATCAGGGGTCAATACCTCATCTATTAAATAGAGCTCATCCCCTATAATACCAAATTCAAACTTGGTATCAGCTATTATAATCCCCTTACCAAGGGCATATTCACTGGCCTGTTTATATATTTCAAGGGATATATGTCTTACTTTTTCAAAAATTTCTCCCCCTATTTTTTCCCTTGCCTCATCTAAGGTAATATTCTCATCGTGGTCCCCAATATCTGCCTTTGTAGAAGGGGTAAAGATTGGTTCTGGAAGTCTTTGTGATTCCTTAAGGCCATGGGGAAGTTTGTGTCCGCAAATGGTCCCTGATCTTACATAGTCCTTCCACCCAGAACCAGAGATATATCCCCTAACAATACACTCTATTGCAAGTGGATTTGCCTTTTTTACTATAACTGCTCTGTTTTCAAGCTCATCTTTGTATCTTTTCAAATCCTTTGGAAAGTCCTCTACATGGATCTCAAGTAAATGATTTGGCACTAAATGTTTGAACCTATCCATCCAAAATAAGGTTAACAAATTCAATATTACACCTTTATAGGGAATAGGGTCTTCTAATACCACATCAAAGGCAGACATCCTATCTGTGGTCACTATAAGCAGGCTATCTTTATCTATTTCATATATATCCCTCACCTTTCCCCTCGCAACAAGAGGATACTCCTTAATATTGGTCTTAGTCACCACCCTCATTAATATCTACCTCCTGGAATATGTGTCTTTATTTATTCTGTCTTATCCTTATCTCAGCGCTCCTTGCATGTGCTTCAAGCCCTTCTAGTCTAGCAAGCCTTGCAATCTTGTGTGCATTTTTATTTACATAGTCCTTGGTTGCCCAGATGAGATTGGTCTTTTTATAAAAGGTTTCAACAGAAAGTCCAGAAGAAAATCTAGCAGTAGAAGTGGTTGGGAGTACATGGTTTGGTCCTGCAAAATAATCTCCCACTGGTTCAGGACAAAATTCACCTAAAAATACGCACCCAGCATTTTTTATGCGGGATATAAAGTTCCATGGCTCCATAACATGTATCTCCAAATGTTCTGGGGCAAGTTCATTGGCTGCATCTATTGCCTGTTCAATGTCTTTTGTGTGGATAAATGCCCCCCACTCTTTCAGGGATTTTTCTGCTATATCTTTTCTACCAAGAGATACAAGTTGATCCTTTATCTCTTTTTCAACCTTATCAATAAGCCCTTTACTTGGAGTTATAAAAATAGAACACGCCATATAATCATGCTCTGCTTGTGACAAAAGGTCTGCAGCTATCCATGAAGGATTTGCATGTTCATCTGCTATGACCACTATTTCTGAAGGGCCTGCGATCATGTCTATCCCTATCTCACCAATAAGAAGCTTTTTGGCAATAGTTACATATATATTTCCAGGCCCTACTATCATATCTACCTTGGGAACACTCTTTGTGCCATAGGCAAGTGCACCAATGGCCCATGCACTCCCTATTTTGTAAATATCATAAATACCCAGCAAATTTGCTGTGGCCAAAAGATAGGGATTTATATCCCCTGACTTAGAGGGAGGAGTTACTACCACTATCTTCCCCACCCCAGCAATCTGGGCAGGGACAGCATTCATGATAAGGGTAGAGATAAGGGGCGTAGTTCCCCCCTTTCCCCCTGGGACATATAGCCCTACTCTTTCAACTGGATTAACTAATTGTCCTAGGATAAGGGACTCATCTTGAGGTTGTATCCATGATTTATCCTTCTGATGATTGTGAAAATTCCGTACATTCTCAATGACTTCTCTCAATATTTCAATGTCTTGGTCTGGGACAAGAGAGGTAGACCTTTTTATGTCTTCTATCTTTACCTTTATGTTTGAAATAGAGAAGTTGGGACAGTCGAACTTCCTTGTAATTTCCTCTAGATATAAATCTCCATTCTCCCTCACTTGTTTTAGGATATCTCGTACCTCTTGCTCTATTTGGAGGTTTGAGGTCTTTCTTTGTTTTAACATGGACTTTAACTTGTCTAACTCTGAAAAATCAAAATGTTTTATCATAAAAATCCCCCATGGCTATGTTTTTCCTCTGAAAAACGTGAAAAAAATTTACGTTTTTTTCAATTCTAACCCATTGTTCATAATGGCTAAGGGCTATTTGTTAAATTTTGAATTATAAATTTTGAATTTTGAATTAAAATAAGGAACAAAATCCCTTTTAAAAATTAATCCAAAATCCAAAATTCAACATCCAAAATCATATTAGAGCCCTTTAGCCTTTTGCCTCATGTGCCTTTTGCCGTCTTTACCTATTAACCTACAGTTTTCGGAACTTTAGTTTGTTAAGTTATACCATTCTATTCATTTTTTATCTTGCCCTTGAAAAAAATCTAATATCAACCCTTGACAAAGAGAGATAAAACCTTCCCTCACCACTTGAAAAGTTCCCTCATTTTTAAATTCAATCTTATTTTTCGCGTTAAAATCAATAAAATACCTCTTTATTCTCTCTCTTACCTGAACAGGAGATTCTCTATTTCTTGTGTGCAGCCTCTGTTCTATGGTCTTTATATTTGCTGTAATCAATACGGTATGCACATCCTCGAATTTCTGCTCAAATAGGGGCACCGCACTCCTAGATACAGAGATAAAATTACAGCAACCTTCCCTTATCTGATACTTAGGGATACCATAAAAATAACCGTATGCACTCCAATCTATTAGGAAAAAGCCTGATTCTTTTAAAATATTAAAGGCACGTGTACATACATAAAAATTGTCTTCAAATTCATCTGGTGAGCGAGTTATATATCTTGTTACAAAATTAACATTGGGATAATCTTTAAAATATTCCCTTGCCTCTTTTAGAAGTGTATCTTTTCCAGCACCACTTGGGCCACAGATTAATACAATACGTTCCATAAAAACTATTGACAACCCTTGTAGTTAAAAGCTAAAGATTTTGTGAAAAATTTCTCTAATTATTGTTTTCCATTTTTTTCTTAAATGCAGAGTTTTTAGCTGAAAGCTATATAAGCAAAAAGGGAATAACTAGTCAAATTTGTATAGGTTAAATCAAAATCCTTATAAGGAGGACCAAAATGAACATACTTATCTTTGGACCAAATGGTAGTGGAAAAGGGACCCAGGGTTCTTTACTCAAGAAGAAATTTAATCTTGCACACATAGAATCAGGTGCTATTTTCAGAGATCACATCAAAAATGGCACAGAGCTGGGAAAAAAGGCAAAAGAATATATAGATAAGGGGGAATTGGTACCTGATGAAATAACAATTCCCATGGTATTAGAGACATTAAAAGAAAAAGGAAAGGATGGATGGCTCCTCGATGGTTTTCCAAGGAATATTACACAGGCAAAAAAATTATGGGAGGCACTTCAGGAAGCTGGGATGAATTTAGACTATGTAGTTGAGATTAAATTGGATAGAGAAATTGCAAAAAACAGGATTATGGGCAGAAGACTTTGTGAAAATGATCCAAATCATCCAAACAATATCTATATAGATGCAATTAAGCCAAATGGGGATAAGTGTAGGGTTTGTGGTGGCGCACTAAAGACAAGGTCTGATGACCAGGATGAAGCTGCAATCAACAAAAGGCATGATATCTATTATGACACAGAGACAGGGACTCTAGCTGCAGCCTATTTCTTTAAAGACCTAGCAGCCCAGGGTAAGACCAAGTACGTGGAAGTAGATGGATCACGGGATATTGAGACCATTAAGCAAGAACTCTTATCAAAAATAGAGGGATAAAAAAATGGGGGCAACCTGCCCCCTAATCCTAATTATCTATCAAACAGAAAGAGAGGGGATTATTTAACTGTTTTTGTGTGAATTTATTGTATGTTTAAATACTCTGCTCTGCATTTTATTTTGTTAAAACAGGTTGAACAATAGAACTTACCCTTGTAATATATTAATTTTGAGCGAAGTACTATTTCCTTACAACTTGAACACATGAAATATGAACCAGATATTTCATATTCTGGTTCTTTCCATTGAATCTTTTCTACATTAAATACATCGCTTGGAGACAAATTCATTAAGGTAGTAATCTTATTATCTATAAGATCTTGATATTGAATTACATCGTCTATTGTAGCATTGTTTTCCAGGATTTTCTTTTCAATGGAAATAAAATCAATTCCATCTATGAATGAACTATACTTAAATGCAAATTTAAGGGATACCATCTCATTCAAAAAATACACCAAATAATTATGCTTGCCCTTGTCTATTATTTTTAAACGTTGATTTCCCAGTGTAGTACCTAATAATATTTGTATTGCATCTATAGCTGAAGTAGAATTTTCTGCTATAATGAATATATTACTATTTTTTGATCCCTTTTGATTTATAAGTTGCATCACATATTCACAAAATTTTGCCCCTATAATCAATTCAGGACAAACATGTCCATGAAAATCTGCTATGCGTTTTAATGTCATGTTTACTAACATATTTCTCTCTTCCCTATAAAAATACATTGTTTCATCATTGTTTAAAATTTTATAACTCAACACCCAATTGCCTTCATTAAAAACCTTTTTTTTGTTAAAATTAAAAAAATGAAAATATAAAAAAAATATCTCTTTGTTAGACCTCACAATAAATCCATTTATTGGTAGCTCCTTATATGTCTTTACAGCTAGTACAATCTCATGGATCCAGTAACATTTATCCTTAAAATAAAAGCATAGTGGCACCCTAGATCTATAATCAAACTTTACCCTTACCTTCTTTTGAATATATTCAATGAGATCTAGGTTAATTGACCTGAGTATACTATATCTATCCATCACATACCTATACCTTTTTTGCTCTTATAGAATAAAAAAATTAAATTATCAAGACAAAAATAATACAAATATAGAAATAGTAGCACAAAAATCTAACCAATTTATATTCCAATATAATTATGTCTATTAATTGGTTTTGGTTATAGGACTCAATGTCCCATTATAAAAAAAGAGTATCTTTTGGGCTTATAGGACATTTTAATACTAAATAAGATATTTATTTTTATATTGACTAAAGATTCCTAACACATTAGTTTATAACTAACATGTTAGTTATAAACAGGAGGTAATTATGAAGACTTTAATCTTGTATCAATCTTTTACAAAAAATACTGAAAAGGTTACCTATTCAATTGAGGATGCATTAAAAAATCAAGGGGTTATACCTGAGATAAAAAAGGTATCCAAGGACTTAAATATTGACTTATATGATTATGACCTTGTTTTTCTGGGTACCCCAGTGATAGAATTCCTTCCGTGCAAACCAGTACTTGATTTTATCCATTCTCAACTCATGTTACACAGAAAAAAAGGAGATATTATCCCTTGCTCTCCTAAATTACCTGGCAAATATGCTGTTTCATACGTTACCTATTCAGGTCCCCATACAGGGATAAGGGAGGCAATCCCTGCAAATAAATATATGGAACAATTTTTTGAACACCTCAGATTTTCAGTATTAGGAGAATGGTATATAGTTGGGGAATTTCATAAAAATGAGGAGCTTTCCACTAAAGGAACACTTGGGAACATAAAGGGACGCCCCAATACAAAAGACCTTTTAGAAATCCAGTATAAAGTAAGAAATATTGTGAACAGGATTAAAGACAAAGATAGGGACAATGGACATGATATAGAAGAGGAATTTATTCCAGGTAGTTTAAGGTTTATTATGAAAAACCAAGATTTTTTAAATAAATTCAAACAAGTTATTGAATGTCAAAAAAATACCAATTCATTGGACAAAACCACTCAAGAACTCATTAAAATCGCGCTTTCAGCCAGCTACAAATGTCGTGATTGTTTAAAATACCATATTTTAGAAGCACTAAAAAACGGGGTAACAGATATAGAAATACAAGATGCAATATTTTGTGGGGCCATAATAGGAGGGCCTCCATTTTTGTCTTTTGCCTTTGATGTATTGGATGAGCTAAGGATTATTTGAAAAACACTTTAATTCTCTTTTTACCCAACTATTAGGACGCTCCATAAACGAACGTCCTAATAGTTAAAATCTATTGGATCTCTATTATAGATATTCATTCTTTGTGTTTTAAAATTTTATAGCCTTTAGATCATCTATAAATTCCTTTTGAAGGGCCACCTGTTCCCCTATTTTTCTAAACCCCGACATAAGTATCACAAGTGGATCTTGTATTAACTCGCCATTTTCCACATATCTGTCATTTATCTCTGCACATACCACCTTGCCGATTATTATTGAATAGTTTTCCCCTTGAATCTCTCTATCTAATTTTGCTTCAATCCATCCAATACCATTTTTCACTCGAGGGGGTTTGACCATCTTTGATGGCAAGGACTCAATTTCTACAGCATCTAGTTCATTAATATGGGGCGGAAAATTCTTTGCACACTTAATTGTCTTCCTAAAGTCATCCTCGCCCATTACATTCACCACAAACTCTCGGGTTTCCCTGATATTTTTTAGTGTATCCCTAACATGAGCAGAGGCAATTGCTATTAAATCTAGTGGCCTTAGAATTGGCATTACACAGCCATATGGAGCGGCATTTATAATCCCTTGCTTGTCAATAGTAGTTATCAGGGTCAAGGGAACAGGAAGTATCTTTTTAAACATATTTGGTCTCAATTCCATATAAATCTCCATTAATTTACATTGTTATACATAACCATGCAGTACTTAAGATCCATTAAATAATGTGTAACAGACTTTCTCCCCTACCTTACACGCACGGGCTAATTCCATATGTCTCAATGGGGCAAAATTGGACCTAAATTCCCCTTCATCTATTCCAAGGGACGCACAAATTTCCTCTGCACTAGTTGGGCCTTTATCTTTTAGTATATCTAGTATCTTTTGTTGAATAGGAGTCAGGCCATCTCTCTTATCAGCAAATCCTTTTGCACTATGTACTGCCCAGGGATCACAGGTCTTAGGAGTAGACACCAACTCTAAATAGCAATCTTCGCATAATTTTTGCCCGGCATATTCGTATAAATCCTCCTGTGAATTTAATGTAGTCCCACATCTTTCACACTTCATTACCATCACCTCCTTTTTATTCCATTTAAAATGGATAGAGCCATTGTCTTTATTATATTCAAAAACTCCTCTTTGTTTACTCTGCCTTGTAGAGTAATTTTCTCTAGCAGTATATATATTATCATTGAAGAAAAACAAATAGATATATGTCCCACATCCACTTTCTGAAATCTCCCCTGTGTAATTCCCTTGAGAATATATTCTTCAAGGACTTTAAGTCCTTTTAACCTCCTGTTTTGAAAATGTTCTCTATATATATCTGGTTTTTCTAACATAATAAATAATAAGAGCCTAAGAGGAGATACAGAATTTTCTACTGCCATATTTTTATAAATATGTTCAGCAAATGCCAAAAATACTCCTAAATCATTGTCCTGTTTTGCATAATACATTATATCTGGATCTTTTTCCATTGGATGGCTTTTAAATATATCATCTAAAAGCTCCTTATAAAGACCTTCTTTATTGCCAAAAAGTTGAATAACCAATGCCCTACTCACCCCAGCGCTCCTTGCAATCTCATCCAATGTGGTGCCAGCAAATCCCTTTTTTGTGCACAACTCTTTTACCTTTGCTAATATCAGCTCTTTCCTCTTTTCTGAACTCAGTCTCTTCTTCGCCATAAATTTAAATCCCTGTTATTTCCTTTAATCAAAATTATATCAATTTAGATTATAACTAACCTGTTAGTTATAATTATTAATATTCAATACCCCTTTAGTCAATAGAATACACATCAACTAACTTGCACTATTTTAATAACAGGCTATTTTCTATATAATCTAATTTTTTATGGAGATGATGGTTCTTTTTATATGGATATAATCTTCTTTATTATATATTCTGATTCCTTTAGGGCCTTTTCATGGTGTATATTCTTTCCCATAAGACAGGCAGATTGGATTTCTGGATAATAGTGTATAACACCGAGCACAGGGATCTCTCTTTTTTGGAGTTCACTACAAAGATAAGATTCTTGGTCTTGAGACATGATCTTGTTTAATATACCTCCTTTAAAACAGGCCCCAACTGATCTACTTAATTCACTTATCTTTTCAGCCAGTGAAATAGATTCAAGGGAAGGTTCTATTACGCTCAAGACCTGATCCACACTTTGTTCTATGCCCCTGCCAAAATGTTCAATACCTGCCTCCATATCTATAACCATGACCTCCTCTGGCTCTAATCTATATTTTTTTAAAAATTCCCTTGTAACAACCCCCATGGGACAAGCACAACCTTCTAAAGCCTGATGTATCTTGCCAGTTTGAATTAATTTAACACCTTGCTTTTCAAGTACAAATTTGGGCATAAGGGATTTATATGTAATTTCATCCTCCATCCATATGGAGATCTCAGGCTCCTTAAATCCATCCTTGAAACGTTCAATCAACTTTTTTTGGACCTTTTTCTTCCCACCCAAGGAATCCATTAAAGGCAGAGGCAAAGAATCAAATCCAAGCATCCAATACAAACTTGAATTAGACTCATCTGAATCTAACACCACTACCTTTTTTCCAGTGTTTAAAAGAGACTTTGTAATTAATGTTAGCACAGTACTTTTCCCACTGCCACCTTTTCCACATACAGCTATCTTCATGGTATAAACCTCCATAATTTAATTGTATAAATAAATTTTTAAATTCTTACAGTAAATTATATTTTATCTCATTATTATTTTTTCCATCCAATCAGCACACCTAGTCCCTTCAATTGAATGATAATGACCTAAATATGGCTTAATATCTACAACAAGGCTCTTATCTAGGGCATCCAATCCCTTTACCTTTAAAATATTTTTGTGTCTTTCTATTAATCTAACGGGGGACAACAATACTGGATTGGGTCTAATTGGACTACAAGTTGCAAAAATCCCTTTTTTAGGTATATCCCCTCTTCCCATTGGATGGACACAAAGGGTAGACCTCTTTTCTTCTGATATCAAATGGGGCCAAAACAACACAAGTATATGTGAAAATTCATCTATCCCTTCTAAAGCAGCCTCATACTCTGGAAAAATTCTAATATCAGACTCTAATGATTCTATTTTCTTAAAATATTCCTTTAACTCATCATAATAATCATCATCTGGTGTACCATTTTTTGGCCTTGGCATAGTTTTTTTAAATGTATTATCAACAATGCCAATTGGTATTAAATTTATATTGGCAATTTTGCTCATTTTATCCTCCCCGCCATTTAAATTAAAATTTCATTTCAAATGCCATATAAAACGTTCTTTTGGGAGCTGGAAAATCTAATTCTTCTTCATAATATTTATTAAATAAATTATCTACACCTGCAGTCAAAAAAGCCTTTACTCTATGAGTTAATATAGGATATCTAACCAATGCATTTACCACTGAATAGGAACTGAGCTTTTTTAAGACTATTGGTCTTCCCAATGGAGTACCATCCGGCGCAGCGCCGTTTAAATAAGGTACGTATCTTTTATCAACCCAATGGAGTGTTGTCTTTACAACCATTCCATCTGGTCTCTCATATTTTATACCAGTATTAAACTTCCATTTGGGAAGTTCTGATAATCCACTACTAAGTTTATTAGAACCATCTAATACATCTCCACTCTTTTTGCTTTCTTGCCATGTAAAATTTCCAAATAAATATAGATAATTCATTAAGTTAATATTAGTATTCATCTCTAGGCCATCAATTCTCACTTTATCTATATTGTATACAACTCTACTTGGGGCATATCCAAATATCCACCTAATATAATTATCAACAACATAATTAAAAAGGCAAAAATCAATATATGCCCTGTCAAACAAATTTGTCCTTAATCCCAGTTCAGATTCTGTTGCATCTTCATAAGTTAAGTCCTTTCTCTTTATATTTGAATTGGGATCAATTTCTGGACGATATCCAGCATAATACCAATAAAATGCAGGATTATCTGGAAATCTTGCAGCCTTTGCAATGTGGGTGTAAAGAGATATATATTTATTTAATATTAAGTCCAAACCAAACTTAGGCAAAAACACAGATTTATCAAATGTCTTGTCAACCTCTTCCCAACCAATAGGTTTACCAAAGGAATTATACCCAACAACCTGGTCAACACTCTGATCTGCATAATAGTTCTCATATCTAAGCCCTAAGTACACAGAAAGATTTTTATTCAATTTATATGTGTCATCTATGTAAATACCATGGTACCTAGAGGCGTCCCATTCATCGCTCCCATCTATTGGGGGCCAGTAAAAATATTTTGATGACACAAAAGTGTTCTTTGTTCCACCATAGCCTTGATAATTTCCGTCTCCACCAAATGTTATATGATGGTTATTTAAAAAATATCCAAAAATTGCATGCCATCCATAAGTCCTGTCAGGTGTGGCCTTTCTTTCTAATATTTTTTTATCCTCAAGATAAGAATAGATAATATCTTTTCTATCCTCATTGTCCCAATAAAAGGCTAAGTCACTATCAAAACCCAAAATCTTTTTTTTAAGTGAAACATCAATTTGCGTCCTCTTCTTTCTATAAAATGAATTATCCCCATTTGTATCACCATTTTTAAATCTAATGCCTGGTCCTGCTAGATAAGTACCTGCGCTCTCGGGATAATGGGAATCAAATCCTATCTTATCCTTATTATTTTCCACAGGCATGTGGAAATCACCTTTACTGTATGCAAGACTGAACTTTATACGTCCATTGTCTTGAAAAAAATAATATAGATCTCCAGAAATATCCGAGCGTTGCGCTTCACTATTTCTTAAATATCCATTTGTTGAATAATATCCTGAAGTTAATTTAATCCCAAAATTAGAATATCTAAAAGAACTTCCCCCTGTTAAAAAATAAGTATCATACCGTTTATAACCAGAACTAAAATATAATCCATTTGTTACTGTGTCAGGTGATACAAGGTTTATATATCCACCAAGTGTATTACCATACTTTGCACTAAATGCACCCTTTGATATCTCTATATACCTAAAGTCCTCTAAAGGAATCATACTCCAATCCACGCTGAACCAAGACATCTCCAGGAAGGAAAAATTGTAAGGGGTTAATTAAAGAATTATCAAGATAAAAAAGTTATTTTATCATCTATAGCTTTCGCATAATTACCCTTCTCTTACTAAAAAGGAATTCTGCTAAAGAGATCACAAGGTAGGTACCAAGAATCCATGTGAGGTCCCATGATGAAGTCTTGAACAAATAACCAATCAACACAATCCAAGAGGCCAGACAGGCTATCATGGCCAGTATTGGCAGGAATGGTTGAATACCGATTTTCCTACGCAAGCGGAATGCTGAAAGGTTAATTGATGCAAAAATCAACAAAAAAGTAGAACTAGCAAATGAGGATATAATAGTAAGGTTCATAGTATTCACAAAGACTACTGAAATCAAAGTAATTACAATTAAACTAACATAGGGTATATTGCCTCTACGTTCCTTATGAGAGAAAGCCTTAGGAAGATCTCCTTCTAGGGAAATAGCCATACCTAAGCGTGCAGTGCTAAAGAGGGTTGCATTTATTGCAGATGCTGTAGATAACAGTGCTCCCAGACTAATTAACATAAACCCAGCATGACCCAAAAAAGGTCTTGCAGCCACAGCCAAGGCATATTCTTTGTATCGAGATATCTGTTCAGGTAATAAGTTCCCCACAGCTACCAAAGAAACCAGAATATAAATTAGGGTTGTTATCACTATAGAAATAAAAATCCCTCGCGCCAGATTATGCTGTACATCTTTCATTTCATTTATTGCGTTAGGAATCAACTCAAACCCCTCATACGCTACAAAAATTAGGGCAGCGCCCATAAAAACTCCCATCCATCCAGTATTAAAAACCGGCAACACATGATCTGAACGCACATAAAAAAGTCCTACAAAAGCAAATAACGATAAAATCAAAACTTTTATCAATACCAATACATCCTCGGATTGCCCAGAGGCCTTAACTCCATATAGATTTACTCCAAGAAAGGTAAGCAATATCCCTGAGGAAAGCACATGAGATACAAGAGTTCCCCCTTGAGAATGCCCTAGAATTGCACTACCATAAACCCCAAAAGTATAAGCATAGAGACCTAGGGTACCAACATATCCAGTTAGCAGTAACCATCCACCTAGTCCCGCAATATTTGGCCATGAAAAAGCATGCTCCAAATAGGTAAAACTTCCTCCATCTGAACGGTATTTTAAGGCAAGTTTGATATAACTCCATCCTGTGACCAAAGCTACAATCCCACCAAGGCCAAAGGCTATAGGAGCAGCGTGACCTGCTACACTAACAGAAAGGCCAAGAACGGAAAAAATACCTCCTCCCACCATTCCTCCCACTCCCATGGAAACCAATTCTTTCAGCCCTAATTTTTCTTGTTGATCTTTCACAAATTAACCTCTCAATTTTTTAGTATTGTGTTACCCCAAAGCTCAGGCTCATTTACTTTGAGGTGGACCCCATATGGAGCATTTTCACCATAAGGATGAAGAAATAATTGCCACACAGATGCTTTGCTCATAAGCAGATATAATCCTTATCTTTCGCCTATGTCAAATGAGACTATTGTTTAGAATTCCTAGGAGAACTAACACATATCTGAGTAGGAGATACACTGGGACCAATATATTGCATCTTGCATAATAGCCTTTGATGGCATACTACTTTACAAAATAGATATTTACACAAATAATGTTACTTGCTCTTCTAATCATAAAATCAGTGTAATTAAATTTGTTTTAAAAGTTATAATGATTAGCTATTTAAAATTGATTTAGATAAAAAGCTATCTTTTCCCAACCTTTGTTAGAATCCTTCTATATTCTCAACTAGATAAATCGCAAGTTGGACTTGGCTTTCCTAGAAAATAACCTTGAGAATAATCTATACCTAGTTCTATTACTTTTCTATGGACTTCATAATTATGTACAAATTCAGCTACTGTCTTTATATTAAGCTTCTTTGCAAAATTCACTATAGTCTTAACAATTATCTCTGAATTTTTATTAATATGTATATCTTTAATCAAAGAGCCATCTATTTTGATAAAATCTACATCTAATTGTAATAAATATGAAAAATTAGAATATCCAGTTCCAAAATCATCTATAGCAATAGTTGCACCATATTGTTTAATGTCTTTTATAAACTTTGACACTATATCAAAATTCTCTATACCTTCACTCTCTAAAATCTCAAACATTACCCTTTTTGAAAGTTCTGGATTTTTTCTCAATTTATCAATAATAAATAACCTGATAGAAACATCTACTATATCATCAACTGAAAGATTTACTGAGAATTCACAAGGATTTTCTTTAAAATATTCAAATGTTTTTTCTATCACGCACTTTGTTATCTCGCCATACAACTTCCCTTTTTTAGCAACTTCCAAAAATTCTCCAGGTAATAACATTTCTCCTTTTTCATTAAATGCCCTAACAAGGGACTCATACTTAACCACCTTTCCTATTTTATTATCAAGAATAGGCTGATAATATGGAACTATTCTATTAGATTCCAAGGCAGATTTTAACACCTTTAATATCTTCATATTATTCTCAATATTCTTTTCAATCTTCATTATCTCCTCTGTATAAACTGCATATTTTAGCCTAGGATTCTGCTTTACATATTTTAAAGTCAAATCTGCTTTTTCAAGAAACGGCTCTTCTAATGAAATACCAATAGCAATCGATATAGGTATATCCCATTGTTGTATTCTAAACCCATTGTTTTCCATATTATTAATAATATAATTCGCTAATGTTTCAGGATCATTAACATATTGCTTTCTAAGTAAGATTCCAAAATCATCAGAACCAAGACGATAAATCTTTCCCCTACAACAACTACTTACTAGTTTTTTTAATCTCTTTGCAAATAATTTTAAAAACTCATCGCCTATTTTAACTCCATAAAAATTATTAATGTGTTTAAAGTCTTCAATACCTACTATAAAAAGCACATGATATTTATTGTATCTTAATTCATAGATTAGACGATTTCTATTATATAGCCCTGTTAAATAATCTATAGAAGCGGCCTTTCTAAGACGCATTATATAAAATATAATAAAACCTATTGCCGTTATTAGTCCAAATGCGAAAAGTATTGTTAATAAAATAAATTTTTTAAATATAAATTCGTTTTCCTTTTGATATACATTTTTCAATTCTTTCAATATATTCAATGATTGTCCATTAATTATTTTTTTTATTGTATTTATATAGTAAGGATAATATTTAATAAAAATTTCCAGGTGATTTATTATCTTATAAATAGACAATCTTTCTAATTTACTATTAGGTTTATATCTTTTTAAAAAATTTATATATTCTTTTAAAGAATTTAATACATCTAAATTTAGATTGTTTCTTATCAACAATAAAGACGAAACAATATTAGTGAGAATTTCATGATATTTGGTATTATTAATATTACTAAATTCATTATTGTATTTTAGGATAAATACAGAAATATATATTATATTTTTTTTTAATTATAGAATCATATTTAATAAAATTATAGATATCTTTATTTCTATGATTTAATAATTTTTTATAAATTTTTATTATGTGTATACTCTTTATGTGTCTATCTTCTTTGTTTTGTAAACTACGGAGTAATTCATCGGTATACTTTTGTAATTTATCAAAAATATTTATGATTTGATCATAACTTCCATATAAAAAAGAACTAGATTCTAATATATTCTTATTTAATTCATTGTCTAACTTGTTAATTGTCTCAATATTATTAACAATATTAAGAGAATCTCTGTAATCCCTCTCACTATCTACAATAAAATATCCAGCTATTAGTGTCAGTAAAATTGCAGCTAATATAATTATATAAATATTAGAATAACGAGTCATTTTTTTCTATCCTTTCCATATCCTCCACCGCCCGGGGTCTCAATCCTAATAATGGTCCCTTTTTTTAAAAAGTTATTAAATTTTCCTGGCATATCATAAGAATTATCGTGCATTATAATTATATTTCTCCCAGGTTTACCAGGTCCTCCGCCCTCAAGACCATATGGTCTATGTCTCCTCCTTTCTGACAATATTGTGACCTCTGCATCACTTAGGAGCTTTATCTCCCTTACAATACCATCCCCTCCACAAAATTTGCCTTTTCCTCCAGAATCTTTTCTAATAGAATATCTTGTCACCATAAATGGATAGCTAAATTCCATTGCCTCAATTGGGGTATTTAAGGTGTTGGTCATGTGTGAGTGTATCCCACTCTCCCCATGCATGTCCTTTGACGCACCCATACCCCCTCCAACTGTCTCATAATACGCAAAGGGCTGACCATCCCTTCCCTCTATGCCCCCAATGGAAATATTGTTCATTGTCCCTTGGCTGGCTGCTGGGATCTTATCAGGAATGGCCTTGGACAAGGCCCCTAGTATCACATCTACAATCCTTTGAGATGTCTCCACGTTTCCTCCTGCTACTGGTGCAGGGAAACATGCATCAACTATGGTCCCTTTTCTGGTAATTATCTTAAGGGGTCTAAGGAGGCCTGAATTAGTGGGTATATCATCTTTTATTAAGGCCCTAAACACATATAGTACTGCAGACAAGGTAATAGAATACACTGCATTTATACTACCCCTTGTCTGGATATCGGTCTTTGAAAAATCTAAAATAGCCTGGGTATTGTCTATGGAGAGTTTCAGCCTTATCTTTATATCCTCTGTACCAAGGCCATCATCGTCCAAATAGTCCTCAAATTCATATACCCCATCTTTTATCTCTTTTATTAAATTCCTGAGCACCTTTTCAGAATAATTCAGCATCGCCGTACAATAAAACTTTACCATATCTATTCCATATTTATTGACAAGTTCCCTTATCCTCTCTATTCCAATCACATTGGCCATAATCTGTGCCCTAAGATCCCCCTCTCTTTCAACAGGAGTCCTTACGTTGTT
>JALWFY010000099.1 GCA_027013815.1 Desulfohalobiaceae bacterium | reverse complement strand
TCCATGCAGCCACTATCTCCCTAATCCTATCTCCCTCTTTATTGTCCTCAAAAAATAGCATGTCATATCTATTTATATGCAACTTAGCTACGGCCTCATCAATATTTTTTGCACTGCTAATAATATACCCTTTATCCCTTAAAACATCTCCTACATTACTATATGTCTCATCATTACATAAATATACAAAAGCAACTACTTCCCCAGGAGGATACATCTCTGGCTCTATATTTAGATATAGGTCCTGTTTTTCCTCAGGTACAACCCCATCTTTTTCCCTGTTTACTACAATTTTCTCCCCACAACTTGGACATTTTATAGCAAATTTTTGAACATTTGGGAGCTTTTCATCTGGTATTTTAAATTGTTTATTGCATCTATCACACACTATTAACATCGCATATCTACCTATCTATTCAGTTTCTATTCCTCATTATTATAATTAAAGGTCAGCAATCTTATATTTCCCTTTAAATATCGAACTCATTATCTCCAACCCTTTTCTCATAATCCAAATCCAATTCCAGGCCGTCAATGTCTGTGACCTTTTCACCTCTTCTCAGCTTAATCTTATCTATCATCTGTCCTAATCTAGATTTATCAGAACCATTCAACATTGCTATCTCTTCAGTTATCAATCCATCTTCAAACAACTTAGCTATATATTGGTCAAAAGTAACCATCCCATAAGCAGAACCTGCTTCAATTATATTATAAAAGGTCTTTTCCTCATTTTCTCCATTTATTATAAGGTCCCTTACCCTAATATTATTTACCATTATTTCAAAAGCAGCCACCCTTCCACCTTGCTTTTTAGTTAGTAATCTTTGAGAAACCACATATTTCAGACTCTCTGCAAGCCTTCCCCTAATTAGCCTCTCTTCTGCCAACTCAAACATCCCTATAATCCTGTTAACTGTTTGTCCTGCATCACTTGTGTGCAATGTCCCCAATACAAGATGTCCTGTCTCTGACGCCTCAAGGGCAATTTCCATGGTCTCCCTATCTCGTATCTCACCAACCAAGATAACCTTTGGTGCCTGTCTCAGGGCTGCCCTAAGCCCCGAGGCAAAGGAATCAAAATCCACACCCAATTCCCTTTGATTTATCGTTGCAAGTTTATGCATATGGACAAATTCTATTGGATCTTCCAAGGTTATTATATGTTTTCGTTGAGTAGAATTAATATAATCAACAAGTGCAGCCAAAGAAGTAGACTTCCCTGTACCTGTGGCACCTGTAACCAGGATGAGTCCAAACTTCTCTTTTGCCATTTTATAGAAAATTTCAGGTAATTTTAGTTCGTCAATACTAAGAGGATACATGGACAATTTTCTCATCACAATAGCCAACGATCCCTTTTGATTGAATACATTTACCCTAAATCTACTCCTTCCCTTTAGCTCATATGATAAATCACAGGAACCAGTGGTAATAAGATCCTTATATAACTTAATATTCCTATTTAATAACCTCTCAACAATACAATCTATTTGCCAAGGAACTAAGTTACCTGGATCAGGGTCCACAAAAACATCTGTAAGTTCTCCATTGGATTCTATTTGAATCCTTTTACCAACTGTAAACAAGATATCTGAGGTATTAGGAACAAAATCTAATATCTGACCTATCATGTGATCTAGCTGAGACCTTAACATGGGGTATATCCCTCTATTATACTCTTTTTTAGTTTTAACCTGTTATTTTCAGGAACATATATAATTTATACTTCTGTAAAATCCTTAGGAGGTTCCATTAAAAATTGTCTAAATTTTTCCTTGTTAACTGCCTTATTATATGCCTGTTCACTGTCTATTATACCCTTTTCTAAGAGTTTCATAATAGCATCATCCAAAGACTGCATTCCAAATTTCTTACCAGTTTCAATCATTGAATTTATTTGAAAGATCTTATTTTCTCTAATCAAATTTCTTACCGCTGGTGTTGCTATCAAGATCTCTAATGCTGCAACCCTGCCCTTTTTATCTATCCTCTTAAACAAGTTTTGGGCAATAATTCCCCTTAAAGAATCTGCCAGTGAAGACCTTACCTGCCCCTGCATCTCAGAAGGAAACACCTCAATTATTCTATCAATAGTCTTAGACGCTGATATTGTATGAAGGGTGCCAAACACCAAATGTCCAGTTTCTGCTGCCTCTAATGCCAAGGCTATTGTCTCAAAATCCCTCATTTCACCTACCAGGATTATATCTGGATCCTCACGAAGAGCACCCCTCAGGGCTGCTTTAAAACTCCTTGTATCCCTTCCAACCTCTCTCTGATTAACCAAACAGTTTATAGGCTGATGTACAAATTCGATTGGATCTTCTATTGTAAGGATATGGTCTTTCCTATTCCTATTGGCATAATCAATCATTGCGGCAAGAGTAGTCGATTTACCACTCCCAGTGGGACCAGTAACAAGTACCAATCCCTTTGGTAACATGGTAAGATTTTTAAGGATAGAAGGCAGTCCCAACTCGTCAATAGTAAGAATCTTCTGGGGAATTTCTCTAAAAACTGCTGCAATCCCTCTACTCTGTAAAAAATAATTCGCCCTATATCGGGCAATATTAGGGACCTCATAAGCAAAATCTATATCACCACTCTCTTCAAATTCCTTTACCTTTATCTCCGGAGTGATCTCATAGAGCATCTTCTTTAGCTCTTCATGCTCTAATACCTTATACTTTACCCTTTGCAAATCTCCATGCAAACGGATTATTGGCTGAGAACCCGAGGACAAATGCAGGTCTGATGCACCTAGATCGTGCATCATCTTAAAGAAAGCATCTATCTGTGCCATTGTCCCTCCAAAAAAATTCTATACTATTTCCTTTAAAAATTTATTCATATAATTAATCCCTGAAAACAATGTAAGGATAAGGGCAATATAGAGCAATATCATACCCCACATACTTATATAAAATCCCTTTATGGGATAGTGAAAGATCAAGGGGCAGATCGCTATTATTTGAAATACTGTCTTTAATTTTCCATACTTGTCTGCTGATATAACAATTCCCTTTTCTGCTGCTATACCCCTGAGTCCAGTGACCAAAATCTCTCTTCCAATAATAACTATGCTCACCCAAGCAGGGACCCATCTTAAATAGCTCAGCATAACAAGGGCGGACATGATCAACAATTTGTCTGCCAATGGATCCAAAAACTTTCCCAAATTGCTTGTGAGATTATACCTCCTAGCCAAAAAACCATCTAAAAAGTCAGTAAATGACGCAAGGATAAAGATAATAGTAGCCACAAAACAGGTCAATCTATTGGGGAAATACAAGAGTAACACTATAAAAGGCACCGCAAAAATTCTAAGCAATGTCACTTGATTAGCCCTATTGAACATCCCATCCTCCATTTTATCCCGTTAAATAAATCCCCTGTAAAAAAATCCTATTTCTGCCCCATAAGTCTTGCTTTGAACTTATGATATTCTTCTAAGACCTTTTTTACATATCTCTTGGTTTCCTTAAATGGGGGGATTCCTCCATACTTATCTACTGCCCCTTGTCCAGCATTATATGCTGCAATTGCCAGTCTTTTATCTTTATATTTTTGCAAAAGCTTTTTTAAATATTCAATTCCCCCCCTTAGATTTTCATCTGGATCATAAGGAGAGTATATCTTTAGATCTGTTTGGGTCATAGGCATAATTTGCATAAGTCCTTGTGCCCCTGCCCTAGACACTGCATGTATCTTAAAATTAGATTCTACTTTTAATAAGGCCAAAACCAATGCATAATCCACTCCAAGCTCCCTGCAATATTTTTTTGCAAGTTCAACAATCTTATGTTTTGATATTAGGGAATATTCAGATATATATGGTTTATAATTTCTTGAATCAGGCAGGTCAGTAAAATGTAGGCCACCAGCTTTGTCTCTATAAAAATAAATAGTACCCCCCAATACATTAACACAAAGGGCAAAAGTCAAAAATACAATACACTCTATTATAACAACATTTCGAACATTCATCAATTATAGCCCCTGTTTCCTCCCTTTTCCCAGCCATATTCTCCCACCAGTTCCACAAATTGAACTGGCCCTAAATTTTTCTTAACATATTTAGTGTTATTTTTTCTTATCTTTATAAGAAACTGTTTCCTCTTTTCCCTACCAACGGGAACCACCATAATTCCTTGTTCACTGAGTTGTTCTAAAAGTAAATAAGGGATATCCGGCCCACCTGCTGTTACAATTATCCTATCATAAGGAGCAAATTCTCTCCACCCCAAGGTACCGTCTGAAAGTTTAAGTTTTACATTAAAATATCTAAGCCTAGTCAAACGATTTAGTGCATCAATATATAGGGGTTTTATCCTCTCCACACTGTATACCTCAGCCCCCATCTCAGATAAAACTGCAGCTTGATACCCTGATCCTGTCCCTATCTCAAGGACCCTAGCCCCAGGAAAAACCTCCAAGGCCTCACTCATCCTAGCCACTATATAAGGTTGAGAAATAGTCTGTCCATAACCAATTGGAAGTGAACTAACCCCATAGGCCCTGGAGGCCAGGGCCTCATCTACAAATTCATGTCTCTTTACTTTTAACATTGCCTGGATTACACGTCTGTCAGTAATTCCACGCTCAATTATCTGCTCCTGGACCATCTTTTCTCTTAATTTCTTAAGATCAAAACCCATAAGCCTTAAATCATCCCTTACTAAGAGAGTCCCCAATACTTTTCCCTTTGTTTCTTTAATGCCTCTTCTTGTTCTTCAAATGTGGAAAAACCAGCCTGATGTAAGGCATCAACAACTGTCTTATCCCAATCCCAATTTGCATATATCACTGGTTTGTGTAACTTTTCCCTAAAAGACTCTAACTCATTCCTATAAAATTGCTCTTTAGGTGTTTGAAGATTATTCTGTAATTGTTTACTAAGCCTATTTATTTCCCCTTCATACCACTCCATTATATCTGAAGCAGTGGTGTTTTGTTTTATTATATGGGAATATCCCTCTTCCTTTAATAAATTACACAACCTTTCAAAATGTTGCTGTTTAAGCCAACCACCTAATTCCTTTACTGGAATTTCCTCTTTTTCCAGTTCATAAACATCATATTTGGTCTGAGCATAGGTATCTGGAACAACAGATGCTGAAACTATACCAGCAATACCTACAAGCCCCCTTATGATTTTGCTATTGGAAACCCCTTGACCACAAAATCCCACTTTTTTCCCATATTTTTGACCAGTGAATATAGTAGTAAGAATGGCCCAAACAACTGCTGGATCTTCTTCATCATATACACGCCTGAGCCTTGGATTATCCCTATCTGTACCAAGTACCAACTGAGTCATGTCATTTGACCCTATAGAAAATCCATCAAATTCTTGAATAAACTCTTTTGCTAGGATAACATTAGAGGGTATTTCTGACATCTGAATTATCTTTAGACCATCCTCTCCACTCTTTAAGTTATGTACATGTTCCAAGTACCTCTTCATAGAACGTGCTTCCTCCACGGTCCTTACAAAGGGGAGCATGAGACAAAGATTCTTTCCTCCATATGCACCCCTTGCCAGCTTAAATGCCTCTATCTCCCAATCATGAAGGTTCCTAGAGACCCCCCTGAATCCAAGCATGGGATTATCTTCCACATGTTCAAAAAGCAGCCCCCCCATAAGATTCCTGTACTCATTTGTCTTAAAATCTGTTGTCCTGTATATAATTTCTTTACCGTAAAATGCCATGGCAAAAAGGGCTAGCCCTTGAGCCAATGATTGCACATATAATTCTTTACCTGACCTATAACCATGACTCTTTATATGGTGAGCGATTTTTCTTGGAAGATTCCTTACGTCATCCATCCTTTGAGCAAGCCCAACCTTTTGAGCCACATCCTCCCTTAGCTTCTTTATCCTCTCTATTACATGCCTCACCTCAGGATCGTCCTTCACCCTCTGATATTGGCTGGAAATTTCATCCAAGATCTCTTCCCTCTCTTGTCTTGTCTCAGAACTCTCTCCAAGTTGTAATAATTTGTCATAATATCCCATTACATATGCTATGTGTTCTTTAATGTCTGTTGAGGTCTTTATTTCATTTAAATAATGAGTGGCATTTTCAAGATAAGAATCCAGGGTCCTGTCACATTCCCTAATCTTTCTCTGAACCGCCAATTCCTCTTCCTTACCAGCAGTGACCTTACCACTCAATTCTTCTATCATGTCAGTAAGACCACTTATTATGCCCACGTACTTTCTTAAGTTAAGGTCAAAGGTCAATATCCCAAGATCTAGTTGTTCTTTTATTATTTTTGTGAGTTCGTTCTCTAGTTCTCTTAACTTCTCTTGCACATGACTTTCCAATGTCCCGTTGTCATAAGACTCCAAGGCCATTGGATGCACACCAATATTGCCAAGCATAAATTCAGCACGAAGCAGACCCACTTCAAAATCTGGAGAATACCTCAGCCTAGACAGAAACATGGCCTGACCTACATCAGCTAATATTAGACCTATCTTGGTCTTTGTTGGTGGCAATTTAGATACATCTATCTCACCACCTACCTCCACCAGGGGCAAGGCCCCTCTATATACCTTTCCCCTGGAACCATCTACTGTAACCTCTTGTCCATCTAAGGCACGAAGGGATTCCACCTTATTAATCCCTATAACAGATGGGATACCAAGTTCCCTGGAAGTTATAGCTGCATGAGATGTATCTCCCCCAGCACTAGCCAGGATCGCAGAAGCTATCCTCATACCTGGGACCATATCTGGATCAGTCCTCTCAGCAGCCAGAATATCCCCTTTATTTATTTTATTTAATTCCAGTGCTGAACGCAAAAATCTCACCTTGCCGCTTCCAGCACCCCTAGATGCCCCATTACCTGTGAGTAACACATCTGCATGGGCCAAGGCCTTGGGATCTACTTCCAGTCGTTTCATATAAATAGTATATGGATGTTTTTCAAACTCCACATTCCATCTAGTTTCTGGCCTGGCCTGTACAAACCACAACCTGTCCCATTCATCTATACAAAATTCAGTATCCATTATAATACCACCATAGGCCTGGCTTATCTTTCTAACACCCCTAGCGACCTCTTCTGCCTGGGCAAGGGAAAGTGACCATCTATATATTTCTTCCTCTGGCACACTCACCACTACAGTACCACTCACATCCTCTTTATATATAATCTTTCTGTCTTTTTTCCCCATTTGCCTAATCACTACTTCCTGACCATCATCCCTCTGAAATACATAATATTTATCAGGGGTCACCATACCAGAAACCACGGCTTCACCAAGGCCATAGCTAGCATCAATAGACACTAAATCATTCCTATCAGTCCCACGACATCCAGTTGCAGTGTCTGCTGAAAATGCAGTACCTGAAATCACTGGATTAATCATGCGCATTATACAAACAGAAAGTGACGTATTCTCAATGGCCCACTCTTTTTTGGCATTTTCAGCAATCTTGTCATCCCCTGTCCTTTCCGCTAGATCCACTGCATCTAGTATGGCCTCTCTTCTATAAGTCATTGAACGCAGATTATAAGCTGATGCACAGTCCCATTGATATGCAGTTATACATTCCTCTTCTGAAGTAATATTAAGATATGTATCTTGCAGTCCAGCAAATGCCTTTTTTGCACTGTCCTCACCAGCTGCCGAGGACCTCACTGCAACCCTTACATTCTCCTCTCCAACATCTTTACAAATGTCTCTGTATGCCTTACTTACTGCCTCTCTGACCTCTTTTGGAAGATCCACTGAAAGTATAGCAACCTGTACCAACACTGACCGCTTCCTCAGTTGATCAATCCCCTCTGGAGAAGTAGCAAAACCATCTACCACATTGTTTATAAATTTTCTCAACTTAATAAGGCGTTGTCCTTCTTGTTCTTGAAGCTTTTTGACCTTGGCTGCAATAGAGCGCACAAAATTTCTCAAAAATTCAGGATCACTATTTACCTCCACGCTATTCCAATCAACATTTTCATATTCCCTGTCCACTGTCTCTCTGATCAAAGTGGCATTTACATAAGTCTCGTCCAAGAGCTTGTGAAAGGCATTAGCAGAGATGGCCCTAAATTGAGGCGCCCTGATACCTTCTAACTGACTTATTATTGCAGTATTATAATTCTTTCCCCCAACTAAATATTCCCCTTGTTTTCCCAATAATACTATCTCACTACCACTTAAAACCAACTTTAACTTAAGGTCCTCTTTTGAAGGAACTACCTTGGTCTCTATCTTGTCTGCAACTTTTATATCCACACTGGATTTACCACTGGTTTCTTTTTCCTTGCCCATCAAAGCCTCCTTATACTTAACAAAATATACTTTATTACAAGGTCTCTTTTATATATTAGATTCACAAGGACTATACCTCACAAAGCCTTTTTTTACAAGACTTTACAAAAAATTAGTTAATAGTAAAATTTTTTTCAATTGTTTGAGTATGATAATTCTATCGCTGGGGAATTTTTATCTATTCTTAAATTAATGAGACAACTAGATCTCCCATCTGGGAGCAGGATACCATATCCTTGCCAGGGGTATAAATATCAGGAGTCCTGTAACCCTGCCTTAAGACCTCATTGACACCATCCTCAATCCTCTTGGCCTCTATTTCTAGCCCCAATGAATATCTAAACATCATTGCCACTGATAGGATAGTAGCCAGGGGATTTGCCCTGTCCTGACCAGCGATGTCAGGGGCAGAACCATGGATGGGCTCATATAGACCTGGACCCCCTTCTCCAATAGAGGCAGAAGGTAACATACCTATGGATCCAGTTATAATAGAAGCCTCATCAGACAGTATATCCCCAAACAAATTTGACGTGACCACTACATCAAATTGAGAAGGATTGAGAACAAGTTGCATTGCTGCATTGTCTACATACATATGGGTAAGTTCTACATCAGGATAATTTTTTGCCTCATCTTCAACTACTTCTCTCCAGAGTCTGGACACATCCAAGACATTTGCCTTGTCCACAGAACACAGCCTCTTTTTGCGACCACGTGCCACCTCAAATGCCAATTTCACTATTCGCCTTATCTCAAACTCTCTATACATCATAGTATTATATCCAACCCGTTCCCCATCCTTGGTCTCTATACCCTTTGGTGTCCCAAAATAGATCCCCCCTGTAAGTTCCCTTATTACAATTAGATCTATACCTTTTTCAACTATGTCCTGTCTGAGACATGAAGACTCCCTTAATTCATCGTACACCATAGCTGGTCTCAAATTGGCAAATAGACCTAATTCCTTCCTAATTCCAAGCAACCCCTTCTCTGGACGAATATCATGGTCTACCTTATCCCATTTGGGCCCCCCAACTGCACCAAGTAATACTGCATCACTCTGTTTACACTTTGTAATTGTCTCATTGGGAAGTGGAACTCCATGTTTATCAATGGCACAACCTCCAATTAACGCATGTTCTAACAAAATATTATGGGAAAATTTCTCTGAAACCCTTTTTATCACCTTTTCTGCTTGTGATATTATTTCAGGGCCAATTCCATCTCCAGGAAGGACACAGATATTAAACTCCACTGTTATCACTCCTTAATATTTTCTTCTTAAATTTCACACCTTATCCCTTATCTTTGTCTTTACATATTCCACAAGACCGCCAATATCTAATAACTTCAACATAAATTCTGGCAAGTTGGGGATTGAGTACATCTCATCCTTGGTCCAATTCCTCATCTCCCCTTTGACCAGATCAATACTCAACTCATCTCCTTCATCTATGTTTTCTACCAAATCCCCTACCTCTATCAAAGGAAGCCCCATATTAAATGCATTCCTATAAAAAATACGAGCAAAACTATGGGCTACCACCACTGGGATCCCAGCACCTAAAATAGCCAAAGGAGCATGTTCCCTAGATGACCCACATCCAAAATTAGGCCCAGCCACTATTATATCTCCCTTTGACACCCCCTGTATCCAGTTTGGGTCCATTCCTGCCATACAATGCTTCCCCAATTCCTCTGGGTCTGTTGTAACCAGATACCTTGCTGGGATTATTGCATCTGTATCGATATGAGCCCCAACTTTATGGACTTTTCCCCTAATTTCCATAATACTTACCTCAATTATATATTTTCTTACCCCTATTTAACAACAACTAAAAAAACATAACCTATTAGAGTTTTTCAGGATCTATAATCTCTCCTGCCACTGCACTAGCTGCAGCTACCCATGGATTAGACAAATATACAAAACTATCTAAACTCCCCATCCTTCCCTTAAAATTCCTATTAGTAGTGGCAACTGCCACCTCTCCTGAGGCAAGGATCCCCATATGTCCCCCAAGGCATGGGCCGCAGGTAGGAGGTCCAATAACTGCCCCAGCCTCTAAAAATATCTCTAAAAGTCCCTCTTTTAATGCCTGTTTCCAGATAGTTGGAGTTGCAGGAAGCACTATCAATCTAACGCCTTTTTTCACCTTTCTATTTTTCAATATTTCAGCCGCCTGTCTCAGGTCTGTAATCCTTCCATTAGTGCAAGAGCCAATCACAACCTGGTCCACATGTACTCCCCTTATCTCATCTACTGGCTTCACATTTTCTGGTAAATGGGGACATGCCACTTGGGGCCTTAAATTTGACACATTAATAGCTATCTTTTTCTCATACTCTGCCCCTTCATCTGGGAACAAGGGAGAATCGACCCTTATACCCCTTTTTCTCACATACTCTATGGCAATATCATCCACAGGAAATAACCCTACCTTTGCACCTGCTTCAATGGCCATATTGGCTATGGTCATCCTCATCTCCACATTTAGAGAAGACAGGGTAGTCCCTCCAAATTCCAGGGCCTTATATAGGGCACCATCTACACCAATCAAACCAATAAGGTTCAAGATAATATCTTTACCTTGAACATAGGTCTGCAAATCTCCTTGCAAATCCACATAAATAGACGATGGGACCTTAAACCAAGTCTCTCCTAATACCATTGCAGCAGCAATATCAGTGCTTCCCAATCCAGTAGCAAACGCTCCTATCCCACCATAGGTACATGTATGACTATCAGCACCAACTACCACATCCATTGGAGCCACCAGTCCCAGCTCTGGAAGTAATGCGTGTTCTACTCCAACATCTCCCCCTTCAAAATAATTCACTATCCCCATTTTTTTTGCAAATTCCCTTACCATCTTTACCTGTTCCGCTGAGTCAATATCTTTATTTGGGGTAAAATGGTCACAAACAAGTATAACCCTATCTTTGTCAAATACCTCCCTAGCACCCATTTTCTCAAAGGATTTTATGGCCAATGGAGCGGTTATATCATTTGCAAGTACCTTAGATACCTTACAGGGTATTATCTGACCAACCTCTTTAATTTCCTCTTCTGTATATCTTTGTAGTATTTTTTGAACTAGACCCTTGCCCATACTTTATCCTCCTGTTTTCGCGCCAGTCGATTTAGTGCATTTATATAAGCCTTTGCACTGGCCACAATAATGTCTGGATCAGAACCCCTCCCAATTGCAGTTTTACTGCTCTCTTCTAATTTCACAGTAACTTCACCTTGGGCATCTGTTCCACCAGTTATTGCATTAATAGAAAATCTCAAAAGCTTTGGATGCCTCCCTACTAACTTGCTTATTGCATTAAACACTGCATCCACAGGACCTACCCCAAATTCAGAAATTTGCTCATCATGACCATCTACTTCCATTTTTAACGTCGCAGTAGGTATGGCCATATTCCCTGAAATAGAACATAAATACTTGAGTTTATATTTATCAGGTATCCTATAGACCTCTTCTAAGACCAGGGCCTCTAAGTCTTCTAAGAAAATCTGCTTCTTCTTGTCTGCCAATCTCTTCACTGCTTCAAATACAAGTTCAAGTTGTTCAGGACTAAGTTTATAACCCAAGGAATCCAGTTGTTGTTTACACGCATGTCTACCTGAATGTTTACCTAGCACTAGCTCAGAAGGTGGTCTTCCTATAGACTGAGGAGTCATTATCTCATATGTGAGCCTATTTTGTATAATCCCATGCTGATGTATCCCTGCTTCATGGGCAAAGGCATTTCCGCCAATTATAGCCTTATATGCAGGGATAGGCATCCCAATTATCATAGACAAAAGTCTGCATGCAGGGTATAATATTTCTTTTTTTATGTCTGTCTTGAGTCCATAATAGCTCTCCCTCACATGCAGGGCCATTACAACTTCCTCTAGTGCCGCATTTCCTGCCCTTTCCCCAATGCCACAAAGGGTTACTTCTACCTGCCTTGCCCCAGCCCTTAACGCAGCTAAGGTATTGGCTGTGGCTAGGCCTAAGTCATTGTGGCAATGAACACTTATTACCGCCTTATCAATATTCTTGACACTCTCTCTCAAGTACCTAATAAGGTCAGCAAATTCCTCAGGCTGTGCATACCCTACTGTATCAGGTATATTTATGGTAGTAGCCCCAGCTTCAATTGCTGTCTCCACCACCTGTCTTAGGAATTCCCAGTCAGAACGCGATGCATCTTCTGCAGAGAATTCCACATTATGAGTATATCCCCTGGCCCTTGAGACTGCCTTTTTTACTGCAGCAATAACCTCTTCTCTACTCATCCCCAACTTATGCCGCATATGTATATCAGAAGTAGCCAAAAAAGTATGTATCCTTGGATATTTTGCTCCTTTTATTGCATCCCACCCCCTGTCAATATCTGCATCTGTAGCCCTGCATAAAGCAGCTATTTGAGCATGTTCTACTATATTGGCTATTTCCCTCACTGCTTCAAAGTCTCCTTCACTTGCTGCTGGGAATCCTGCTTCAATAACATCTACACCAAGGCTGTCTAATTGTCTTGCCAACCTCTTTTTTTCTTCAGTGTTCATAGTTGCACCAGGAGACTGCTCTCCATCACGTAATGTAGTATCAAAAATATATACCTTTTCAGAAGACATCTATGACCTCCATATATTAGATAGCTTCAAAGAGACATCCTTAAAATTTAAGTAGATGCCTCCTTATTTTTTATTTAAATCTAATCTAAACTTCTAATAAACCAAAAAAATCAACGACGGTAATTGTTATTAATCTTCAGAGGACTTACCACGGGCAAGCCCCCTAAGCAATGGACGTCCATGATGCAGAGGCAGATAAATATATGTATAAACAGGACCAGATATGGTATAAAAGAAAAAGAATAAAAAGCTAATTAAATGGGGCTCTGAACCCACTAAGACAAATAAGAGTACAACTAAAACAGAAGAGGTGAATGGTCTTGCCTTAAATATACTCATGTCCTTGAAAGAATAGTATTTCACTCTACTTACCATTAACAGTGCTAGGATAAAAGTAGAAGCAAGGGAAAAAACAGCCAAACCCTTTTGAGAAAATATCAAGTCAAAAGAGGCCCATTTTGAAAACAGAATAAAAGTTGCCAAAAAACATGCAGCAGCAGGTATAGGAAGTCCCATAAAAAACCTTGGGTCATATACGTCCTTTTTCATTGCCATGAGATTGAATCTGGCCAACCTCAAGGCACCACAAGCTACATATAAAAAGGCAATAGCAACCCCTAACCTACCAAAAAAATGTATCTGCCAAAGAAATACAATAATTGCAGGGGCCACCCCAAAGGCAACTAAGTCTGCTAGGGAGTCCATTTGAATACCAAAATCAGAGCTCGCCCTGGTCAGTCTTGCAACCTTTCCATCCAGTCCATCAAATATACAACTAACTAAGACAGCCATAGCACTATCATGAAATCTACCTGAAATTGCCCACAAAATCGCCAAAAATCCAGAAAACATACTGGCAGTAGTGAGCATATTGGGTAGCACATAATATCCAATTGGTGTACGTTTTTTTGTCTTCATTTCTCCTCCCCTAAAGTGAACAAAACTTCACTTTACAGTGGCCTTTCAGGCCATCTTTTGTTGATAAAATCCTTATAAAAGGCATAAGTTCCTAAAAGTGGAACTTTGTTCCACTTTATCTTGGCCCTTTGGGCCAGATTTAATAAGGAATAAAATACTTACTATAGGCGTAAGCCCTAAAAGGAGGCTATGTTCCACTTTTCTCTGCAACAATAGATTGTCCCGCAACCACTTTTTGCCCCTTTAATACCTTAATTTCATAGCCTTCAGGAAGATAAAGGTCAACCCGAGAACCAAACTTTATTATACCTATTCTTTGTCCTACGTGAACCTCCTCTCCCTCTTTTACCCAACATACAATCCTTCTGGCAATAAGACCTGCTATCTGGACCACTGTAAAATCCATGTTTTGTGTGGATAACCTAATTAGATTCCTTTCATTAAACTCAGAGGCCTTGTCTAGGGACGCATTGAAATATTTTCCCTCAATATACTTAATCTCCACTATCTTTCCAGAAATAGGAGCCCTGTTTACATGGACATTAAATACGTTCATAAACACAGATATCCTCGATTTCTTTTGACCCGTAAATGGATCTATTGCCTTAGATATATCTACCACCTTCCCATCTGCTGGGCTAACCACCACATGGTCTGTTTTTGGGGCAATACGTTCTGGGTCTCTAAAAAAATTCATTGTAAAAAAAGTAAATAACAAAGAAATAATGGCTAAAAACTTGTATTCAATCAATGCAAATACAATGGAACAAAGGGCAAAAAACAAGATATATATAACCCCTTCCCTTGCTATTCCAAATGACCTACCCTTTAAAACTTTCATAATAAATGTCCTTAAAATTAAGTTTATTTAATCCTTATCTACTACCAAATCCTGGCACATAAAATCTTTCTTCTAATTTTTTCAACAACCACGTGGCAATGGTGACCATCACAAGATAATAAAACCCCACAACCAAAAATACCTCTGAGAATCTAAAGGTCATGGAGGCTATAATCTTTCCCTGTCCTGTCAGTTCTATACAAGTGATTATATACGCCAATGATGAATACTTTATCAAATATATTATCTCATTACCACAACCTGGTAATGCACGTCTCATTGCCTGGGGCAAGATAATATTTGTCAAGCTAGACCAGGTAGAAAAACCCAAGGCCTGGGCAGCCAGGATTTGACCTTTTTTTATGGAGAGTAGTGCCCCACGAATATATTCTGAATGATAGGCACCACTACATAAAGTAAACCCCAATACTGCTGCTAGGTAAGGACTCAGATAAATACCTAGGTTTGGAAGTCCAAAATAAAGAATAAATAGCTGAACTACTAAGGGAGTTCCCCTAAAAATAGTGGCATATACAGTGGCAAATCCATATATAGGCCCCTTTCCAAATGCCCTCATAGTACCAATTATAATACCAATAATAAGGCCACATGTAGCAGAGGGGAATATCAAGGCCAAAGAGACCATCAGTCCTTTGTTCAAAGCAGGTATCACCTGGTTTAAATAAAACGAGACATCTAAGAACAATGTCTATCCCCCAATCTATAATAACTTAGAACAAAAATCTTGTGTCCTAGTCCTAACCTTAGACTTATTTAACAGATTCTCTGGGGTATCATGCTCAATAATCCTACCATTTTCCATAAACAATATTTCTTGGGCCAAACTTTTAACAAACCCCATTTGATGCGTAGCCATAAGCATAGTCATGCCTGAATTACTGAGTTCACGTATTACAGTTAGGACCTCGCTGATTAATTCAGGGTCAAGGGCTGAAGTGGGCTCATCTAAAAGCAATAAAAGTGGGTCCATGGCAAGCGCCCTTGCTATAGACACCCTTTGTTTTTGTCCTCCAGACAATTCAGCTGGATAATGATGGAGCTTATCGCCAAGACCTACCCTTTCTAGTTCCATTTGTGCCCTTATATATGCATCTTTTTTAGACATCTTCTTTACCTTTCTAAGGGCAATGGATACATTATCTAGGGCAGTTAAATGATCAAACAGATTAAAATCTTGAAATATCATTCCTATTTGCTGTCTTAAGGCAAGGACGTCTTTTTTCTTATTAAAAGAAACATCCCTGTTATTTAGAAATATTTTCCCTTTGTCTGGGGTAATAAGCAGGTTAATACATTGTAGGAGTGTAGATTTACCTCCACCAGAAGGACCTATCAGGACCTTTAAGTCCCCTTTGTTCAAAGATAAGGAGACATCCTTAAGTATCCTTTTTCCTCCAAAACTCTTGGAAATACCTTCAACTTTTAGAAGAACCTCTGTATTTTCAATACTCATTTATGTACTATATCCTGGGATCTTTAATTTATTTTCAAACCGTCTCAAAAAAAACACCCCTATCCAGGTAAGGACAAAATAAATACACCCTGCACAAATATACATTGGGAGTTGTTCATACGTCCTAGACGCAACAAAATGTGTCCTTGACATGATTTCAGATGTGCCCAACACAAAGGCAATAGCAGAATCTTTAAGTACAATAGAATATTCATTGGACCAACCAGGCAAGGCTATTCTTATGGCCTGGGGGAGTATTATATAGACAATCCCCTGCCAATTAGTCATACCAAGGGCCTCTGCTGCCTTTAATTGCCCATCAGGGATAGACAAGATGCTTCCCCGAAAAATCTGTGATTGGTATGCCCCTCCCCTAAGTCCTAGGACCAATACTGCAGCCCAAAATGCCGTGATATTAAGATCAATCAATGAAAATAATCCAAAATAAAATAAAAACAATAACACTAATACAGGAACCCCTCTAAAAAACCATACATATACATCTGCCACATATTTGATTAACCTATTCCCGTAAACCTGAATCAAGGCCAAAGGGATTCCTATAAAAAGCCCTAAGGCCATGGCCCCCACCACAATACCAATGGTGACCATGGCTCCACCTAATACATAAGGTAGACTTGAAATAACAACCTCAAAAGGATATGTCATATTTTATTAAATTAACGACCAGGATGATATTTTTTTATTAATTTTTGCCAATATGGATCCTTCATGAGTAATCTTAGACCTGTGTTCAATGTGTTCAATAATTTTTTATCCTGTTTTCTTACAGCATATCCAAATCTTTCAGCAGGCATGCCAAAAGTACCAATCACTTTCACTGGTTTCTTTCTAGCAGCATCATAGGCTGGAGCATCGTCCATAGCTGCAGCATCGATCCTTCCATTGACCAAATCCACCACTGCCAATGGGGCAGAATCATAGTACCTCAATTGAAAATTCCAACCATGTTTTTTCTTATTCTTTTCCAACCATTTGGCCTCTGACGTACCCCTCTGGACTCCAAGGATCTTTTTGCCCTTTAAAATATCCTCTACTGTGAGATTAGATCCCTTTTTAACTACCATTACCTGTTTGATCTCCCAATAGGGTATAGTAAAATTAACTACTTTCTCCCTCTCAGGGGTAATACTCATTCCTGCTGCAATCATATCGATCTTTTTTGCAAGGAGATTGGGTATTATCCCATCCCAATCCATAGGCTTATGTATTACCTTAAATCCCATCTTTTTGGCTATCCAATTTATGGCCTGTACATCAAATCCAGTTGGATTACCATTTTTGTCCACATAGGAAAAAGGCGGGAAATTAGCATCAATACCATTTATATAAGTCTTTTCCCCTGCAAAACTATTTGAGGCCAACAAAAAAACAAAACACACAGCTCCAATCAATAATTTTTTCATAACCATCCCCCTTTTTATATGCTTTTTATTTCAAAAATGTGAAAAAAATTTACGTTTTTTCTAAATCCTAAGTCATTATATATAATGGCTAATGGCTAAAGGAAAGAATTCGCATCTTGCCCTATATACCTTTAGCCTTTTGCCTCATGTGCCTTTAGCCGTCTTTCATGTTAACCTGCAATTTTCGAAACTTCAGTTTGATATACATTACTCAAAAGAAAGTCGTTAACTATCAAATAATCTAACACTCATCAAGAAAAACATGAGCCTCTCTATTTCTTTGCTGCAATCCTTGCCCACTTATCCCTTAAAGGGACTATTAAGTTAAAAATCAATGAATTAGGCTTAGAATCTGGGTCTACACAAAAATATCCCTTTCTCTCTAATTGGAACTTGTCGCCTATAGATACCTTATTTAAACTAGGTTCTAGTTTACATTCCTTTATAATCATCAGGGAATCTGGATTGAGATATGTCTTAAAATCAATACCATTTTTTTCATCCCCAGTGGGATCGGGTTTGATAAAGAGCCTATCATACATCCTAACCTCAGCCTCTATGCAATGTCTTGCTGAGACCCAGTGAAGGGTTGCCTTTACCTTTCTCCCATCAGGCGAGTTTCCCCCTTTTGTTTCTGGGTCATACTCGCATATGATCTCCTCAATATTACCCTCTGGATCTTTTTTAACATCAATGCACTTAATAAAATATGCATACCTAAGCCTCACTTCCCTTCCTGGGGCAAGCCTAAAAAACTTTTTTGGAGGATCTTCCATAAAATCTTCGCGTTCAATGTACAGCTCCCTGCAAAAAGGGACCTGCCTTGTACCCTTTGACAGATCTTCTGGATTATTAATTGCCTCTAAAAACTCTTCTTTGTCCTTAGGATAATTAATTATTGTCACTTTAACTGGGTCCAATACCCCCATTCTCCTCTCTGCCCTTTTATTTAAATCCTCCCTTACAGCATATTCTAACACCCCAATGTCCACCATAGAATCACTCTTACCAACACCAATTAATTCACAGAATCTCCTAATTGACCTTGGGGTATATCCCCTCCTCCTAAGCCCTGCCAAGGTTGGAAGTCGTGGATCATTCCACCCTGAGACATATCCTTGTTCCACCAGTTGGATAAGTTTTCTCTTACTGAGCACAGTATAACTGAGATTCAACCTGGCAAACTCTATTTGTTTTGGTTTTGGCTCATTATCTATTAATTCATTTACAAACCAGTCATATAAGGGCCTGTGGTCTTCAAATTCCTGAGAGCATAGAGAATGTGTAATTCCTTCTATGGCATCACTCAAACAATGGGCAAAGTCATAGGTAGGATATATACACCATTTATCCCCTGTCCTGTGATGGACTACCTTCATTATCCTATAGATAACAGGATCCCTCATATTAATATTGGGGGAACTCATATCTATTTTTGCCCTAAGTACCTTTGAACCTTCTTCAAACTCCCCTGCCTTCATCCTAAAAAAGAGGTCCAAATTTTCTTCCACTGACCTATCCCTATAAGGGCTTTCAACCCCTGGTTCTGTTAAAGAACCCCTGTACCTTCTAATCTCTTCAGGAGATAGGTCGCATACATAGGCCTTTTTTCTCTTTATTAATTCCACAGCAAATTCAAATAATTTTTCAAAATAATCAGATGCAAAATAGAGGTGTTCTCCCCAGTCAAATCCCAGCCACCTTACATCCTGCTTTATGGAACTTACATATTTCTCATCCTCTTTTAGGGGGTTGGTGTCATCAAACCTAAGGTGACACCTCCCATTGAACTCTTTTGCTAAACCAAAATTTAAGCATATTGACTTGGCATGGCCAATGTGGAGATAGCCATTTGGTTCTGGGGGAAATCTAGTTACTATCTCTTTTACCCTATTATTACTTAGGTCTTGAATTATAATATTCTTTATAAAATTTGGTGGAACCTCTAGTTGTTGTTTCATAACAAAGTCTCCCTTTTAATATAAAGCTTCTCCTTCTTGTGCCACAGGCAAAATAACCCTCACAATAGTCCCTTTTCCTGGTTTTGAATCCACAAAAATCTCTCCCCCAATCTCAGTAACTATCCCGTGGACCACGGAAAGTCCTAGCCCAGTTGCCCCTTGTTTTGTACTAAAAAAAGGCTCAAATATCCTTTCCCTTACATCCTCGTCCATGCCTTCCCCAGTATCTTTTATCTCTAAAACTAAACACTCCTGTGAATCTAATAAGTCTTCCATAGTAACAGGGCACTTCTCCCTTTTTAGAGAAACTGCCACACTACCATTAATGCCTTTTACAGCCTCACATGCATTTACCAACAAATTAAGACATAATTGATGGACCTTAGATGGATCTGCTGAAATAAGGTCTCCCTCTTTGATAATATCCTCTGATATCAAGACATCTTCAAACATCTCTGATTTAACATACTTTATGGTCTCTTTTAAAATTATATGAAGGGGAAAACTGTACTTTTTGGTATGATCAAACTGCCTACTAAAGGTCATCAAATGATCAATCAACTGTTTTCCTCGCATACACGCCTTTAAAATCAAATTCACATATTTTCCTACCTGGTCATTTCCCCCAGTCTTTAGCTTGATCAACTCACTATACCCGATAATTGCTCCTAATATATTATTAAAATCATGGGCTACCCCTGCAGCAAATATACTAAGTGCCCTTAACTTTTGTGCCTCTAGTAGCCTTTTCTCAAGCCTTGCCTTTTGAAGGGCAAGATAGACACTGGAAAGTAGTTGATCTCGAGAAAATGGTTTTACAATATATCCATATGAATCCAAGGCAAATCTTTTTATATGATCCTTTTCCTTTGAAGATGCAATAAATACAACAGGGATCCCGTATAATTTAAACAATAACCTGGCAAAGTTTATACCCTGCTTAGTGCTCTCTTCTATAGAAGTCCCTAATAATATGAGGTGTATTTTTGTTGACTTACAAATATCTTCAACCCCTGTCCCTGAATGCATCACCTTAATTATATGAAAATCGCCTTCGCTCTCTAAAAAGTCTATAAGTTGCCCACAGACCTTCCTATCCTTCTCTACAATAAGTACACTATATTTTTCAGACATTTATACCTCCATATAATCCAAAAATCCGCTTGATTATGAGTGTTGCATAGGCCCCCTTTGGAAGAAAAAACTCACATACCCATTTCCCCATGCCTACTGGTTTTAAAGAATAGATTTTAGGAAATACTATTATTGGCCTTAGACTTGATTTAAATACTGCCCCAGGTATCCTGGTCCTAAACAGTTCAATACATGAAATCCCTTCTTTTTTTAGTATATTATAAAAAAATCCTTAAGAGGTTCCTCTACATCAATCTTTGGGCCAGGTAAAGGTATATGGGTTTGTTTTAAAGAATTAAATGTATCTTTATCAAGGGTTAAATAAAATCCAAAATCACATACCTTTCCATTTAATCTCAAAGAGATAACTCCCAATGACTCCAAAAATTCCAAAACCACCTTGTTCCATAAATAGGACTGATAGGAATTACACAAAAAAAATAAATATTCTTTATGCACCATTGATAGTGCCTTTTTATATGTGGTATTAGAGGACTTTTTAGTTGCAAGCAAGGTCAAGACGTTTTTTTCCCACCCAGGAGGGGAGAGCTTAACACATTCCGAGAAAGAGCCCCAATTTTTTTGCAAAAAACTCCTAAATCTTTTGGTCTTCCTAGCCTCACCATAAGAAGATTGCGCTAAAATATAATAAAGTGCCTTTTCATATCTCTTTAAAATCAATTCCCTTATTGGGAACCTTGCATCCTTATCTACAGAGGCAAACCTCTGATCATCATAGTAATTCGCCACCCCATATTGAGAGATCATGTCCCCATGTTCATACACCCAATTAACAGGTATCCCTCCTTTTACTTCTACCTTTATCTTAAACCTATTTCCCCTAAGGTGTGTCCTTTGAATAGGACCATCAGACTGGCCCATATACTCTAAGATATAATTTTTGGCCCTTAGATTTTTCTTTGGACCGTTTAAAATAGTTATATATTGTGTAGTAATAGCGTGTTTATCCTTGATACCAACAAAAGATATATCCCTATATGTCCTTCTAATCCTTTTCTTTATATCATTTACTACATCCCAGGTAGTGGTGCCCCACTTTTTTAAAACATATACCCCAAAATTCCCTGTTTCTTGGATATCAAAATCTACAACCTCATGTACTTGAAAATCTTCTAATCTTTTTTTTAGGACTATATTTTTTTGTATCTCATTGTTATTCATATAAGGAAAAAAAATAACCATTAATAAAAAAGAAGACAAGGACAAAATCCCAAAATAAAAAGTTCCCAACCAGGAACTTGATTGGGAACTTTTTAAAATTTTAATGCGCCAGGGAGGATTTGAACCCCCGGCCTTTGGATTCGTAGTCCAACGCTCTATCCTCCTGAGCTACTGGCGCATTGGATTTATATCTAAGCTAATATAGACTCCTTGTCAAGAAAAGGCCTATCTTATAAGCCTTATAACCTCATCTAACAGGCTATTTGTTGTGGTAATGGTACGGCTATTTGCTTGAAAACCCTTTTGGGTAGTTATCATCTTTACAAATTCCTCAGCCATATCAACGTTAGATTGCTCCAATGAATTAGAAGAAATCGTACCAAGACCTGCTGCGCCAGGGAGCCCAGTTAAAGCAGTACCTGAATCCCTTGTTTCTATGAATAAATTTCCTCCTTCCCGTCTCAATCCTTCTGTATTATTGAAATTTGCCAGGGTAAGGGCATAAAGTTCTAATACCTGCCCATTGGAATAATGTCCTGTAATAACCCCATCCCTACTCACTGCTATGGACTCAAGGTCTCCTGCAGGATAACCATCTTGCGATTGTGTATAAGTAGTTGAAGGGCTACTATAACTAGTAACAGAAAGTGCCCCACTCTTCATGTCTCCAAACGTTGGTAGCTGACTGGCATCAGTACCAATTACACTGGCATTAGCAGGGGCATTTTGCCAACTAAGTGACTGGCTATAGGCACCAAAGTCTATAGCTACATTCTTTGCATTGGTCATATTAGTGGCATCAGCCCCAGCATTCCCCAAAAAATTTGCAGTGAGTATTGGATAACCTTCTATATTAAAGTCCGCTGGTTGCCAATTAGACAAGTCTCCTGGATTATTGGGATCTGTTAAATCAATGGTATCAGGAGTAGTAGTGTCATTGTCCTTTATAGTAAAGGCAGACTGTCTTATTAGATGTCCTGAACTATCAAAGGTCAAGTTTCCTATCATAAGAACACCTTTTTTGGTCGTGTCGGTAGCATTTTGCCAAAAAAGCCTGTTGTCATCATCAGGGGGCACAGTGACCATATATTCCCAATATTGGTATCCTGAAGTAGTATTTGTTGCATGACTATCTACCTTGTCAAAATATATTGTAAGGTCATGGGGAGAACCGTTTTCATCATATACCTTTAAAGTAGTTTGATAAGAATATAAGTTGTCTCCTAGGGGCTTGGAAGAATTAGAGTCCCAGTAAGAATACATGGAGAAAAAAGGATCTGTTGAACTCACTGCCTTGTCTTCACTCTGTGAATTCAGATTGGCTATAATCTGAACATATTGAGTAGCCTGGGGTGGAGATTGAAAATTCTCTAATCTTATATCTCCATAAGAACCCACTGTACGAACAGAGGTCCCTGCTTGACTCGCAGATGAAGTACTTGATGCAGCCTGGGCCTTGTTCTCAGATTCAACTCGCCAACCTTGCAACACATATCCATGGGGATCCACCAAATAACCCTCTTTATCAAATCTGAAATTCCCTGCCCTGGTATAATATTCCAAATCTTCTCCCTTTGGAGAAACTATAAAAAAACCCTTTCCTCCAATAGCCAGGTCAGTGGATACATTTGTAGATTCCATAGATCCTTGAGAAAAATCAGTTAGAATCGTTCCTATAGCAGCGCCCCTCCCTACTTGATCCGCACCAGAGGCTGTAGTAACTGATTGATATAATGCATCCTCAAAATCCATCCTACTTGCTTTAAACCCTATAGTACTCACATTGGCAAGATTATTGCCTATTACATTCATCTTTTCTCCATGTACCTTGAGTCCACTGGTACCAGAATATAAGGCTCCTCCCAAAGACATGGTTTGCCTCCTTTTTATTTTTATTGATGATTATCTGACGTGCTTACATCAGATACCTGATCCATAGCTATCTCTCTTCCATCAGCCAGTCTAAGATATATATTATTATCCCGTTTAGTTATAGCGACTACCTTCCCATACACCTGAGTATCAATAAGCACTGATTTACCATTTTTGTCTTCTCCTCCAAAGGAAACTACGTATTTCCCATCTGGTGCCTTATTCCCATTAAAATCCTTTCCATCCCAAGTAAAACTATAAGAACCTGCCTTTTTGGGCCCTAGTTCCACAGTATTCAATATATTTCCTGACTGATCAAAGATATTCACATAAGTCCTGGCTGTATCTCCTTTTAATGTATAAGTAACATTGGAAATATCTTTCCCTTGTTTGGAAATTTCATGACCTGGGGCCTTTATCTCTGTATTGAGAAAATTTATTCCTGAAAAAATAGACTTATCATCGAGTTTAGAAGAAATATCTTCTATCCCCTTATCTATATTATTTAAAGATTCCAGGCTACTAAACTGTGCTAGCTGTGCAGTCATCTCTTTATCGTCCATAGGACTAGTTGGATCCTGATATTTAAGTTGAGTAACCAATAATTTCAAAAATGCATCCCTTCCCAATTTACTCTGGGTCCCTGTGTGTTTCTCTTCCTTTTTAAAATCTGTCTCTGCCCTTCCTAGTAGTTGGTCTTTTCCTATATAACCCAAATTCACGGTTCTTCTCCTCCTTTAAGCTACTACATATAAACCATTCTTGGTCAGAAAATTATTCCTTCCAACACCCCTTGCTTCCAAACCCTCGATATCTCTTTCACCAATCATATCCAATTTAAAAAAACTCCTTCCACGCCTCTTTGAACCCTGATTATTTGGATCTCCTTTAAAACCATGAAACCCTGCCCAGCTATTCTCATGTCCACCCCCTAGGTCATTTCTAACCTCAATCCTTACTAATTTAAGACCTTGATGTTCCAAGGATTTTTCAAAATTGGCAATATGTTGGTTTAAAGTATTTGCCACCTCATGATTCTCTGTCCTTATTACCACAGACACATCCTTGCCCTGTACTTGAAGTATGATCTTCATAGCACCTAGCTCAGGAGGACGAAGTCTAAGGGAGATCTCTCTTTTCCCTTCTCCTAGATTCCTCAATATCCCATTTTGTATTTGTTCCAATACCTGATCCCTAAACTTCAGTCTTGGCATCTCTAAATTAAAATCCTGTACTTTATTATTTAACATATTGTTTAATATGTTATCTTCAAAATATTTAATATTTATATCCTGTTTTTTTATGACTGTGTCTTTGTCATGGGGTGTATTATTAGAATCAGATGTATTTTTATTTGAAAATTTATTGCCAATATTTTTATCCATAACCTTATTTAAAGATTTATTTGTGTTCACAAAATTCTTATCCATTATACGATAGACTTTTATATTGTGTTGCTCACTATAATTTTTTAAATCAATCATATTATTAAAAAATTTTTTATTTTCTTTATTTATTTTTTCACATCCATTATCCTTTATACCATTTTTTATATCAATTTTTGCCTTTTCTAAATCAGTAGATATAATATCTTTGTTCTGATTAAATTCATTAATTAATTTGTCTATCAATTTCTTTATATTCTTTAATTCTTTGGTAGAATAATGTTCTCTAATATATTGATCTATGTCATTTAATATATGTTTTATGTTTTGTAGTGATTCAAATTCTATGTTTTGTAATAATTTAAAATGTATATTATTATTTTCTTTTTTTAATAATCGTGGTTCTAAATTCACTTTAGCTAAATCAGATAGATTTATATCTTTAATGGATTTTTTGTTGCTATATTTAATATTCATTAGATCTCTTTCAATAAGATTATTAAGTCTCTTTTGAAATTTAGGGTCTTGTTTTTTTAATAAATTGGATAGTTTTTCTACTAGCTGCCGGGCCCTTGGAGAGTGTTGTATAAGTTTATTGAACCCATTTAAAATCATATCAATGCTTTTATTTTGTTTAAAAATCTCCATCAAGGACATCTCTAGCTTATTACCCTTGTTATTTTTCATATTCAATTTTAAAGACGATAACTTATTGGCATCCACAAGTCTTATAACGAGCAAGGTCAGTATTAATAGAGATCCCTCAGAGGATCCTTTGTTATTATCTTTATTAGATGAAAGGGGGGTTAATTTTACATGCCCATTCACAATTAAATTTAATATATTATCAAATGGACATTTTATTACACCTTTATTTGACTTTAGAAGTTGAGGTCCTTTTTTAGAAAGGATATTTAAATTTATATTGGTAGGAAAAAATTTCATAATCTCCTCCTTGTGTATCTACTATCAAATAACATGCCACAAGGAGGAGAAAAATTAATTACTTAGATCCAAGATAGCATGTTCTACCTCATCTATTAGGTAATCAGGGGTAGAGGCACCTGCTGTAATCCCTATGGTTTCAGCTCCTTTTAATACCTCTTTAGGCAAATCCCTCAACGTCTCGATGTGATAATATACCCTACCAACCCCCTGCACCACCTGAGCTAGTCGCCTTGTGTTTCCACTGTTATATCCACCAATTACAATAACTATATCACTCTTTTTGGCAATATCTATAGCCTCTTGTTGCCTAAGTCTTGTGGCATCACAAATGGTATCCAGAATGGGAAAATTTTTCCCAAACTCCCTTAACAAAAATTCTACTATTTTTGAAAATTCCTCCCTATCCTGGGTAGTTTGAGATGCCAGAAAATATCTTTGATTTTTATCTAATTCTACGGACATTAGTTCATTAATAGAAGAAAAAACCAGACCTTTACCTTGGGCATGGCTGAGTAACCCCTTTACCTCTGGATGATCTTTTTCTCCAAACAAAAGCAAGGTGGCATCTTTTGAATAATCTTCTATTAATTTTTGTGCCTTTTTTACCTTTGGACAAGTGGCATCTATTATATGTGCTCTCCTATCCTCTATTTTCTTGTATTCTTGCACTGGCACTCCATGGGCCCTTATTATGACCACATCTCCAGGCTGAATTATAGATATATTCTCAGTAGGGATTACCCCTTTTTCTCTATACAAATTAATGACCTGTGGATTATGAATAATAGGACCAAAAGTATATATTTTTTTATAATCTCTATATCTCTTTATGGCTTGATCTAATTTCTTTAAAGCCAAGGCTACTCCCATACAAAATCCTGCCCTCTTCCCTCGAATTATTCTCATCTAACTTCTTCCTCCAACAAGTGGATTAAAGATTCAATATCTTCCCATGAAGATACCTTAACTGCCTTTTCCCGAAAAAACTTAGACCTATAATATCCTCTAATATATCTACTGAGTATACCCCTCATCTTAAAAAAAGGGTTCTTTTCTCCTCCATACTTTCTAATAAGATCCATATGATCTCTAATGAGCTGTATCCTTTCATATCCATTTAGATCACTAATTGATCTATTTTTATAACACCCTTTATATTGCGCAAATATCACAGGATTTTTCAATGCGCCCCTAGCGAACATCAAAGAATCCGCCCCAGTATATTCAATACACTTTATCCCATCTTCTGGAGTAAACAAATCACCACTAGCTATAATAGGGACATTTATATATTCCTTTAATTCCTTTATATAATCCCAATTTGCATGTCCAGAAAAACCCTGTTTTGCATATCTTGGATGAAGGGTCAGCCAACCAATATCCAATCTTTCAACTATACGTCCTATTTCTAAATAAACAAGGCTATCACTATTCCATCCCAACCTTATTTTTACTCCTATATTTTTGCTACCTGCAACATACGCCATTTCTTCTAGAATGTGTGCTAGATTCAAGACATCTTTTAAAAGTGCTGCACCTGCCCCTGTCTTTGTGACCTTTTTAACTGGACATCCTGCATTTAAATCAAAATATCTATAGCCACGATCCCTTAGATTCTCAACTGCTCGTCTAATAATCTTTGCATCACTACCAAAGATCTGTACTATTAAAGGATTGTCCTCTTTTGTGGTGGAAATATATTTTAGATTTTGTTCAAGGTTGTAGAATAGACCCTTTGCACTCACCATCTCAGTTTCAGCCACATCACATCCATACTTTCTACATAAAAGCCTAAAAGGTAAGTCACTAAAACCTGCAAGGGGAGCAAGCCAGGGATTTTTAGGTGAGATTAAAAAATCAGGCATACTTCAAATATATAAACTAAGTCCCTTATTCTCTTTAGATTGTTTTAGGATAATATGGGGATATAATTGTTTTACTTCCAGGTAAATAACACCTCCGCTTGAAAGATGTTCCTTTAAATAGGCTATAAGTTTTACGCCGTCTACTAAAATAATAGCGCGATTTTCGCCAATTATTTCTAATATTTTTGCCTTTATTTTGTCCCCCACTTTGAACCTTTTTCTAAATTTACTGACTCGTTCATCATCTGGAGAAAAATAGATCAGGTTTGAAGACCTTTGTCTGCGATTAACCCTCATAGCTCTTCCTGTTCAAGGATCCATTCTATTTCTTCCATGCTAAGCCCTGTCCTTTTGCTCAAGGCCTCCTTAGATTCACCCCTTCCATGCCCCTTTAAGATTATCTCCCTAAGTACCTTTGGGGAAGATGAAAATTCATTTATTTGTTTTATCAAAGATTCTACATGTTTTATCTTTTCTGACAGTTTGGAATCCAGTACACTAAGCTCCCTCTGTCTCTCTTCAAAACTTCTAACTAATTCTTTTTCTATTTGGGCGTTAAATGACAATTTGTCTAAAAGTTCTTTTTGAGATTTTTTTAGCCTTAAAATAAAATCTTCTGAACGCTTTAACCGTTGAAATAGCACTATAACCACTACCAACAATATAATCTCAACCACACTTGAAAAAACCAATATCCAACTAGAAGTATCCATTCTCCCCCTAAACCTCTATATCTATTAGATGACCACCCGTTGATCCAGCTTTAACACCCTGCTCTTGTTCTTCTTTTCCTTTTCTCCTTTTATTATCCCCTTGTCCCCGACTACCCCCCTTTTCTCCACTATCCCCAACTTTATCAGATCCACTGCCCTTGGAAGAAGATTCCACCTCAGAATGTTCTCTTTCCTGTTTTTTTTCAACCTCTCTTTGGAGGCTCTCTTGATTAGAGAGTGGAGCCTGTTGAATATCTCCATGTATCTTTTGTACCCTAGGGACCTGGGATATAAGGACTGAAAAATCAAAGTTCCCAGGCATAATCCACCATTTTACCTATTCAATTAAATAGTTTTGTAAATATATCCTTTTTATCTTACCATAAACTAGATACTGATCTATTATAGTCATTATTTCTTTTTTTAAAACAGAAAGATTCCTTTTGTCTAGAAAAAAACTAAAATCCTTGTTTTTTAAATAATAATAAATTGCATCTCTAATCACTATCCCCTTTCTCCTGAACTCCCAATTCAATCTCCCATCTGTATATTCCACAAGCAAGCTAAGGTGTAGATATCTATGCCCATTTTTAATTTTATAATCTATCCAAAATGGACGCAGTGCCAACTGAAATGTCTTTGGTTTAGGAGGAGGGGGTTTTTCTTTTACAGCAACTGATTTTGGAGGTAATTTTTTCTTTTCTTCCTCTTTCTTTCCCCCTCTTATAAAGAAAAAAATCAGGGCAACACAAAGCAAGCCTACAAGGGCTATTATAGCAATAAGTATTATTTTTTTCTTTTTTTTAGGAGGTTCTTCTTTTTCCTCCTCTGTCTCCTTTTCCTCCTCTATTTCTTCATCTACTTTTTCTTCTTTTTCTGGTTCTTTTTCTTCATCCTCCTCTTCTTCCAAAAAAGGGGCATCGTCTAGATCCAGTTCAACTTTTTGCTCCTCTTTTGGCTTAGGGGTATTTGAATCAATATCCACTCCCTCTTTCTCTATATCAGAATCCACTTCTTTTGCATCTAATTCAACCAGTTCCTTTTCTTTATCTGCCATGCTATTCCTCTATATCCTTCATCCTTATCTTAAGCTTTTTTATTGCCTGAGAATGTAGCTGAGACACCCTTCCCTCACTAATATCCAATGTCTCGGCTATTTCTTTCATAGTGAGTTCTTCCACATAATACAGGGACAAGACCAACTGTTCTTTTTCTGTAAGTTGATTAATATATTGACTAAGTCTAGACACAAATTCCTTTTTGACCAAAATATCAAAAGGGCCATTTGTTGGTCCATTATAACTCTGGAGTTGACTAATGACATCTAATTCTACTAATAAATTATTGTTTATTATCTCAAGGCAATGTTCTACCTCCGTGGGTTTTAATCCTGTTTCTTCTATAATTTCATCTAAATTGGGTTCTCTACCAACCTTTTGTTCTAATGTCCTTTTGGCCAGTTCAACTATTTTGATATTTTTTCTAAATCCCCTGCTTAACCAATCCTGTCGTCTCAATTCATCTAACATTGCCCCTTTAATACGGTTTTCTACAAATGTCTCAAGTTTTACATTATGTGAAGGATCAAAATTAGAAAGCCCCTCCATCAGTCCAACACACCCAGCAGAAATAAGATCTTCTAGTTCTATGATAGAGGGAAGCTTGTTTTTCATCCTATGGGCAATAATCTTCACCTTGGTAATAAGGGACTTTATTATCTCTTCCTGAGAAGACTTATCTATCTCTTTCCATTTGGATATTCCTCTTAAATAATCAGATATTTTACTATTGCCCGAGGAATAGGAGTTTTTTCCAAAAGAATTTAATGTTGCCATCAAGCTCCATCTTATAATTTTTAAAGGTCTCTAAATTAGTTACTATAGATTTTAAACTCTTTGTAGCCAAGGTATCAGGATACCTATAACAAAAGGGGACCTGCTCTGTTACTGAATGCCTCACATTCATATCCCTTGGCACATATCCCAAGAGATTCAAAGATACACCCTTTAGAAAATGATCACAAGCAAGGTAGAGTCTTTTAAAGGTATCCTTTGCATTTTTATAATCCCTGCAAAGATTGACTATAATATAAAACTTATTGATTTTATGATCTAAATGCAAGACCTTAATCAAGGCATAACTATCTGTGAGTGAGGTAGGCTCAGGTGTCAAGACTATTATCCTATGTTGGGCAGCCATATTAAAATATAACACATTATCATTTATACCTGCCCCTGTATCCACTAAAAAAAAGTCTACTTCGTCTTCTAAGGAATCCATGGCCTCTAAGAATTCAAGTTTCTGACCAGGGGAAAGAGAGAGTAAATCGCACACACCTGAGGGGGCTGGCAGGATATTAAAATTATATTTGGTCTTATAGATAATATTCTTTAATTTTACCTCATTGGACAACAAATGGAATATATTAAATCTTGGGTTGAGCCCAAGCAACACGTCCACATTCCCCAGTCCTAGATCTGCATCCAACAACATGGTCTTGTAGCCTTTTTGGCCAAGTAAATACGCAATATTAACGGATAGATTGGTCTTTCCAACGCCTCCCTTTCCTGACGTTATACTACACACCACAGGACCATTTAAGGGAAGATTGTTTTCAGAAGATGAATAAGCATACTGGTAATTCACTTAAAAGTCCTCCTTGTCTGACTCTTTGCAAGTAGTTAACCTTGGGAAAATCACTTATAGAGATATATTAAAAAGGGCCATTAATTAATTTTAGTCTTTAATCTAAGTTTGTCAAAAAACAAAGGGCAAATAGGAAATAGGTAAATATTGTAATTAACATGGCAGTTTGTGTTTAAACACCAGATTCCACAACAGAGGTCCACTTGCTACCACTATGGAATTCTTCAAAGTAGCGCCATAAGTAAAAAGAGAAATTGGTATTTGGGTCGTAAATCCCGTATATAACATGGTTCCATAAATACATGCCTCGTCTAATTTTGTCCATATAAGACTAGATAGCCTGTCACATAAAAACATAGACAGATAATAATCCACCTGTTCCCTAGAATACACAGGGCTGAGCACGAGGTGTACATGACAATTTTCTATTAATTTCAAAGGTGAGTTCTCCCACCACAAATCAAGATGCATGCCCCTTTTTAGACCTGGGGTATCTATAAATATCCTATCGTACTCACTTGCTTCACTGAGCAAGGCAGCTACATCTTTTAAACCATGTATCTCCTTATACTCAAAATCCGAAAGTTCTGCATAGTGTTTTAAAAGTAACTTGCCCTTTCCCTGATAACCATCTACATTCACTAGACATATCCTGGCTCCCTTATTTTCCCTCTTGTATTTCAAGGCAAGCTTTAATATAGTGGCGGTCTTTCCAACCCCATGTGGTCCCACCATAATGTGACAATTATCAGAGAACTTTGGGCTATCAAATGGAATAACCTTAATCATATTATTCAATATATTCATAAAAGACCTTCCATTCCTCTTTAATAGGACTAGGAGGTTCATTATAAAATCCTGGCCCACCCCTTCCATTTCCAGGTGTCTGATGGCTGTCTTCTGCCTAGATGACAGGGAGGGAATATCCAAAGAATCTTTGATCAATGAATAGATTTGTTCTTTAAAATACTTCCATTCCTGATACCACCTCTCTTCTACCTCATTATTTTCAACATTATCAATAGCCCTCTTTTCCTGCTCTTGCTTGTCTTGTTCCACCCCTAAGTCCCTGGCTGCCATTATAGTATATATCTTTTTTCCATTCACTTCTTCACTTCTACTATTTAAGATAATAGCACTCTCCCCCATTTCCTTCTTGATCCTTTTTAAGGCTTCATGGGTAGAATAGCCTTTAAAGGTTTTAATTTGCATTATTCAACCTCACTATTCCAATAGATTCAAGTTTTATATCTGGCGGTATCTCTCCATGGGAAATAACTGGGAGTAGGGGTATAAACCTGGTAACTAGCTTTGCAAGGTGAGGCCTTATTTGTATCCCTGTGAGTAACACAGGATGACCGTCTTTTACCTCAACCTTTTCAAAGGTATCAGATATGGCATTTATTATCTTCTGGGCAAGTTGGGGTGACATAGACAGATAATAAGTACCTGTTTCTGTCTGTCTTAAATGTTCTTGGATGAGATTTTCCAGGGCTGGATCAAGGGAAATCACCCATAATGTATTAGACTCTCCAAGATACGGAGTCACAACGGTCCTGGCTAGCCTTTGCCTCACAAACTCTGTTAATTGATCAGGATCTTTAGTTGACATACCATAGTCTGCTAGGGTTTCCACAATGGTCAACATATCCCTAATAGATACCCCTTCTTTGACAAGATTTTGAAGCACCTTTTGCACAACTCCAAGGGAAAGTATCCCTGGCACAAGGTCTTCAACTGCCTTTGGAGCACGTTTTGCCAGGGTATCTAGTAGGTCTTGGGTCTCCTGACGTCCAATAAATTCATGCAAATACCTTTTAAAGATCTCAGTTAAATGGGTAGCTATGACAGTAGCTGGGTCTACTACTGTATATCCAGCCAATATGGCCTCTTCTTTTTGTTCTTCTGTTATCCACATTGCTGGGAGATTAAATGCAGGTTCCCTTGTCTGGATCCCTTTGATTTTCTTCTTTGCACTTCCAGGGTCCATTGCAAGATAATGATCAGGTAATACCTCAGCGCTTGCAACAGGATTCCCTTTAATTTGAACAACGTATTGGTTTGGTTTAAGATTTAAATTATCCCTAACGTGCATAGAAGGAATCACTACCCCCATCTCAAGGGCTATCTGTCTCCTTATTGAACGAATCCTTGTGAGGAGATTCCCATCCTGGTTTTCATCAACTAAGGGAATAAGCCCATATCCTATTTCAAGGGAAAGTATGTCCAAAGGTAAGAGTGATTTGACCTCTTCTGGTGTCTCTATTTTTTCTTTTTCTTCTTCCTTGACCTCGTCCTGTAAGCTTATCATAGATGCATGTCTCTTAGACAACACACCTAACACAGAGATTAGGCCAGCCAATAGAAAAAAGGGAACTGTAGGTAATCCAGGTACCATACCAAAAATTCCCAATACCCCTGCCACCATAAACAGGGCCTTATAGTTAATAGTTACCTGTTCAAGCAACTCATATCCCAAACTCCCTTTATCTGCTGACCTTGTGACAATAAAACCAGCAGCAGTAGACATAATAATTGAGGGGATAATAGAGACCAACCCATCTCCTATTGTCAATATAGTATAAGTTTGAGCAGCAGTTACCCAGTCCATATGTTTTTGAAAAATTCCTATAAAAAAACCACCAATAATATTTATCAAGGTAATGAGTATCCCTGCATTTACATCACCTTCAACAAAGTTACCTGCACCATCCATTGCCCCATAGAAATCTGCCTCACGTCTAATAGCCTCACGCCTTTCCCTTGCCTCTTGTTCACTAATTAATCCTGCATTTAAATCTGCATCTATTGCCATTTGTTTTCCTGGCATTGCATCTAAAGTAAACCTAGCTGCCACCTCTCCAATCCTCTTCATACCCTTTGCAATCACCATTTTATTCAAGGCAAACAGGATCAAAAACACCACAAGACCAATGACATAGTTTCCTCCTACCACAAAAAAACCAAACGCCTGAATAACCTTACCTGCAGCAGCTGATCCCTGATCGCCATAGAGCAAGATCCTACGGGTAGTAGCAACGTTTAATGCCAACCTTAATAAGGTAGCAATCATCACAACTGAGGGAAATACGGTAAAATCCAGAGGGGATTCCACAAACATAGCAGTCACTAGTACCACCATGCTAAAGGAAATACTCAAGGTCAACATAATGTCTAAAAACATAGAAGGTAAAGGGATTAACATCACAAACAAGATCAGGGCAATCCCACTTGCAAGGAGTAGGTCCCCTTGTCTAAATATTTGTGTTAAATTAAATTGCAATCTAGCTGCTTCTTTTGCCATATTTTTGACTCACGTCTTTATTAATTTTTGGAAATCACCAAGGGTTATTGTCAATTGATTGTCAAAAACCCTTTTTTATTTTCCATATCTTTTTCTAAATTTCTCTAAGCTGGCCAGTACTGATGCCACTGCCTGATAAAACTCCTCAGGAATTGTTTCTCCTACTTCTACATTCTTATACAAGGCCTGTGCCAAAGGTCTGTCCTCTTTGATTGGGATATTGTGTTCTTGTGCTATTTCTTTGATTTTCTTGGCTATAAGACCTGCCCCTTTTGCCACTACCATAGGTGCAGGTGCCTTCTTTATATCATATCTAAGGGCTACTGCTAGATGGGTAGGATTTGTAATAATCACATCTGCCTTTGGGACTTCCTGCATCATCCTGCTCATAACTACCTTTTGCATTCTCTTCATCTGTTCCCTTTTTATCTCTGGGCTGCCATATAATTGTTTGTGTTCGTCTTTTACCTCTTGTTTGGTCATTTTTATATTCTCTTCATAATCCCATCTAGTATAAAACAGATGCATGATCGCTATAATTATAAGTGGAACAAATAACATCCATGCCACTTTATAGATAATCAACAACATATTAGTGATAATCCCATATATATTTTCATAAAAAAGAGAGGGCAGATATTTCATTTGTCCTTTTATTGCAAAATATGCAACGATTCCAACTAACAATACTTGAAAACTATTTTTTGAAATCTCAACAACTGTCCTAAGCGACATAAGTCTATTTTGCAAATTTTTAACTGGATTGAAGGTCTCCCATTTTATCTTAAACACCTTAGTGGTTACCAAATGTCCTATCTGAAGACGTATTGCAATATAACTTGCCACTGCTATAATTAATACTACAGGCAAAAAAAGGATAAGGAGTTTTTTCATACAATACTGTAACAAATAATAAGTAGAACTCTTTGTTATATCCATTCTAAAATTAGAGAATATAAAATTAAACAATCCAAGTAGATTCCTGTAAATAAATTTACAAAATATCCTAAGTCCAATAACTCCAGAGATCAGGACCACCACCTTGGATATCTCTTCACTCCTTGGTACATTACCTTCTTCCCTTGTTTTTTCCCTTCGTCTAGGAGTGGCCTTTTCAGTCCTTCTTGGATCTTTTTGAGGCATAATAAAAAACCTTATTTACTTTACTATTAAAAGAGATTTAAATAGTACATCCATATTATTTACTACATGGCTTATGTAAAAGGCCGTTAAATCAAACATGACTCCCATAAAGAAAAAACCTATTGCTATTTTTATAGGAAAACCTACAAACAACACATTGATCTGGGGGGCTAGCCTAGCAATTATTCCAAGTCCAGTACTGACTAGTAATTCAGCAACCATTACTGGAGCAGCTATCTTTATTGCAATTACAAATATCTCTGAGGAAAAATAAACCAAACTGTGAAAGACCTTTGGATTTATTAAAAGCGCACCAGGGGGTATCAATTCAAAGGACTTGGCAAGACCTGCTAGTAAAAATAAATGACCATTAAAAGACAAAAACAACAAAAGTGCTACCATATAAGTTAGTTGTGAAGTAAGTTCTATGGATATACCTGTTAGAGGATCTACTACATTCATCATAGAAAAACCCATTTGAAAACCAATTATCTGTCCTGCTGTTTGTGCAGCAGAAAAAATACATCTAATAGCAAGGGAGAGTACCATGCCCAAGATCAATTCCCCAAACACGATTATAAAGAGCCCCCATACAGAATTAGGGAAATATTTGGGATCAAAGGACAAGTGCGGCCAGAGACCAATTGTCATAGCAAGACACAAAGCGGCCTTTATCAGACTTGGTGCAGCCTTACCCCCAAAAAAAGGAAGCAAAAAGACTACAATGCTCACCCTTATAAAGGTCAATATAAAACTCAAAAATTTGGCGTAGTTCACCACAAATATATCCATATCTGAGAGACAGCAAGTTCTGGGCCATTTCCTTTGTTGAGAATCAAAGGCAAAGGGCATAGAAGGCTAAGGGCTAAAGGCGAAAGGCTAAAGACAAAAGGCTAAGGGCAAGGGGAAGGACTCGTAGCCCTTAGTTTTGCAATTACTATATCTGCTTAGAAGTAGGTGCCTTAAAATATTTGAGAATGCCGACTTTAAAGGAGACCTGGAGTATAATTGGTCTTCATTGATACATCAGGGCCAGACCAAGACTTGTAAATTGTGATACAGATAGTCAAAAACCCAAAATTCTTTTTAAAATACCTTTTCTCTCACACCATCCTACCACCAAAACAGTTACATTATCTCTTCCTCCTGCGTGCAGGCTTGCAGCAATTATTTTTTTTACTGCATATTCAGGGTCTTTAGCATCTTTTAAGCACTTCTCCATTGCCTTAGGAGATTCATGACCAATAGCCCCATCTGTGGTCAACACAAATGCACATTTATCAGGGTCAAATCTACCTTCAATCCTTTCTGGGACAAATTCTCCCTTCATACCCAGACATCTGGTCAACACATTTTTTGCAGGGTGATTTAGGGCCTCTTCTTCAGATATAGAGCCCCATCTAACCAGATCCCAGGGCCTTGTATGATCCTGAGTCAATTTTTTTAGTTTTCTTCCATCCCACATCCAAAGACTGCTATCCCCAGCCCAGACACACTCCCATGTTTTATCTTCTATTTTTAAAACACAAATAGTGGCCCCAGGTGGCCTTGAAAAAACTCTATTTTCTGCGAGTTTTTTTACCTCTTCATGGGCAAATAACACTGAATCATATAAAGAAATACCATCTTTCAAACACTTATAAACAGTCTCTACTGCTGTTTTGCTTGCAACCTCACCAATAGAATGTCCCCCCATGCCATCGCTTATTATCCACACTCCCATATCAACGTCTGTCAAAAAAAGTCCTCGTTATTTTCTCTAACATATCCCCTATTACTTTCTCCTGCCCATTTTATATTCATATTTTACGTCCTTCACTTTATAATAAAAGGCTAAAGGCGAATGGCAAAAGGCTAAGGGCAAAAAGCTAAGGGTTGAGGGCTAAGGGGAGCCATTCGCCATTAGCCATTAGCCCTTCGCCTTATTATAACTCAAACCTGTTGCATTTTTTCCTGTTTCATAGCAATATTTTTTCAAAAATTATTTTAGGAGAAAGGGACATGAGGTTCAACTTAAAATTACTATATTTTTTTAGTATTTTTCAATTTTTTTGTGTTTTTTTATTAAATACCCCTGTGCATGCTTATAGAGTTAAAAGGTTAAATCAAACAGTGAAGGAATTTGTTGAGCGATTAGATAGAGGATTGAATAGAGATGTGGACAGGGTTGTGGTTTATCTATTTACACCAGAGAAAAAGGTTCACAGAGGACTTTCTCATGAGGAAATAGAGTTGTCTAAAGAGATAGACCTTGCAGTGGAAAGGGCCATTGTTGAGATAAAGGGGAAAAATCACATAAAAAGTGTTATAATCAGGGATAAAAAATGGGAGAGGATAATACATAAAGAATACGATCGTGAGGCTTTAAATCCCAAAACCATCTCAGACATAGGCTATGGGATTGGGGCAAAGTATGTTATAACTGGAGAGTATTATTTTGACAAAAATGGAAATTTCCATCTTCAGGGAAAATTATTTGAGCTTTCAACAGGTAAAATTTTAAGCACAGCAGAAGTCTCTAACTCTATTTTTTGTCTATATCCTGAATCCATAAAAAAAGGTTTTATTTTAATTTCCATATTGGCTTTTTTGTTTGTTGCCCTGTTGGCAGGTTATAACTATATGAAAAATAAAAAAATAATATCTTATAGGTCAGAGATAGAAGATGCCATAAATAGACGAGAGGTAGAAAAAGTGAGGGAGTTAAAAGATTCTTCCCTATTCAATTGTATTAATAAATCAACACGCAAAAAAGCAGAAGCCTTGACCATAAGTTCTAAGGGGATTGAGATAAATGGAGATGGCAGGATCATGAGATTTGCCCCTGGTCCTGTTCAGTCCCTTGGAAGGGGTAAAAATTGTGTGCTTGAGGTATATGATCCCCATTTTTCCAGGTCTCCCCAGGCATGGATAAAGTGCAAAGACTCAAAGATATATCTTGAACACAATAGTGAGGCAAAGAACCAGACCTTTGTGAACGAAAAGCCTATAGATGTAGTTGAACTTAAGGATAAAGACACTATAAGCGCTGGATCATCTGTAAAATTCAGGGTCTCAAAATCCTCAGACAACTCTTATTTAAAGATAAAAGGAGAAAAAGACAAAAATTCTCTGTTCTTTGTGATGCAAAAAGCTCCTGTTATAAATGGATGTTTTGTTATATTTGAAAAAGGGGTACCATATCTTGAATGCATTGGATCTGCAGTAGACCTGTCATCTGAGCTATGGCAAAAAAAGTGGAATTTGACCTCAGGGGAAAAATTCCCCCTAGTAACAGGAGATGTTATAGACAATATATGGGAGGTTAAAAGGATATAAAACTATCAGGATATATCACCGCTTTTTAAATTTTGGATTTTGAATTTTGAATTTTGGATTGAAGAATATGGAGGAAGAAGATTTAATTAAAGAGTTATAATTTTATTCTAACCAAGGTTATAAAAACATTACAGTCTAATCTAAAATGAGTAATCCAAAATCCAAAATTCAAAATCCAAAATCTATTAAAGGGGGGTGGAAATAAATGAGGAGATTTTTTTCATATGGGCCAGTTGACTGTGAGATACATTTTTGCGTGCCAAGAAGGGAATTAATTGAAGAATGTATAGAGCAACTCATTGGTGAAAAGTTTGGTCATTATTTCACACTTTGGGCCCCAAGACAAACAGGAAAGACCTGGCTCATGAGGGAAGTAAAAAAAGAGATAGAAAAAAGATATGGGGATGAGTTTATTGTTGGGATGATGAGTATGCAGGGAGTTGATATTAAAAAAGAGGAAGAACCTGAAATATTTTTAAAAAAAGTTCCTTATCTCTTTAAAAATACATTTAACCTTGAAATAGAAGAACCACATAGTTGGGAGGAGTTTCAATCACTATTTTTTAGAGATAATATTTTTTCTAAACCTGTAATCCTGTTTATAGATGAATTTGATAACTTACCATCAAAAGTGATAGATAAACTTGTAATAAGATTCAGGGATATATACCTGAATAGGGGAAATTATCTCCTTCATGGTCTTGCCCTAATAGGGGTCAGGGCAGTGCTTGGGGTAGAGAGTGAGCGGGGAAGTCCATTTAATATACAGAGGAGTATGAAGGTAGATAATTTTACCTTTGATGAAGTAAAAGATTTGTATAAACAATATATTGAAGAGAGCGGACAGAAGATAGAGGAGCAAGCCATAGAAGCGGTATATAAAAGCACCAGAGGACAGCCAGGACTCACATGCTGGTTTGGAGAGCTCTTAACAGAAAAATACAATCCAGGAAAAGATAAAGTTATTGATATGGATGTGTGGGAAGAGGTATATTACAATGCAATCCATATAGAGTGGAATAATACAGTATTAAATTTAATAAAAAAGGCTCAAAGTAAATACATAGATTATGTCCTAGATCTGTTTAACAAACAGAATATAGAATTTAGTTTAGATGATGAGGCAATAGCATATCTATATATGAATGGAATAATAGATTATGAAGATTCTCTGGATCTAAAGGGAAAAAAGATAAAGGTATGTAGATTTTCAAATCCATTTATTCAACAAAGACTATATAATTCATTATCAAGAAAATATATAGGCAAAGATGTCCCAATATATGCCCTAAGGATAGGAGATGAACTAGAAGATGTGTTTGAAGGAGAGGGGTTAAATTTAAGGGCACTAATAGAGAGATACAGGGATTATTTGAATAGATTGAAGGAAAAAGGGTTAAAGCCATTTAAGGAGATGCCAAAGAGGAGTGATTTAAACATATATGAGGCAATAGGTCATTTTCATCTATATCACTGGCTTATGAATGCAATAAGTGATTATTGTGTTATAGTACCTGAGTTTCCAACAGGAAATGGCAAGGTAGATCTGCATATAAGGTGTGGAGAAAAAATGGGAATAATAGAGATAAAGAGCTTTGAAAACATGGCAAAGCTTAAAAAGGGAATAGAACAGGCAGGAAGATATGGCAAACAAATGGGGATAGAAGAGGTTGTCTTGGCATTATTTTTAACAGGAGTAACAGAAGAAGAGGCAA
>JALWFY010000098.1 GCA_027013815.1 Desulfohalobiaceae bacterium | reverse complement strand
GAGACTTGGAGCAGATATAAAAGTAACAGGGGACACTGCAATTATTAAAGGAGGAAAGATCCTCAAAGGAGCACCAGTAATGGCATCTGATCTCAGGGCAAGCGCTGCTCTGGTACTCGCTGGACTTGCAGCAAGGGGAACTACTGTAGTTAGGAGGATATACCATTTAGATAGGGGTTATGAGGAAATGGAAAAAAAACTTGCTGGACTTGGTGCAAGGGTGTGGAGAGAAAAAGAATAATCATGAGATCCCGTATTTCTCTAACCGATATCTTAATTGTCTCATATTCAGTCCAAGGAGTTTAGCTGCCTGTTTTTTATTGCCTTTGACCCTTTCTAGGACCTGTAATATTATTTTTTTATCTATTTCTTCTAAATATGCATCTAGATTAATCTCCCCTCTCACTATTCTATCAATTCCCTGGGAGGTGCTATCTCCTGATTTCTCATAAATAATTATAGACGATGGAGTTATATAAGGGGTTGTCTCAAGGGCAACTGCCCTTTCTATCAAGTTCTCAAGTTCCCTTACATTCCCTGGATAATGATATGACCTCAATTTTTCTATGGCTTCCTTTGAAAATCCCTGTATTTTTTTATTCTGTTCCTTAGAGAATTTATTCAAAAAATATTCAGCAAGGAGTAATATATCATCTCCCCTTTCCCTTAACGGGGGGATATTTATTATCATCCCACTTAGCCTATAAAATAGGTCTTCTCTGAACTTCCCACTTGCCACCTCTTGTTCAATATTTCTATTAGTTGCACCAATAAATCTCACATCTACCTTTATCTCTTCTAATCCTCCCAAAGGAATAAATGTACCCTCTTGAATACATCTGAGCAACTTAATCTGAATATGGGGAGATATCTCACCTACCTCATCTAACATAAAGGTCCCTTTATCTGCCTTTTGGAGCAGCCCCTTTTTTGATTGAACAGCACCAGTAAATGCGCCCTTCCTATACCCAAAAAGTTCACTTTCAACCAATTCGTCTGGGACTCCCCCACAATTAATTGCTACAAATGAGTGGTCTTTTCTCTTACTGTTCTCATGGATTGCCCTGGCAATAAGCTCTTTGCCAGTTCCAGATTCCCCAGTAATCAATACATTTATATTTATGGGAGCTATCTTTTGAATCAAAGAAAAGATCTCCCGCATTCCTTTAGATTCTCCAATTATGGGTCCATACTTGCTCTTTAACTGTTTTTTTAGCCATATATTTTCCTCTTCTAACTTGGACTTCTCTATTGTCTTTTTTACTACTAATAAAAATTCTTCTATATCAAAGGGCTTGGCTATATAATCCTTTGCTCCTAACTTCATTGCCTCTACAGCGGTTTTAGGGTCAGCATATGCAGTTATCATTAATACAGGTAGGTTGGGGTATTCCCTAGATATGGCCTTTAATAATTCTAAACCATTCTCATTTCCTAGCTTTATATCCAAAATCACTAGGTCAAACATCTCAGACATGAGAAGGGATGTGGCCTTCTCAATATCCTGGGCCGTTTTTATTTTGTGTCCCTGATTTTCAAGGGCTATTTCAAGGACTTCCTGAATACTTAGGTCATCATCAACTATTAAAATAGTAGCCATAGATAAATGTACTCTGCTTATAAATGTTTTTAGTCAGGATTAGAATTAATCTTCTTCTAATTTATAAACCAAATTGCCATCTATAAAATGAGATAATACTTTACCTTTCAGGGTCTTTCCAAGACAAGGGGTATTTTTCCCCTTGGACATCAATGTATTTGGAGTTACTTCCCAACTTAAATTAGGATCAAATACCACAAAATTTGCAACCCCACCTTTACAAATCCCCGACATATTTAGTGAAAATATCTCACCTGGCTTATCATGCAAACACCTTACAATATCCTTCACACTCAACTCATCCATAACAACAAGTTCCCATAAAAGCGAGAGCGCAGTATCAAGGCCACTTATCCCATTTGGTGCAAGGGCAAAGGGAACGTCCTTTTCAAAATCTGCATGAGGAGCGTGATCTGTCACTATTATATCTATGATTCCTTCTCTAACTGCCTGTCTAATGGCCAATATATCGGATCTTGTCCTTAAGGGGGGATTCACCTTTGCAAGGGTGTTATATTGAGCTACCAGTAATTCATCCCACAAAAGGTAGTGAGGACATGTCTCTGCAGTCACTGGCACACCCTTTTTCTTTGCCCAATATATCAGTTCCACTGATTGTTCACAACTAATATGGCACAAATGTATAGGAATATTTAAATAACTGGCAAGGAGTATGTCCCGTGAGACCTGAAGGGCCTCTGCAACTGTAGGTTGACCCTTTAGTCCTAGCCTTGCACTTAATTTCCCTTCATTCATTGCACTGTCTTTGGCTAGATATGGATCCTCACAGTGGTCCAACACAAGTAAACCTGCATCATGGGCATATTCCATAGCACGTCTAAACAACTCGTTGTCCTTTACTGGGATACCATCATTTGATACAGCAATACATCCAGCTTGTTTTAATTCATGCAATGGAGACAACTCTTTACCCTCAAGGCCCTTGGTAAGGGCTGCAATGGGATACAAATTCGGACCCTTAGGGAAAAATTTCCTGGCCTTATCCAACATATAAGTAGTTATAGACTCATTGTCATTTACTGGAGATGTATTTGCCATTGCAAATACATGGGAAAATCCGCCACCAACTGCTGCCTTCAGCCCTGTGTATATATCTTCTTTATACTCCTGGCCAGGGTCTCTTAAATGAACATGACAATCTACTAGAGATGGAAGCAATAGTGCCCCATTATATGAAACTTTCTCTAAATCTTCTCTTAGGGTCCCAGGGGCAGAAATTTCTTTTATCCTTCCTTTACTTAAATATATATCCACAAGTTCATTGTCTAAATATACATTTGATATAATTAACTCTGAATTCATAATAAATTCACCTTTAACTAATTTACAGTTAAAAAAAGGTGTAATAGGGCCATCCTCACGGCAACCCCAGCATTCACCTGGTCAAGTATCAGACTCTCTCGTGAATCTGCAATCTCAGAGCTTATTTCAATGCCCCTATTCATAGGCCCTGGATGCATTATCTTTACACCCCTATTTGCAAGGATTAAATGTCTTTTACAAAGTCCAAATTCTCTGGAATATTCCCTAAGTGAGGGCAATAGCCCTGCTTCTTGCCTCTCTAGCTGGAGCCTTAAGCACTGAATTGCATCCACCCCGTCACAAGCCCGCTCAAGATCTGAGTAAACCTCCACTGGCCATGACTCCACGTGTCTTGGCAAAAGGGTCTTTGGTGCACATAGCCTAACCCTTGTCCCCAACTTGTTAAAGAGTTCAATATCAGATCGAGCTACCCTACTGTGGGCTATATCCCCTAAAATGAGCAAGGTCTTTCCTTGAAATTCATTATTCCATTCCTTAGATAAGGTATAACCGTCTAACAGGGCCTGGGTAGGATGGGCATGCCATCCATCACCTGCATTTATTACATTGCACTTTATTTTCGTAGACACAAATCGAGCTGCCCCACTCTGTCTATGCCTAATAACTATTAGATCAGGATTCATTGCCTCTAAGGTGAGCACAGTGTCTTTTAAGCTTTCTCCTTTCTCTTCACTAGAACCCTTTGTTGCAAGTGAAAAAACATCTGCAGAAAGCCTCTTAGCTGCAATATCAAAGGAGGTCTTTGTCCTAGTAGAGGGTTCTGAAAAATAGAGAATAACGGTCTTCCCTTTTAGAGTGGGAACCTTTTTAATAGGTCTTAGGTTGACCTCTTCAAACCTCTGTGCCAGCTCAAATATTAAAAAAATATCTTCCCTTGTTAAGGGTTCAATATCTAATAGATGTTTATGAGACCATTTCATAGACTAGATCTCCAAATATGTTTTTTATTCCAAAAACGTGAAAAAAATTTACGTTTTTTTTCTAAATCCTAAGTCATTATAATGGCTAGTGGCTAAAGGCTATTTTTTAATTTTAATTTTGAATTATAAATTCTAAATTTTGAATGAAAAAAGGATTAATCCAAAATCCAAAATTCAACATCCAAAATTATATTAATGGTTTTTGCCTTTCGCCTTTAGCCTCCTTTCATATTAACTGCAGTTTTCGGAACTTTAGTTTAATATAAATTAATAGAGGATTTCAAAATATTCCCTAGGAGTAAACTCTATTTTATCCTGTCCTATGCCCATCTTTTTTAGGGCGTCCCTATATATTCCCCTCCTCCCCCATATCTGTCCTCTAAATTTCAAAGGGATATAAAATTTTTTCACCTGCTTAAAGGCTATAATGTAAAAACTTAATATCTTAAACAAGATATAAGATTTAACCAAAGATCCATACCCTGGATCCCATGGTCCAGCTACTATGTTCTCCTCTAAGGCCTTTTCATTGTGAAGACCAATCCTGATCACATGAATATTCTCTCTCCACAACTTTAAGACCCCAAGTCCAACAAGTCTAATAGACTTTTTCAACTCAAGGGGGTTGTATTCTCCATTCAAGTACATCCTTTCCAAAACAGTTCTCTTTAAGACCACACACGGGTATATCCTAACAAATTTTGGTCCTATTTGAATAGTATTTTTTATATCTTGAAGCCAAATCTTGGAAGAAAATCCAGGTAATCCAGGGAGCAGTTGAATGCCTAGTTCAAAACCAGCTTGTTTTACCATTGAACAGGCCTGGGTTGCAATATCGCTATCATATCCCCTTTTAGACAAAAAAAGACTTTTATTATCAAATGTTTGTATCCCCAATTCAATTATGTCCATCCCCAGTTCCTTTAATAACTCCAACTTATTAAAATCTATATAGTCTGGTCTGGTGGAACACCGTACTTTCTCTATTATTCCACATTGTTTAAACTCAAGTGCTGTATATAAAAATTTTTCCAACCACTTAATAGAAATACCTGTAAACGTCCCACCAAAAAATGCAATTTCTAAAGATTTTTTACCACTATTTTCAAGATATTTCAGAGTATCCAAAAATCGTGCATATACCCTGTCTAGGGTAGAAATATCACTTCCTGTCTGCATATCTTGAGAACAATAAATACACCTCTTTGGACAACCCATAAAAGGAATAAATATTGGAATAATAGTCCTTGTTTCCTTCAACGGTTCTGGGTAATAAAATTTATGACTTTTCATAAAAAAAGAAAAAATAAAAGGTACTTGAAAAAAAAATCGCCTTGATTTATACTCTTTGTTGATTTTTTTCAAAAAAGAATCTTATTGTATTTTAGTTATAATAAACAATAAAAAGAATAGGTTATATTAATATTCTTTTCTCTATCCTTAAAAAATCAAAAAAAATATAACTGAAATATGTTCTACTTACAAGGCATTAATAATTTAAATATTTTTTACAAATAAACATTGTTAACAGGAGGAAAACATGGATGAATGTATTTTCTGTAAAATAGTAAAAGGCGATATACCGTGTGCTCAAGTATATGCGGATGAAAAAATCATTGCCTTTCTTGACATAGCACCAATCTCCAAAGGACATACCCTGATCATACCTAAGGTCCATTATGAAAACCTCTGGGAAGTACCTGAAGACTTAGGAAATGATATTTTAAGGGCAATGCAAAAGATAGGAAATGGGATTTTAAAGGCAACAGGGGCCCAGGGATTAAACGTTGTTATGAACAATTTCCCAGCAGCTGGTCAGGTAATCCCGCATGCCCACTGGCATCTCATACCACGTTTTAAAGGGGATGGTCTATTTAAAATAGTTCAAGGAAAATACGATTCAAATGATGAGATAATGGCCCTTGCAGATAAAATAAAAAATAACATTTAATAACCTAGAAAGATAATAGGAGAAAAGAGATGGGTAAAAATACCTTAACAAAGGCAGAGATCGTAGAGAAAATTTATGAAAGATCTGGTCAAAACAGGGCAGATATTAAGGAATATGTGGAAGAACTCCTAAGGATAATGAAAGATGCAATTAAAAAAGACAGGGCATTACTTATTAGTGGTTTTGGGAAATTTGAGAGCTATTTTAAAAAGGCTAGAAAGGGAAGAAATCCTCAAACAGATGAGACCATTACCTTGCCCCCTAGAAACGTCTGTGTTTTTCGTATTTCCCGCAAATTCAGAATGGAAATCAACGAGCAACAATGAATGCATTTGGGAATTCCTTGACAAGATGGGAGAGCACATATCTCGCACGCCTTATGTCAAGGAATTCTCCAGCCTGAACACGGTAATATATACCTCTATTAGAGGTAACCTTTAACACCCTTGAACCTTGAAACCCTTTTCTTTTTAAAAAAAAGTATATTTTAAGAGCATTTTTCTCATCCTTAAAAGAGCCTACCTGTATATAATAGGTATCATTTGTTGGGTGGGTATTGATTACCTTGATTATAACTGGTGCAGTACCTGTCCTTATCATGTCCAGGGCCTTTGCTGCAGCATAAGAGAGGTCTATAATACGATCTTTTACAAATGGCCCCCTGTCATTTATCCTTACTATCACCCTTTTGTGATTATATAGGTTTATAACCAACACCCTTGTATTAAAGGGAAGTATTTTATGTGCAGCAGTCATAGAATACATGTTATAAATCTCTCCATCGGAAGTCCGTCTGCCATGGAACTTTGGACCATACCAAGAAGCTATACCCCTCTCAGTGTATCCATTAAAATTTATATTTGTATTATGGAGAGGTTTTGAATAATATCTAGGTCGTGAAACACAAGAATAAACCGTAAGGGAACATAGCAATAAAAATAATATTTTTTTCATACTTAATCCTTTATTATCTTATAAAAATTTTTTCAACAGGATTTTTCCCAATCAAATTAAGTTTACTAAGTAAAGGGAGGATTGTTATAAAGACTATTTTGGGAATTGATTTAGGAATCAAGACAGGAATTGCACTTCTTTCAGTGAATGCCAGACTCATATGGTATAGATCCCATAACTTTGGTAATCGAACAAGGCTCCGCAAGGGGATATATACTATTTTGTCAGACATTGTAACACAAGGAGAACTCCAATTTTTAATAATGGAGGGTAGCAGAGATATTGGAAAACTATGGATTAAAATGAGCCAAAAATTCCATGTACCTGCATATTTTGTATCCCCTGAAAAATGGAGAAAGAAAATCTTAAATATAACTGACCTAAATTCTTATGAGGCCAAAAAGCAGGCCAAAAAAATAGCAAAGGAAATAATAAAAAAATCTGGACTTCCTATGCCTAAAGATATTAACCACAATGCAGCTGAAGCGATCTTGATTTGCCTGTGGGGAGTGATTAATTATAATGAAAAAAATATCCTCCAGGAACTTAATAATCCTCAATGATTAAAGCTAACTTCTTCCAAAAATACTATTAGGGAGGAAACAGGTGAAAAGTTATTTAATTGATGAGCTGACTTCAGAAGAAATAAAAAATATCAAAAATTCCTTAGAAAAAATGGGGCTCCATAGCCCTATAAAAGATATATTCTGGTTTGAAGTCCCAGAAGACATTCTTACCCCTATTCAAAAAAAACATTTACCATCTTGTGGTCCTTATATATTTTCCCTAGAAATTGGGGATAATTGGATAAAGTTAGAGTTACTTATTAGGGCCACAGGCAAGATACGGTGCTCTTGTATCTCATATGCCAATGAGGCCCAGAGAAATTATATAATAGACATGTTAGAAGAAATCATCTACCCAGACCCATTAAATAAAAAAATGGTCAATTAGGACATATATGGTTAAGCTACCAAGCAAGTTAAAAGACCTTCCCGCTAAATATTCCCATTTATGTTTAAGGATAAAAAACTTTGTTTCAAAAGAGTTAAATTTAGACCTAAAAGGGAAAAAACTCTTGCTCGCAGTATCTGGTGGAGTAGATTCCTTGGCTATGCTTTGTATATTAAATGTATTAAAATCTAGTATGAAATTTTCCATATCTGTTTGTCACCTAAATCATGGTCTGAGACCTGAGGCCAACACAGAATATAATTTTGTCCACTCCATATGTGAAAAAAACAATATCCTGTTTTTTGGAGGAAGATCTAAGGTTCAGGTATATTCCAGGACACGTAAGATAGGTATTGAAGAAGCAGCCAGAAATATTAGATATAAATTTTTACAGGGCATTAGAAACAAGACCTGTTCTGATTTTATTGTAACTGCACATCATTTAAATGACCTTGCTGAAGATATCTTAATGAGGCTTATTAGAGGAGTTGGATGGCCATCCCTTGGAGGGATGAAGGCAAGAGATGACACGGGGAAAATATTAAGACCTCTATTACTTATTTCTAAATCAGAGCTAAAGGACTTTTTACAGGACATAGACATTAGATGGCATGAGGACATGTCTAATTATGACTTAAAATATAAAAGGAATAGGGTGAGGCACAAACTACTCCCCCTTATACTCGAAGAAAACCCCAATTTTTTAAAAACCGTGGCAAATCTCTGGCTTCTTTCCAGGATAGATGAAAGATATTTTTCGTCTGTCCTAAAAAGACTTTTTACTGCCGCAAAAAAACATGAAAATTTTATTGTTGTTCCCAGGGCAAAGATAACTTCCTGGGAACAATCTATTCGTCTCAGGTTTTATAAATCAATGATCTCTGATTATGGAAAAGGACAAACTTTGTTCTCAAACCTGATAAACTTAGATAGGTGCATAATTCATTATTCTGGACCTAAAACCATCCAATTCCCTGGCAACAAGATAGTAGAAATTAACAAGAGGGAAATAAAATTCATTTTATAATTTAACATGTTATTTTTTCTCAAATATCTTTTTTATCTTTTGTTCAAAGGTCTCAGGGGTAAATGGTTTCACAATATAATTAGATACCCCTGCCTGAACCGCCTCAATCACATTCTCCTGTTGACCTTCTGCTGTAACCATTAAAAACGGAATATCTGCAAATTCTTCACTTGCCCTAACCTTTCTCAAGAGCTCAATCCCTGACATCTTGGGCATATTCCAGTCAGAAATAATAAAATCAATCTTATCTTTATTTAAGATCTCCCATGCAGTACTCCCATCGTCTGCATCTACCACATTGGTAAATCCTAATTGTTTTAATATGTTTTTTACTATCCTCCTCATTGTTGAAAAATCATCTACTACCAATATCCTCATATTTTTGTCTAGACCCATATTCTAACTCCTTTTTTTATTTTTATTCGCTATTCGCTCATACTAAACTCCACTACAAAATCCCCATAATCTGTGGTAAATGGTACTGCCATTATTTTGTCTTTTGTTAGGTGAGTAATTGTATGATTATCACCCATAATTACAGTTGGTGTTGCTCCTTTCATAGTAATCCCCATTTCAGCCAATTTTGCCCTGGCCTGCCCTGAAATCATATTAGTAATCTCTCCAACTGCATCTTGAACATCATCTAAAATATTCTGAACATCGTCCCCCAACAAGTTCTTTACTATCTGCACTGCACATTTTTTTGAAAAGCTTACACTCATAACACCCTTTTTACCACCATCAGCAGTAAATCCTACAACCCCTGAGACATCTCCCAATGCCTTATTGTTTTTCTTTATATAAGGTTTTTGAGCCTTTGGATTGATCATGGCCATTGTAGAAAGTACGTTTATTGTAGCTTCAATAAATGGTTTTGCATAATTAATGTCCATCTCCTATTATCCTTTGGGGCTAGAGTTTACACCGTTAGATAAAATATCTCATCCGTAAGCACAGGGGATGAGAATTTTCTAAATAAACCACTTGGAAAGGGATCTAAAGCCCTTTCCAAGCATTCTAACGGGGTTTACTTTGATTTTTCCAAATTTTTAACCTGTTCTTTAATCTTTTGCAACCCTGAATATATTTGTTTTGCACGCTTTCTCCCAATACCAGAAACTTTTTGTAAATCCTCTAAAGATACATTCAAAATACCTTCCAATGAATTAAAACGATTCCATAAAAGTTTTGCTGTCTTTGGACCCACCCCTGTAATATCCTCAATAGAACTTTTAATAGTGTATTTTGAATACTTTTTCTTTAAGTTTCCTATAACATATCGATGACAATTATCCCTTAAAAGCTGAATAAACAATAGTTCCTTTGACCCCTTTGCCATAGGCAGTGGATTTTTTCTACCAGGCACATATACCTTGTCTCCACCACCTCTACCCTTGCCCTTTGCAATAGATATGAGTTTAAAAGGAACTGATACGTTAAATATCTCTTTAAATACATTTAATACTACATTTAATTGGCCCTTTCCACCATCGATTATCAATAAATCAGGCCAGGGAGGGCCAGATTTATATCTCCTCTTTGCCCATTCTCCTAATGTCAGATAATCGTCCATAGAGCCATCAAGATTTGAAAACCTGTATATCCTGTAATCCTGTTTTTTTAAATCCCCATTTTCATACACCACTTGTCCCACCATGGTGATTTTACCACCAAGATGTGAGGCATCAACTACTTCTATACGATTTGGTATGTGAGACATACCAAGTATCTTTGAGATACCCATTAACCTGAACCAGTCCTTTGTCCTTTGTTCTTTAAAAATATTCAATCTAGCAAGTCTCATAAGGTCCTTGTATAAGGATTTTGTAGGGAAGATTATTCGAACTGTTCCCTCCTTCTTTTCCCTTAGAAATTCTTCTATGGATCTATCTTCTAACTCAAAAGGAAGGACTATCTCGTCTGACACAAAGGGATGTGTTGAATAAAATTGAAACAAAAAAGACCTCAGTATATCTTGCATTACCAAATCATCTTTTTCTCCCCCCCAAAATCCAGATTTTTCCTTAGCAAAAACAAAAGTTTTATGGTCCAACATCCTCCCATTTCTAACAAACAACACACCTATGCCCAATACATCTTCCCCTTGTTCTATTGCCACTATATCTATATCTCCATGCTGTGGTAAAATCACCCTTTGTTGTTCTAATGTTTTTTTTATCTCTGCTATTCTATCTCGAAGTATAGCTGCCTTTTCAAATTCAAATCGATTTGAAGCATCCCACATATCTTTTTCTAATTCCTTAATTAAATTTTGATTTTTCCCCTTTAAAAACATCTCTACTTGTTTTACAATTGTCATATATTCCGATCTATCAACATCTATACAACATGGTCCTAAACATCTATTTATATGGTACTCCAGACATGGCCTAGTTCTATTGCGAAAGATAATATCCTTACATTTTCTTAGAGGAAATATTTTGTTTATGATACTGAATGTTTGTCTTGCAGCATTGGCAGAAGTATATGGTCCAAAATATTTACATTTATTTTTTTTCACTACCTTCCTGGTCAATTGAAGCCTTGGATATGGATGGCTATAATCTAATTTAAACAATAAATATGCCTTATCATCCCTTAATACAATATTAAATTTTGGACGATACTTCTTTATTAAACTAAACTCCAATAAAAGGGCTTCTTTTTCTGATGAGGTGCAGATAAAGTCAATGCAATCTATTTTTGAGACCAAAAGCCTTGTCTTCAAGGAACCAGGTTTAGCTCTAAAATATTGAGTCACTCTTTTTTTTATATCCTTGGCCTTACCTACATATATAATTTCTCTGTTTTTGTCCTTAAATAAATAGACCCCAGGTAAATTGGGAAGCTTTGACAAAATAGAATCTACCTTTTCCACCCTTGTTCTCCAATTAATGGGACAAACAACACATCTACTAGTTCTTCCCTATTTATTTTATTGTTCACTCCTTTAGTAATTCTAACCAAGGTCTGTCCATACCTGTATTCCCCCACAGGCATCACTAAGCTTCCACCAACTTTTAATTGTTTTATTAAGGGATCAGGAATCTTAGGTCCACCAGCGGTAACTATTATTGCATCATATGGGGAGAATTCTTCAAGCCCTAATGTCCCATCTCCAACTCTCACATGGACATTTTTATAACCTAAAGAAGACAAATTTTTTTCTGCCTGTTTAGCTAATTTTTCTATCCTCTCAACAGTATATACCTCACGGGCTATCTCAGCAAGCACTGCAGCTTGGTAACCACTTCCTGTACCTATCTCCAAGACCTTTTCTCCTCCAACCAACCTAAGGGCCTGGGTCATATAGGCCACTATATATGGCTGGGAAATAGTCTGATCGCATCCTATTGGAAGAGGAGTGTCATCATATGCACGGTGTATACTCCCTTCTGAAACAAACATGTGTCTTGGGACCTTTTCCATTGCCCGTATAACTAATGGATTAGAAATTCCCCTTTTAATGATTTGATCCCTGACCATATTCTTCCTGAGGGATTCAAATGAACTACTCATACAATGACACCCCAAGGTCCTAATTTAATCATCTGTATAACCATGCTCTTTTTGTAAAAAATATAGGAATAAACCTACTATTCCTAAACCCAACAATACCATAATTCCACTTAGCATAACACACCTCCATATATTTAACCAAACTTATA
>JALWFY010000097.1 GCA_027013815.1 Desulfohalobiaceae bacterium | reverse complement strand
TATTGGATGTGAAAGAGAAAGTTTTTACGAGAGATATATTTAACAGTGATAGTTAAAGGGCAAATCAAATGAAAATATTAGTAACAGGAACAGCAGGATTTATAGGATTTCACTTAGCAAAAAAACTTCTTGAAAGAGGTGATGAAGTAGTTGGGCTTGATAATATTAATGATTATTATGATGTAAATCTTAAATATGTAAGATTGGATGAATTGGGCATAGAAAAAGAAAAGATTGAAGAGAATAAAAAAATTATTTCTAAAAAGTATGATAATCATAGCTTTTATAAAATCGACCTAGCCGACAAAGAAGCTATGGAAAATCTTTTTAAAATAGAAAAGTTAGATGCTGTTATGCACTTAGCAGCTCAAGCTGGAGTGAGATATTCACTTGAAAATCCTCATGCATATGTGCAAAGTAATGTCGCAGGATTTTTAAATATCCTCGAAGGATGTAGAAATTACAATATCAAAAATCTTTCTTATGCGTCAAGCAGTTCTGTATATGGTTTGAATGAGTCACAACCTTTTAAAACAACCGATAAAACAGAGCACCCTGTTAGCCTTTATGCCGCTACGAAAAAATCAAACGAGATGATGGCACACACTTATGCACATCTTTATGGGATCCAAACAACTGGGTTAAGATTTTTCACAGTATATGGTCCATGGGGCAGACCAGATATGGCACCGATGCTCTTTACCAATGCCATAATGAATGACAGACCGATAAAAGTGTTTAACAATGGTGAAATGAGTAGGGATTTTACCTATATAGACGATATAGTTGATGGTATTATAAAAGTGATAGACAATCCAGCACAGCCAAATGAAAAATGGAATCCAAAAGCCCCAGATATCTCAAGCTCATCAGCACCATATAAGTTATACAATATTGGAAATAATGCACCTGTAGCGCTAATGGAGTTTATAAAAACACTTGAAGATGCACTTGGTAAAAAGGCTGAAAAAAACTTTATGCCTATGCAAGATGGTGATGTGGTAAGTACATATGCTGATGTGAGTGAGCTTATAAATGATTTTGGTTATAAGCCTGATACAAACCTAAAAGATGGCATAAAAGAGTTTGTTAAATGGTATCAAAAATTTTATATAAAAGGAAAGAAGTAAAGTGCAATACTTTTTTATAATTTTTCATTATATAAGAAAAGTATTTACTAAAATACAACAGTTTTATGTCTCAAAAGTTATAAAGCAGTGTGGTAAACATTTTAGGATGTATGGAGGTTTTTACTTGCAAAAACCACAAAAACTTATTTTAGGCGATAATGTAACCATTAATGATGGGGTATATATAAATGCTCGAGGTGGTATAACTGTTGGGAATGATGTCTCTTTTTCTGCAGGAAGCAAGATAGTTAGCACAGGCTTAGATGTAAATAAAGATAAATTTAATCAATCACATATAGATAAACCTATTTTTATTGGAAACAATGTTCAAATAGGAACTGGAGCTATAGTTCTTTCTGGTGTCACCATAGGAGATAATGTTATAATAGGTGCTGGGTCGGTTGTAACGAAAGATATAGAATCAAATTGTATTGTTGTAGGTAATCCTGCAAAAATCTTAAGAAAGTTAAAGAGAGAGTATGAATAGTAAAAAAGTTGCAATCATTATATCCTCATTTGATGGATACTCCGATTTATGGAGGCCTTTAGAGGAGTCTTATAAAAAGTATTGGGAAGATTGTCCTTATAAAATATATCTTACTACTAATTTTAAAGAGTATAAATCTGATCTATTTAAAACTTTACAAGTTGGTAAAGATAAGTCTTGGTCAGATATGCTTTATAAAAGTGTGGAGATGATAGAAGAGGATTATCTACTTTTAACATTTGATGATTTGTTTCTTTCAAGGAAAATAGAGACAAAAGATATATCAAGTCTAATAGAGTATGTAATAGATAATGATGTTGATTATTTTCAACTATATTCATCAAATTCACAACATACAAAAATAACTGATAAAATAGTAAGTAAAGATAAAAATAGTAAGTATCGCAATGCAACTGTTTGGTCACTTTGGAAAAAAGAGGTTTTATTGGATTTGCTTGACAGAGATGAAAATGCTTGGGAGTTTGAAGATAAGGGAAGTGAGCGTTCAAATAGGTATGATAAATTTTATTGTGTAAATTATCCTGCCATTCCCTATATAAATGGTGTTGTAAAAGGAAAATGGGTACCTAGTGCTATAGGAAAGTTAAAAAAACAAGGCATAGAAGTAGATACTCAAAGTAGAAAAGTGATGAGTTTAAAAGAGAGTTTAAAATACAATGTAGTAAACAAGTGTTACAACCTTTATAAATCTATGTTGTTCAAGGGTAAATATGATTAAAATTATCATAATAAGTAAAGATGAAAACTCAAAAAGCATAGAGTATATACTGAAATACTTTAAAGAGTATGAGATTTACCTTATATCACCCAATGCAAAAAAATCGAAATACAATGAAAAAAATCTTATCAAAAAAGATGATAATGATATTTTGAACTTTAATCAATTAAAAGATGAGTTAAAGTTAGAAAGATTTGGGTGGTACTATCAGCAGTTTTTAAAATATCAGTCAATTTTAACACTTGATGGTGAAGATTTTCTTATCATAGATGGAGATACCATCATAAAACCATCTTTAGCTTTAAAAGATACACTTTTTACAACAGATAAACCAACAGTAGTTGGATATAGTAACTTATATTCTAAACTATTTCCACAGCATAAGTTAAATGGAAAATCTTTTATAACAAACCAAATGATTTTCAATAAAATATATCTACAAGAGATTGTAAATAAGATAGAAGAAAGCAGTGAAAAAAGTTGGATAGAAACTCTGGCAGATTTGGTTAAAAATAATCAAAACTTTATGTTTAGTGAATACCAAGTATATGCAGAGTACCTTTTAAATACCAAACAAGATATTCAAGTAAAAAAAGTATCTATATTTAGAAGAATGGATTTGATAAATGATAGTGTCGATAATGCCTTGAAGAAATATGATATATTGGCTTATGAACATCATCATAAAACAGGCTTCTTAAGAGTATTGAGAGCTAAGTTGTATTATTTTATTGGGAAAAGTATAGGATGATGACGATATTACTTTTTATTCTTTTAGGGTTGTTAGTGTCCATAGAAGCCTCAACTTCTATCTCAAGAAAAAGTGGTTACAAGATAGGAAATCCTAGTACAGGTTTTGTATTTCAGTCATCTTTATCTTTAGTTTCCAGAGCTTTGATTTTTATGTTTATGCCACTTCTTGGTTATCTTGCAGATAAAAATGCACTGCTAAAAGCACCTTTAGATATACTTTATTTTTATTTTTTTATACCATTTTTCTTATGGTTTTTATATATAATCAGAAGTAAATTAGAGTATATATATATAATATTACTCCATAGAATGCATACTCATGGTTCTTTTTTTAAATCCATAAAAAACAACAATATTGACATAAAAGGTTATAAAAAACTCAAAACATTAAAAAAAGCAAAACATTTCAAAAAGCTTTATACCATCTTTTTACTCTCTTATATTCCTTATTATTTAGCTTGGCCAGTTATCATTATATTGCTTACTTTATATAATGACAATAGAGCTATGATTTTAGGTATGTCATCTGTTTTTAATGGTATAAATACTATTATCATCACTCTTTTTATAGACCCAAAACTAACACAGTTAGGTAAGTACAACCATCTTATACAGTATGTTTATAACGACTTAGTCTTACTTCGCTTTTATGCTTCTTTAATTGCTTATTTTATATTGGCTTTATTTGTTTTAGGGATTAGTATTGCAAAATAAAATAAAAGAAGTAGAAACGAATGTATTATTAAAAACTTTTGTTTTATTTTCTATTTTACTACTTTTGCCTGTAAGTGAAATTTTTATCGTTCCACAACAATTAGATGATGGAAGCTTACAAACTTTTTCTCTCTTTTTATC
>JALWFY010000096.1 GCA_027013815.1 Desulfohalobiaceae bacterium | reverse complement strand
CCCCATCTGTGGCATCCAACACATATAAAATCCCATCTGCTGCCACTAGTTGATAAGGGAGTTCTCCCTGAAAATTTGAATCACCTGGAGTATCAATCAAAAAATGTCTATTTTTCTTCCAGGTATATACAGCAAACGCAGGTTGAATAGACCCCCCCTTTTTAATCTCTTCTGGCTCATAATCTAAGACTGTATTTCCACTTGGAATAGTACCCAGGCGGGTTATTAAACCAACATTGTAAAATATCATTTCTGCCAGAGAGGTCTTTCCTGTCCCAGTACTTCCAACTAGTGCATAGGTACGTTGTTTTTCTAAAATGTCCCGCATAACCACTCCCTTAAATTTTTTAAATCTGGTTTTCTTTTTTCCAGGATGGAATATTGACTATTACCACAAAATCAGGTCTTCTCTTTATATGAATGGTAAATAAAAATTGTCAAGACAGTGATAGAAAAAAATATCCATGACTCTTAAAGTGGAACAAAGTTCCACTTTATCTTGGCCTTTTAGGCCATTTTTAATAAGGAATTTTATAAATAATTTTGAATTATGGATTTTGGATTTTGAATCAAAAAAATAAACAGTTCACTGGTTTTGCTTAAATGAATATTTATCCAAAATTCAAAATTTAAAATCCAAAATTTTTCATCATAATAGGCGTAAGCCCTAAAGTGGAACTTTGTTCCACTTTATTGTAAACTTTACAAAGGGTATTTTTTCTTTTACCTAGATTTATAGAACAGTTTTTTTAATAAAATCAGGTTATTCCCAACTAACTACCAAGCCTTAAACAAGGAGATAATAAAAAATGTCAATAGTAATGGGCACTGCTGGGCATATTGACCATGGAAAGACTACTTTGATCAAGGCATTGACTGGAATAGACTGTGACAGATTAAAAGATGAGAAAAAAAGGGGAATTACCATTGAACTTGGATTTGCCTATCTAGATCTACCAAATGGGGTCCGTCTCTCCATTGTAGATGTACCTGGACATGAAAAATTTGTAAAAAACATGGTAGCTGGGGCTATGGGTATTGATTTTGTCTTACTCACAGTAGCTGCAGACGAAGGGATAATGCCCCAAACAAGAGAGCATATAGAAATCTGCAAGTTACTTGGGATTGAGCAAGGTATTGTAGCAATTACCAAGATCGACATGGTAGATGAAGAACTTTTGGAACTGGCAATAGAGGACGTAAAGGATTATCTCAAAGATACCTTTCTAAAAAACGCCCCGATAATTCCTGTCTCCTCCCATACAGGAGAGGGGATAGATGCGCTTACCACTGCATTATTAGATATGGTAAATAATATTAAAGGGAAAAAATCCTCAGATATATTTGTGCTTCCAATTGACAGGGTATTTACTTTAAAAGGACATGGGACAGTAATCACAGGGACCCTGGTTTCTGGAGAGATTACAGTTGGTGAAAGGGTCATGGTCTATCCTGACAAAAAAATCTCTAAAGTAAGACATATTCAAGTCCATGGAGAAACAGTGGAAAAGGTTGGATCTGGGCGAAGGACAGCCATAAATCTTGCCAATTTAGAGGTAGATGACATAAGGAGAGGAGAAATTTTGGCTAGACCTGATACCCTTTTCCCATCCCTTGCATGGGATGTAAAGATCTCATGTCTATCTTCTTCTCCAAGACCTATATTGAATAGAAAAGAAGTCCATTTCCATCACGGTACCATAGAAACACTTGCAAGGATCTATCTTTTAGACAGAGACAAATTAGAACCAGGGGAACAAGGATATGCTCAGGTAAAATTTTCCCATCCAATGGTAGGCCTTTTTGGAGATAGGTTTGTAATAAGGTCTTTTTCTCCTTTGCGCACTATTGGTGGTGGAGAGATTATAAATCCCTTGGCACAAAAAATAAAAAGATATTCAAAGGACGTAGACATCTTAAAAGATATATCTACCTCTACAATTGACAAAAAAATCATATTACACCTAAAAAGGGCCAAATACCGTGGACTTGGCCTAAAAGAGATCCACATCCTTACAAATGAAAACTCAAAAAAACTAAAAAATACCCTTAACAACCTCCTTTCTCGTCAAGAGATATTTATATTTGATAGGGAGGAAGAGATATATATTGGTGCAAGGCCATTGAAGGAATTAATAAATAATCTCATCCAATACTTTGAGGAATTTCACAAAAAAAATCCTACTACCCCAGGGCTTCCAAAAGGACAAATAATATCAGATTGGGGAAAGGATCTAAAACCCAAACTAGTCCATTTTGTAATAGAACACTGTATCAAGAAAAAACTAATTAGCACTGAAGACGAACTCTTAAGGCTCCCCCACCATAAGGTCTCATTAAATAAAGACCAAACCAAATTAAAACAAAAGGTGTTGGAAAAATATAAAAAAGGAGCCTTCACCCCACCTGGGATAAAGGTGGTGGCAGAGGAGCTTGGCATTGACAGAAAAGAACTATACCCTATTTTAAAAATCCTAATAGACCAGGGAGATTTAATAAAGGTAAAAGAAGACCTATATTTTTTTAAAGAAGCTATCTGGGATATAGAAAACAGGGTTCGATCATTTTTTGAAAAAAAACAGGAGATGAGACCACAAGACTTTAAAGAACTAACAGGCCTAAGTAGAAAATACTCAATCCCTTTGCTGGAATACTTTGACAAACAAAAATTAACTATCAGGGTAGGAGATGTGAGGAAACTCAGGAAAAAATAAAAAAAAGGGTGGGTGACAGGACTTGAACCTGCGACCACTTGGGCCACAACCAAGTGCTCTACCACCTGAGCTACACCCACCACAGATGGAAATCTTCTATATTAAAAAATTAACGAGGTCAAGTAAAAATGGATAGATTGGTAATACAAGGGGGGATTAAATTATCAGGTACAGTCAAGATAAGTGGATCAAAAAACGCAGCACTTCCTATTATGTTCGCAACACTGTTGCTCTCCAATAAAACAATACTCAAGAATATTCCTAATCTTCGAGATATAATGACCACAATAAAACTGCTTAAGGTCCTAGGTCACAGGGTAGAATTCAATAAACAGAGAAAGACCTGTATAATATCTCCTAGTGAAAAAATAGGAATAGAGGCTCCATATGATCTAGTTAGAACCATGAGGGCCTCAATCCTATGCTTGGGCCCACTACTAGCCAGGAACAAAAGGGCCAGTGTTGCATTACCAGGGGGCTGTGCAATAGGGCTTAGGCCTGTGGATCTCCATTTAAAAGCCCTTAGAAAAATGGGGGCGGATATAGAAGTGGACAGGGGATATATCAATGCTAGGTGCAGGGACCTAAAAGGTACCCATATCACCTTTGATTTCCCAACAGTTGGTGGCACTGAAAACCTACTTATGGCTGCCACCTTGGCCAAAGGAGAAACTATTTTAGAAAATGCTGCCAAAGAGCCTGAAATAGTAGATCTTGGAAATTTCTTAATAAAATGTGGTGCAAAGATTGAAGGTCACGGCACTTCTGTTATTCGCATCCAAGGAGTAAACGAACTTCATGGAGGAGAATACAACATAATTTCAGATAGGATAGAGGCTGGAACTTATCTTATTGCTGGTGCAATTACCAGAGGAGAGATCAGTGTACACAATGCACCTGTTTGGGCAATGGATGCAATTATAGAAAAATTAAGAGAAATGGAAGTGCACATAGACACATATCAGGACAAAATAAATATAAGTGCAAAAGACCCGATCAAGTGTATTGATATAATAACCCAACCCTATCCAGGCTTTCCCACAGATATGCAGGCACAGTTTATGGCCCTTATGTGTACATCTTCAGGCACTGGCACTATTAAAGAGACCATTTTTGAAAACAGATTTATGCAGGCCTTAGAGCTAATGAGACTTGGAGCAGATATAAAAGTAACAGGGGACACTGCAATTATTAAAGGAGGAAAGATCCTCAAAGGAGCACCAGTAATGGCATCTGATCTCAGGGCAAGCGCTGCTCTGGTACTCGCTGGACTT